>JBEIRZ010000450.1:0-3514 GCA_040375695.1 Planctomycetaceae bacterium
GATCGAAATCGACGGCCAACGCCTGACCAAAGTCCTCAGCCTCGCCGACGCCGACAAGATCGCCAGCAGCATCACGCTGCTCCGCTTCGCACCCCCATCGGCGCGCCTCGCCGGGATGCGGACCGCCATCCCCGAATTCAGCGACGCGCTGCTCGTCCCCCGCAAACCCAAGCCGCAAACAGCCGATCAACCATCCCCATCGACAACTCCGAACCCCGATGACGCGGCACCCCAATCCGCCCCCGCGGCCGAACCTCACCAGCGGAAGCTTCGGATCATGCTCCGTAGCCAAGAACACATCCCCGCCGAAACGAAGATCGCGATGATCCGCGAGGTCGAACGCGTCGTCCAAGAACAGACCTCCTCGCCCCAGTGGGCCGCCTGTTTCGATGCCGCCCACCCGTCGCGGCCCGGTCGCGTGACGGGGTATTACGTCCTCCTCGCCCGCGTCGTTTCCCAACTGATCGGCGACCAATGGCTCTGCCTACTGCTGTCGGCGGTGTTGGTCTGGTCGCTGTTGGTCCTGGCGATGCGATCGTTCACGCTCGCGTCGATCGCGCTGATTCCCAACATCCTCCCCGTCCTCGCGGTCCTCGCGATCCTCGGCGCGCTGGGGATCAAGATGAACATGGGGGCGGCGATGATCGCTGCGGTCTCGATCGGGCTGTCGATCGACGGCTCGGTCCACTTCGTCAGCAACTACCAACGCAAAATCGCCCGCGGCCGCACCCCCTTGCACGCCACACTCTACGCCCAAAAACAGATCGGCCTGCCGCTGCTGATGGCGACGATCGCGCTGGTCGTCGGCTTCAGCGTTTTAGCGATGAGCGAATTCGTCCCCACGGCAACCTTCGGGATCCTCACCGCCGCCGCACTCGTGACCGGGACGCTGACCAACCTGACCCTACTCCCGGCCCTCCTCGGCGGACGATCGACCTCCTTGAATGCAAATTCCAACCTACCAACTCCACCAACCGCTGCCCCGGTCGCCTCGCCATCCCCCGCGATCTGATAGACTCTCGTTCTCGACCGATCACTTGATCCCAAAGCCTCGGTTTCAACCACCGACGGATCTACGAACCCCGAACGCTCCCTCCCTTTCAAGCCCCCGCCATGTCGCACACGAAATCGAACCTCGACGCATTGATGCCCCGCCTCCGCCTGGTGATCCTGACGACGTTCTGTGCCGCGCTATCGATCCTATCGCATCGCGACGCCGCCCATGGGGATGATTGGCCACAGTGGCGTGGGCCACAGCGTGACGCCGTGTGGCGCGAAACCGGGATCCTCGATAAACTCCCCGCCGGGCAACTGCCACGCAAATGGACGGCCAAGGTCGCTTCCGGTTACAGCGGCCCGACCGTCGCCGACGGCCGCGTTTACATCACCGACCGCGCGACCGCCGAATTGCAAACCGGCGATGGGGACCAAGAACGCGTCCTGTGCTTCGACGCCGAAACGGGCAAGTCACTTTGGACCTACGCCTACGACGCCCCCTACACGATCAGCTACCGCGCCGGCCCCCGCGCCGCGGTCACCATCGATGGCGATCGCGCCTACGCCGTCGGTTCGATGGGGCATTTCCACTGCCTCAGCGCCAGCGACGGCAAGGTGATCTGGAAACGCGACCTGAATGCCGAATACCAAATCGCGATGCCGATCTGGGGGATCGCCGCCGCGCCAATCATTTACGACAACCTGGTGATCCAACAGGTCGGTGGCAAAGACAACGCCTGCATCGTCGCCTTCGACAAACTAACGGGCAAAGAAGTTTGGAAGGCCCTCCCGGACCGCGCGTCCTACTCGACCCCCGTCGTGATCCGCCAAGCCGATCGCGATGTCCTCGTCTGCTGGACCGGCGACAGCATCTCCGGGCTCGACCCGCGCGGCGGCGATGTGCTCTGGAACTTCCCCTTCCCGCCCAACAAAATGCCGATCGGGATCGCCACCCCGATCGTCTCCGGCGACCGGCTCTTCGTCTCGTCGTTCTACGACGGCTCGGTGATGCTTCGCACCCCCAAGGACCGCGTCGCCTACGAACTCGTCTGGAAGAAATGCGGGCCCAGCGAACAGCAGACCGAAGCGTTGCAATCGATCATCAGCAACCCGATCTTCCAGGGCGACCATGTCTATGGCGTCGACAGCTACGGCGAATTCCGTTGCCTCGATGCCGCGACCGGCGAACGCCTCTGGGAAGACCAATCGCTCGTCCGACGTAACCGCTGGGCGACGATCCACATGGTCCAGCAATCCGACCGCGTCTGGATGCTGAACGAACAGGGCGAATTACTCGTCACCCGCCTTTCGCCCACGGGCGTCGAAGTCCTCTCTCGGGCCCAAGTGATCGAACCGACCACGGTCCAACTCAACCGCCGCAACGAAGGTGTCGTCTGGGCCCCCCCGGCCTACGCCGATCGCGCGATCTTCGTTCGCAGCGACAACGAACTGATCTGCTGCCCCCTCGCCACAGACGCCCCTGCCACCAAACGGGAATAAATGACCCCGCCGCGCCGGAAACCGCGTTCACGGCGAAAACCGAAAACCGGGTACGACCCCGGTGGCCACTCTACCCAATTACTGCCAATCGCACCCCCTCAAGCGAAAAGGCGCTAGCCTATCGACCGCGGGGGCACAGCATGACAGGCGTCCGCGGGTCGGATTCTCCCTGAGCGATTTGTTCCTGTCGCTTGCCCACCTTCGAACCATCCACGGCCCAGTGGGGTCGTACCCGGGATTCGGGATTCGATTTTCTTGCTTTGCGTCTTAGCCGCGGGCTAAGGCTGCCTGCCTACTCTCCGGCTGGCCCGAACCCAAGCGACCCGTTCAATGGGAAATCCCTGACACGCACCCCGAATCTGCTCGCCAGCGACGAGCATCAATTGCGGTCGGATCAGCAAGTATGCACGAATGGAATCGGGCGTTACCTGATACTCCCATGGCGGGTTCCGCCATACGAACCGACGAGTGCCTATCGCAGCGCGATCGATTACCTATAAGATGATTTTGCAGCTCCCTGAGAGCCAGCGTTTGTCCTCACCTGACATCACTCCAACCCCTTAGAAATTGACTCCTTTCAGGCGGGGAACTGTTAACAACTTCAGGGCATTGTTGTCCGTAAGTTACCTCTTCGCGGGACAAGCCGAACGCCAAGCTTGGTGAGCACCCACAAGCAACAGCTTGAGATCATCAATCGCAGCTATCGAAGAGTACAGCGGATGGCATCGTGCATTTTTGGGCATCGCGGAGTTATTTTGCTCTTAGAGCATTGAAGAGGACACGTGTATGAGTTTTGGAATAGTTTAACACGAGCTTGGTTCACCGCGCTGCGTCATATAACGCGCTCAAAGCTCACCGCAAACTCTTCTGTTGTCGAGCCGCCTCTCCGCGCCGAGCTCTACAGTGTCGAACAGCTCGAACGCCACGCCAAAGCGATTGCCGCATCGCATCACGTCGCACCCGGTCGATGTCCTGACGACCTTTTGGAGCGGTTGGCAGAAAACAAGCGGCTGATCAC
>JBEIRZ010000095.1:0-14182 GCA_040375695.1 Planctomycetaceae bacterium
CAGCTCCATTCGGTTCCCGAGCCGTCGTCAATGGCATTGATGGGAATGGGATTGGCCAGTGTGGCTGCTGCGGCCCGCAAGAGGCTCAAGAAGAAGGCCGTGACGGTCGTGGCTCCGGTCGAGTCGGCTGTTTGATCGGTTTACCAGGTTCGCGGTTGCGAATCGGTCGGTCATTTCTTGTGCATCAGACTTGGTCTCGTTAAACCAAGTTTTCTCTTATTAAACCGATGTGGAATGGCAATTACACTCCATTCAATTCGTGTTTTCTGGTGCCGCCTGGCTTGAGAGATTGCTGTAGCATTCTTGCAGCAAGCGTCTTGCGCGGTCGGGTCGGGCGAGTTGAGGGATTGCCAGTTCCAGATCAGCGATCGCGTCTTTGTATCGACCCATTTTCGCGAAGATATGCCCGCGGGTGTCGAGGATTTCGCCGCGGTTGGGCTGCATCTCGAGGGCTTTGTTAGCGAGTTCGAGTGCGGTATCGAGCGTTGGTGTATCGGAGTAGGCGATCGACCAGGCGAGGTTGTTCATCAATTGGGCCGTTTGCAGGCCTTGGGCGGACGCGAGTTCGAAGTGAAGTTTGGCGGCGTCTGGTTTTCCATCGAGCGATTCGATGACCCCGAGTCCGAAGTGGACGATCGAACTTGCTTGTTGGTTTTGTAGCGCGCCTTCCAGCTTGGTTTTGACATCGTTGCGAAGTTCGGCGGAGGCTTGGGCGATGAACGGCAACCGGGTGAGGGCGGCGGCGTTGTTGGGATCGAGCCGGAGGGCTTGTTCGAGGTATTGCAAGCCGGCGCTGAAATCGATTTCGCCGCCATCGGGTTTTTGATCGTCGACACCTCCCTGGTATTTGTCATCGAATCGGGAGACGAAGAGTGCCGAGAGGGCTTGGTCGATTTCTGGGGCTGGGGTGAGCTGTTGGCCGGCGCGGAGGGCGATTTCGGCTTCGGCGTAATCGCCGATCGCTGTCGCGTAGCGAGCCCACTGGATCCTGGCTTGGGCGTTATTGGCATCGTCAAGTACGACTTTGCGGAAGTGCTCGCGGGCTTCTTCGGCGGCGATGATGGCTTCCTTCTTGCGGCCCAACGAGAGGAGCGTTGGCACGAGTTTGGAGGACCAAACCATGTCGACTTTGCGGGCTTTGGTGTAAAGCTCGACTGCTTCTTCCGGATGTCCGCTACGCATCGCCAGGTCACCGAGCATGGCGGAGGCGTCACCGGCGAGGCGAGGTTCTTTCGCCGCCTCGGTCAGGTGATGTTGTAGTTCTTGTAGTTGCTGCTTCGTGGGGTCATCGGGCGAATCGAAGATCTGAAGCGCCAACCAGTAATGGGCATCGGGGTATCCGGACCCGCTCCTAGGGGCGATCCTTTGGATCAGGTCCATACCCAGGGCGTAATCCCCTTGTTTCATCATCGACTGGGCGAGCAAAAACATCGGTTGCCCGTCTTCGGGGGTCAGTTGAGACACGCGTTGCAACCACCGAAAGCCTTGCTCCGAATTCCCATTATCGATCGCGTCGGCGGCGAGCTTTTTGTACATCATGGCCAATTCGGGCTTGGGCACGAGGTAGGCCAGGAGCAAGACGATCAGGAACAGCAGGGCCGACAGGATCGCGGGGAGGGCGAAGAGCAGCGGTTTCAACGATCGGCTGGTTGCCCAGATCCCGAGCCACCGAAAAGGGGTCTGCAGGATCACAAAGGCCGACTCCAAGAACGTCAGTTCTTCGTCGTGAGCTTGGGGTGAAGCTGGGGTGGTTACCATAAGTTTTGGCGGGAGGGCGGTTTCACAAGTGAAAGCGAGGATGGGATGGCATCGGGCTGGTCAAAGGCGTTGCTTTGAAGCCATAGCTGGCGCGCTGATAGGAAGAGTTCGCGATATCTTTTAAGGTCATCATCCGTCGGTTCCAGCGGCTTTCGGGTGAATTGCTGGAACTGATACGACGGGACGTTGATTTCGAGGAGATCGAGGCCGCGGATGCGACGCGCGATCGGGTTGGCCTCCATCCTCGCCAGCATTTCATCAATCGGCGAACGGTCGTTATCGAGCGATTGTTTGTCGGCCGAGTGGAGTGAGAAATGGAGGATCGACCATTCGTTGAGCCCGCGTTTCATGACGACTTCGATGTAGGGGTCGACGCCTTGTTCTTCGCGGTTGGTCTTTGAATCGACCCGCCATCCTTTGATGTAGTAGCAGAGGGTCAAATCGTGGAAGATGACGAAAGGAAAATCCATCCCATAGCCGACGAGTTCCGTCGGTGAGGAGTACTGCCATGAGTGGGAATACATCCCGTCGGAGCTGCTCCGGTCGCGCTGTTCTTTAACGTGTTTTTGGCGTGTCAGGTTGTCGATCGTTTCGGGGAGGGTGTTGCCGTCCAGCCGGGCGTACAGTAACTCCGCATCAGAGAAGCTATCCCGATTAATAAATCGGGTGAGCTGCCACAGCGTGGAACCAGCGATCCCTAGCAGGACGAAGGCGAGGCCGAAGGGGATGATCGGAAAAATACGCTTTGACGACGGGGCGGATTCCGTCGCCGGCCAAGTGTGCGCTTTGGGAAAGAGGGTCAACCGGTTCCAGAGGCCACAGAAGCGGTAGTCGATCTTCTTTGTGAAGTCAGGGGTGTCGACGATTTTGCCATCAGGGTCGATCACCACGCGGAAATCTTCTTCGATCCATTCGTCGGTGATCGGGGCGAGCGCGAAGCCGATCAGTTGGTCGGTCGAGTAGACCAGTGCCAAGCCGACAAGGGCGACGGCGTAACCGAGCGCGTCGTGAATCCAACCTTCGCTGAGCGAAATGCCACGCGACTCGGCGATCACGACGATCAAGACCCGCAGGATGTTGACGATCACCGACCATACGATCGCCGAGAGCATCAGCAATAGGGAGTGGATCAAGGGGCGTCGGAGGACGAGGCAGAGGATCGCGGAAACGGCGATCAGGACGAGTTGGCTGTGGACGCCGCTGCACGTCTCGGCGACGAACAACGATCGGTTCTCGATTTCGAAAACATTCCCTTGGCGGAGGTAGGGGATCCGGAGGAGGTCCAGCAGCGAGCCGGTGCAGCGACTGGTGATTGTCTGCATCGTACGGATCAACTTGGCGTCCAATTGGAACGGCGGCGGGACCGCGAGCCAGGCCAAGAGCCAACAGGGGAAGAGCGACGAAATCCCGAGCCTACCGACTTTCCATATGCACCAGCTCGCGACGGCCAGGAGCAGGGTCATCATTGCCAGCCGCGGGGAAAGGATAGCTGTCGCGACGGTCAGGCCCAGCAAGCTGGTGACGAGCAGCGAATAGCAGAGGATCCGTTCGCGCCACCCCCAAACGAAGGGGCAATCCGGCCAACTGGCCCAAATGAACCAAGCCGCGGAAGCGAGCACGAGCGGCGCGAACTCGTAGTGGGGCCTGTCCCGATTAAGTTCGCCAAATAACAGGGCGACCAAGGGGACGTGGCTAAGGCCGATCGCTAACCAGACAAGGGTGTCGTATGAAAAGCTTTTGGGACGGAGCAATTTTGGCAGTGGGGCGATGGGAGCGTTGCTGGGATGACCTATTTTTCCGGGCCAGCTCGATCGGGGCGAGCGGATGCGGCACACCGGTCCAATATGATTATAGTCGCCCGGCCCTGAAAGTAACCGTTTGCCGGGTTGCTTCGGCCGGAGCTGGCTAGCGAGCTGGAGCGTCGAAACGCCATTCGCGACCGAATGGGCGCTGGCAGATAATCCGCACGCGGGAGTCGGACAGCCGCGAAGATTTTAAAGGGCTGTTCGGGCCGGGGCACAAGTTGGGGGGGGACGCGAGTTTGGGTAGTGCGGTTAAAGCACCCCTTTGGTGCTGGGGATGCCGGGCATGCGGGGGTCGGGTTCGCAGGCCATGCGGAGGGCCCGGGCGGTCGCCTTGAAGACGGCTTCGGCGATGTGGTGGCCGTTGCGGCCGTAGTGCAGCAGCACGTGGAGGTTGCACCGCGCGTTGGCGGCGAACGATTGCCAGAAGTGTTCGATCAGTTCGCTGTCAAAGTCACCGATCTTGGGGGACGTGATCGGGGCGCGGTATTCGAAGGCGTAGCGTCCGCCGAGGTCGACGGCGGCGGTGACGAGGCATTCGTCCATCGGGAGGGTGAAATGGCCGTAGCGGCGGATCCCCGCGCGATCGCCCAGGGCGCGATCGAGGGCGAGGCCCAGCGTGATGCCGATGTCTTCGGCGGTGTGGTGTTGATCGACGTGGAGGTCCCCTTGGGCCGAGATGTCGAGATCGATCACGGCGTGTTTGGCGAGGAGGTCGAGCATGTGATCGAGGAAGCCGATGCCGCTGGCGCGTTTGCCAGCGCCGGAGCCATCGAGCGTGAGGCTCAGGCCGATTTGCGTTTCGTTCGTTTTGCGATCGATGCGAGCGGCGCGGGTCATTGTCGGTTCAGCCATCCTTCGAGCAGGTCGATGCAGGCATCGACTTGGGGATCGGTCCCGACGGAGATCCGCAAGCCGTTGCCGAAGTTGGGGTAATCCATGAAGCGGACGAGGTAGCCGCCGGCCTTGCAATGGTCGTACATCGCGCGGTGGTGGCCGCTGGGGTGGCGGCACCAGAGGAAGTTGGCTTGGGAGGGGGTGACCTCGAAGCCGAGGGCGGCAAGTCGTTTGGCCATCCGTTGGCGGGTGGCGATCAGGGTCGCGCGGGTTTCGGCGAGCCAGTGGGTGCTGCGGATGGCGGCGGTGGCGGCGGCGATCGAGATCGCGTCGCAGTTGTAGCTGTCTTTGATCTTCGCGAGTTCGGAGACGACGTGGGGCTGGGCGACGAGGAAGCCGAAGCGGAGGCCCGCCAGTGCGTACGACTTGCTGAGGGTGCGGGTGACGACGACGTTTTCGTTGCGGCGGACGAGGTCGAGGCAATTCGTATCGGCGAAGTCGACGTAGGCCTCATCGACCACGAGGGTGCAATCGAGTTTGCGGGCAACGGCCTCGACATCGGCCGGGGGGATCATCGTGCCGCTGGGGCTGTTGGGGTTGGGGAGGAGGACCAGCCGCAGCGACGGGTCGTTGTGGGAAAATTCGGGGGGGAGTGACCAATCGGGACGGAAGGGGATTTGTTCCCAGGCAGCCCCTTGGATGTCGGCGAGGGTGCGGTAGAGGATGTAGCTGGGGTCGGGGAGCCGGAGTTTTTCCCCTTCGCCGACCATGCCGCGGACCAGCAGCGTGAGGATTTCGTCGCTGCCGTTCCCCGCGAGGATCCATTCGGGGCCGGGGAGGCCGAGGACTTCGGCGGCGGCGACGCGGAACGGTTGCGCGGTGGGGCTGGGGTAGCGGTTCAGCGGCCCGGAGGCGGCTTGGCGGATCGCTTCGACGACGGCGGGGGGTGGCGGGAAGGGGTTTTCGTTGGTGTTGAGTTTGATCAGTTCGCCGCCGATCGGCTGTTCGCCGGGGGTGTACGGCTTCATCCGCGACAGGGCCGCGCGGAACGGCGAGCGTTTCGCCGCGGGGGACGGCTGTTCGGCCGGTGGGGGGGGCGAAGCGGGGTTGGGGGTCGTCGTCGAGGGGGGCGTCATGGGGTAGCGGGTCGAACCGGCGAAGGAGAGGTCGATTCAGAAAGTGTGGGGTCTGGGGCGGGAAAGTCCAGCCGAAAGGGGTCGAAATGGTTTAGCTTTCGCGGATCGTCACGCTGCGGGCGTGGGCCGTGAGCCCTTCCTGTTCGGCGAGTCGGCGGACATCGGGGGCGATTTGGGCGAAGGCCTGCTCGTCGAATTCGATCACGCTGCCGCTGCGGAGGAAGCTGTTGCAAGACAGGCCGGAGGCCCAGGTGCAGGTCCCGCCGGTGGGGAGGACGTGGCTGGGGCCGGCGGCGTAATCGCCCAAGGAGACCGGGGTGTGGTGGCCGAGGAAGGCCGCGCCGCTGTTGCGGATTTTGGCGATCAGCCGGCGCGGGTCGGCGGTTTGGATGTGGAGGTGTTCGGGGGCGAAGCGGTCGGTCAATTCGCAAGCTTGGGCTTCGTCACGGACGAGGATCAGGGCGCCGAAATCGCGGAGGGCATCGCGGGTCAGGTCGCCGCGCTGGAGCGTCGCGAGTTGTGCCGAGAGTTCACTAGCGACGCGATCGAGCAGCGATTGGGACCAACTGATCAGGATCGCGGAGCCGGGGGAGTGTTCGGCTTGGGCGAGCATGTCGACGGCGACGTAGGCGGGGTTGGCGGTGTCGTCGGCGATGACGATCACTTCGCTGGGGCCGGCGAACGAATCGATATCGACGACGCCGTAGACCTGTTTTTTGGCGAGGGCGACGAAGAGGTTCCCGGGGCCGACGATCTTGTCGACGGCGGGGAGGGCATCGCAGCCATAAGCCATGGCGGCGACGGCTTGGGCGCCGCCGCAGCGGTAGACCTCACGGACCCCGAGTTCGTGGCAGGTCGCCAGCATCACCGGGTTGTAGGCGCCGAACGGGGTTGGCGGCGCGACGACGGCGATCTCGGCGACCCCCGCGACTTGGGCGGGGACGACGGTCATCAGCACGGTCGAGGGGTAGGCGGCGGCGCCACCGGGGACACAGACGCCGACGCGGCGGAGTGGCAGGTAACGCTGGGTCAGCGACACGCCGGGCTCGGGGGTGGTCGTCACGTCGTGGTGGAGGATGCTCTGTTGGAAACGCTCGATCCGTTGGCGGATGCGGCGGATGGCGGCGAGGAGTTCCGGGTCGGTCGAGGCGTGGGCTTGGGCGAGCTCTTCGGCGGGGACGCGGAGGGTTTGGGGGGAGAGTTCGGCGTTATCGAGGGCGGCGGTGTAACGCAGGAGCGCGGCGGTCCCGTCGACGCGGATGTCGCGGCAGATCCTTTCGACCACCGCGGATGGGGGGAACGGTTCGCCGAAGACGCGGATCGTCAATTCGCGGCCGCGGGGGGAAACGACATCGCCCCGGGGGCTTAATTTTTCGCGAAGTGCCGTCAACAGGTCGGTTTCTCCCTGCCGGGCGTCGACGCGGGTGATCGGCTGGGCCGACAATTCGGCGGGTCCGGTGGTTGAAATCATGGCCGGGGGGCGGAAGATGATGGTGAATTCAGGCACGGATGCGACGGTACAGTACCTTAGTAGTATCCGCCGTTTCGGCCGTTCGTAAACCCAGAGATTCGGCAAAGATGATCGACTTGAGGAGTGATACCGTCACCCGACCGACCCCAGGGATGCGGCGTTTTATGGCCGAAGCCGACGTCGGTGACGATTTGATCGACATCGACCCGACCGTTCGGCGGTTAGAAGCGATGACGGCGGATCTGCTCGGCAAGGAAGCGTCGATTTACATGCCGAGCGGTTCGATGACGAACCAGATCGCGATCCGTGTCCATTGCGACCGCGGGACCGAATTCATTTGCGATGGCAATTCGCACATTTACAACTACGAGCAGGCCGCCTTTGCCCAGTTGTCGGGGCTGGTCGCCAGGACGGTCGAGAGCAAGTGCGGGGTGATGGAGCCGGAGCAGATCTTTCCGCTGCTTCGGCCGGTCAATCTCCATTTCGTCCGGACGCGGTTGGTCTGTTTGGAAAACACGCACAACCGGGCCGGCGGGCGGGTGTATCCGCAGGACAAGGTGCTGCGGATCTGTCGTTGGGCGGCGGAGAACGGGCTATTGAGCCATGTCGATGGGGCGAGGTTGTGGAACGCGTCGGTGGCGACGGGGCTGAGCGTGGAGGAGTTGGCGCGACCGTTCGATTCGGTGAGCGTCTGTTTCAGCAAGGGGTTGGGGGCACCGGTCGGGTCGGCGCTGGCGGGGACGCGTGAATTCGTCGCCGAGGCGAAGCGAGCCCGCAAGTTGTTCGGCGGGGCGATGCGCCAGGCGGGGATCATCGCCGCCGGGGCGTTGTATGGGCTGATGCATCATCGCGAGCGGTTGATCGAAGACCATCATCATGCCAAGCGGCTGGGTGAGGCGGTTGTGAGTTGTCATGCGCTTTCGATCCTCGGCGGTGGCGAGATCGAGACGAACATCGTCGCGATCGCGATCGATCCCGATTGGGGGACGGCAACGCAGTTCGCCGGGGCGCTGAAGGACGCGGGGGTCGACAGTTTTGTGATCGGGCCGCAGTCGATACGATTGGTCACGCACCTCGACGTGTCGTCGGCGGAGATCGGCCGGGCGTGCGAGATCATCCGTCGCGTCGCCGATCTGCCGCCGATGCCGACGGCGGTGCATGACGTGAACGACGTCTCGGTGACGGCGAAGTCGGGGGCGTATTGATTCGGGTCAGGGATCCTGCGTGCGGATCGGTTGGGGACAATTCTCGGTTGGGATAATCCGAAGGGGAGTCGAGATGGTGCTGCAACGCTGGGGACGATCGGTAGGGCAACCGGGAGCGGGTCACTCGGCTGCCTGGGGCCGAGAACTGTTATTGAAGTCGGGTCGTGTCGTGCTGATGGGGCTGTTGGCCCTTTGGGGTTGGGAAGCCAAGGGTGAGACGGTGCCGGTGGCGGGGGATCCGGCGCGGGGTTATCGGTTGTTGGTCGACACGCCGTTTTTGCCGACCGATTTCACGGAGGAGGTCTTTGACAACGTTTGGCAAAGTTGGCCCGAGCCGCTCAAGGAACAGGCCGCCAAGGCGGATGCGGCGGGGCGGCGGAGGATGGCGTTTGAACGTTACGGGTTGACGCCGCGGGGGGAGACGCCGCAGGAAAAATTGCCCGGCGACCCGCTGCAGTATGTCGTCACGACCGACCCGACGGACGGGACGCGGTCATGGACGATGAACTGTTTTTCGTGCCATGGGGGGACGGTGTACGGCGAGCCGTATCCCGGGGCGCCGAACAATCGGTACGCGTTGCAGACGATGACGGAAGAGCTTCGTGCGACGAAGTTGAGGATGGCCAAGCCGTTGTCGCGGATGGACTTGGGGGCGCTTGTGATCCCGCTTGGGACGACGCACGGGACGACGAACGCGGTGATCTTTGGGATCGGGTTGATGGCGCGGCGGGATGCCGAATTGAACGTCATTGATGGCGTTCCCGAAACGCTGGAACATCACGACATGGACGCCCCGCCCTGGTGGCACTTTCACAAGCGGCCTTACCTTTACATCGACGGTTTCGCGCAGAAGGGGCATCGCGGGTTGATGCAATTCACGCTGGTGCCGGAGAACGGCCCGGACTTTTATCGCCGTCACGAGGATGACTTTCGCGATATCCATGCTTACTTGATGTCGCTGCGGCCGCCCAAATACCCCTTCGCGATCGACGCGACGCTGGCGGCGCGGGGCGAGGCGGTCTTTGGCAAGTCGTGTGCTTCGTGTCACGGCACATATGGCGAAGGGGGAAGTTACCCGAACGTGCGGGTGCCATTGGAAGAGATCGGGACCGACCCGGTGAGGCTGAAAGCGTTGCCCGTGGACGGACGTCGGAAGTATGCGGAGAGTTGGTTCGCCGTCGACGCATCGGGTGGGCGTCAGGAGACGGTCGTCGACCCAGACGGGTATGTCGCGCCGCCGCTGGACGGGGTGTGGGCCAGCGCGCCCTACTTGCACAACGGGAGCGTGCCGACGCTTTGGCATCTGCTGCGGCCCAAGGAGCGGCCGGCGGTGTGGGTGCCGACCGACCCGGGGATTGACCAAGAGCGGATCGGGCTGACGGTGCGGGTCGTCGAGCGGGTGCCGTTAACCGAAACCGATATCGCAAAGCGGCGGCAATATTTTGACACGCGGCGGGGAGGGAAAAGCAATCGCGGCCACGATTATCCCGACGAGCTCAGCGAAGCCGACAAGGAAGCGGTGTTGGAATACCTCAAGACGCTGTGAGAGCTAGTGGCTTTGACGCTTTGTGTTTCTGACTTGGGCGTGCGTACGACGTTCTTGGGCGTGAGAGCGAAGGGATGGATCGCGTCAGGGCTGCAGTTTCGACTTGGCGATTTCGACCAGGGGTGCGAGGTCTTGGCGATCGCCATAGAGTTCGATGACCCCTGTCCAGAGCTGTTTCGCCTCGTCGGTGTTGCCGCGGGCTGCGAGGGCTTCGGCTTCACGGAGCTTGTCGTTGATGATGCGTGTCGTCTCGGTCTGATTCGTTTCGCGAGACAGGGCGGCGATCTCCCGTTTGGCGAGACCGACATAGGGTTTGGCTTGGGGGTCAGAAGCGAAAAGTTTTTCGATGCCGCGAAAGCGATCCAGCGCGGAGGCGAGGTCGCCGAAGCGTTGGTAGCGGAGGGCTTCGGCGAAATTGCGTTCGACCTCACCGGTCAGCGGCAGGCCACGCTTGAGTTTCATTTCGAGCCCTTGAAGGGTCTCGTCCATTTCGATCTGGTCGATCTGCTCAGCGGCCCAAGCGGCGTGTTTCCCTTCGGGGAAACGTTTCAGCATCGGTAGGAGGTATCCCTGTTTGGCTTGCTGTTGGGCCGAGCGGTTGGACTGGGCGAGGAGTGCTTCGGCGCGGGTGCGGAGTTGGTTTTCGCTGAGCGGCCAGAGGGCCCAGGCGATGGCGGCGATCGTCACGAGCAGCGCGGCGACGAGGACCCAGGCGCGTTCGTGGAGCGGCGTCGTTTCGGCATCGGCGGAATCGTCGCGGAGGCTGTCGCGTCCGAGGAGCTTGCGGGCCTCTTCTTTGTCGGTTTGACGTTGGGTCGCGGAGAGGGGAGTGAACCCTTGGGAGGCCGAGTCGGCGAAACCGGTCGATTGGAGCGAGCGGTGTTTGGCGTCGGCGAGTTGGAGTTCGAAGGCGCGGGCGTCGTGTTGGCGCGACAGCGGGTCTTTGCGGAGGGCCTGTTCGATGATGGAGCTGACCCAGACCGGGCAATCGAGCGCGATCGTCGAAACCTTGGGAGGGGTCTCTTTGGCGGCGTTGGCGGAGACCTCGGCGATCGTTTGGCCCGAAATGGGAGGGCGGCCGGTCAGGCAGAGGAACATGACGGCGGCGAGCGAGTAGGTATCGCCAGCGGGTGAGATCGCTCGGGGGTCGGCGATCGCTTCGGGGGGGTGCAGCGCGAGGTCTGCCGGGCCGTCGGCGTGGGGGTTGCGATAGAACGAGCCGGCGCGGTCGGCGCGGAAATCGAGCAGCACCGGGGCGATCCCTTCGATGATGATCTTATCGGGGCGGATCGCGCCGTGGACGATATTTTGGGCGTGGGCGGCGACGAGCCCTTGGGCGAGCGGGATCGCCATGTCGAGGACGGCTTCCCACGACAAGCGGCCGCGGCGGCGGAGCGTTTCGGCGAGCGTTTCGCCACGGACGAATTCGTAGACGAGATAGGCCTGGTTCCCCTCGATCCCCCCGCCGAAGCATTTCGCGATCGAGGGGTGACGCAGGCGTTTTAGCGTGCCGCATTCGTCGTGGAACCGGGCTTGGGCCTCGGGGGTCCCGCCGAAGGGGGACGGGAAGAGCTTCACGGCGACCGGTTTTTTGCGGTCCGGGTGCGAACCCTTCCAGACGTTGCTGCGGGTCGGGTCGTCACCGAGCTTGGCGTCAAGCGTTAGCGGCCCGAGCTTTTGTGGACGTTGTTGCGGTTGCGGCATCGACTTCTAGTTGCGAGGGGTTCGATCAGCGGGCCGAGACCGCTTGGGCCGATTCGCGGAGCAGCTTGAGCGCGGCTTCGACAAGCATTTCGCCGCCACCCGGCAGGAGCGTCGAATTGGTCACCTCGTAGCTGCCGCCCGCCGTCGCCGCGCGGGTCGGGATGTAGACGGTCTCGACGCAATTGCTCAGCTCGATCACCAGGGTCGTGCGGAAAGGTGAGCCTCGTTTGATCGCCAGACCGAGATCGACGAAGACTTCACCCGGCAGGAAGACGATCGCGACTTCGTCCCCGAGGGTGATCGTTTGGACGTCGACCGGCAAGGCGTCGCCGATCCCGGACCAGGTGTGCGATAAGCCCCAGCCGATCAGTGCCGCATCGTCGCTGTTTCGGGTCGCCGGCCGGAATTGGGTCAGCATCAACGTCTTGTAAGCGGTGACCTGATCGAGGAAATCGACCTTGCCGCCGTCGCGGATCAAATGGAGCAATTGCCGCGCGCGCTCGATCTGTTCGGGGGAGGGATTTTGGAGCGGCAGCGGGACCGTCAACGATCGGGTTTGCAGCATCGGGTTGGCGAGCGGGCGTCCTTGGGGGAGGCCGGATTCGAGGGTGGCACCGATCGAGTTGCCGATCATATCGGTCCGGTTCCGCTCGGTGCGAGTCGGGTCGGAATGGTTGATGTCGCCGCAGCAACCGGTGCCGAAGATCGACACGAGCTGGGGGCCGAATTGTTTGCGGAGGGTCTGTTCGATGAAGTAGGGATAATCGCCGCTCCAGCGGAGCCCGCCGACGGTATCGAGGTGGAGCGCGAAATTGCTCAGCACGCTGCGAGGTTTGCCATCGGCGTCGAGGATGGAGACGAAGCCGATCTCGGGGTCGATCGGGCCGGCGGCGCGTACGACGTTGGGGTTGGAGAGGCTTTGCCAGGTTTGGACGCTGCCGTCGCGCATCACGAAGCGGCGATTGAAAGAGACCGGGGTCGTTTGCAGGACCGATCCGGCAGAGAGCTTGGACTCGGCACGCCGTTGGTCGGCGTCGACAATCGCTTGGACGATGCCATCGATGAGGCTTTGGGCGTAGGGAGGGGCGGCGGGGTCAACCTTGCCGACAGGTGAACGGTCTCCTTGAAGGAATTGGTAAAGGTGCTTGCTGTAATCGGGGGCGGTGTGGGAATGGGTGGCGGAGATGGCGATCGCGGAAGCGGGGATCCCCGTCTTTTCGGAGGCACGCTTGCGAACCTCTTCGCACAGGTCGCGCGCGATCCCGGTCAAATCACAAACGACCATCGCGGCGGCGCGATCCCCTTGGCGAAAGACGATCGCCTTGGCCTTGAGCGGGTCGATGGTCCCTTCGGCGAGTCGCTCGTGGTAGTAGCCGGCGATCGGGAAGCCTTGCGGCGGGGTGATATCGGTCTCGGCAGCCCCGACGCTGAGCGGGGCGTCGGCGGCGAGGAGAGACGAGGAGAAGCCGTGCGATGCAAAGCCGATAAGGATTGCCGTTTCTAAGACAAGCCGGAAAGTGACGATGAGTCGAAGCATCATGCGGCTCTGTTAGGTCGATGGTGGCAGAGTGAGTCTGAGGAGGGACTCGGAAGTTACGCCATTCGATTGCGAGATCGGAACGACGCCACCCTTTCTTATAACGGATCGCATCGGGGGTGCGCGCGGGATGCGGACCGAAATATTAGGATCTTCCGATGCCCGGGAACGAGAGTGGGGGGAGGTACGGGTCGGGAGAACCTTGAGGGATTGATACGATTGTCGTCTCGCAACCTCGCCGCGGGGTCAATCTCGCCTCGGGGTCAACCTCGCCTCGGGGTTGGGGTGCGGAGATGACGGCGGATGAAGGCGAAAAAAAACCGCGGCTTGGTAAGCCGCGGTCTGAAGAACTAGCTTTTGGTTCTTGAGTTGCGATTAGGGCAATACGGTGGTTTCCTCAACAGGGGTCACCGTGCCAAACCCGCCGAGATTTGCCAGGGCGGGTCCGACGGCACCGAGGGTGGTGGCCGCAGCGGCACCTTGGGTTAGTGCACCGAGCCCGCCGCCGGCACCCGAATTACCGATGCTGCTGACGCCGGGGCCGCTGATCGCGCCCGAGCCGCCGCCGACCATATCACCGACCATGGGCCCGGCCGACATCGCACCGGCGGGGAACATTTGCGGGGGGATCGGGGTGACGGGAAGGATCGCCCCGGAGCTGATGGCGGAGATCAACGAATCTTCGAGGGTTGCTTCGGCCATCATCGCGACGAACGTTTCGCCCGAGCGGTTGGTCAGGACGTTCGATGCGGAGAGGTTTGGATCTTTCTTACCGCTGGTGGAATCCGACTTGGGACGGCGTGCTTCGAAGGCGAAGGCGGCGTATCCGGAAGGGCCGGCAGCGATCAAGCCGTACTTGCCGGGGGCCAGCTTGGGAACCGTAAAGCGTCCCTTGTCGTCGACCATCGCACGACCGACCACGACGTCATCGCCGTGAATGATCACATTCGTGCCACGGAGCGAAGCGGGGGAATCACCGACAACCAGCGGCAGGATTTGGCCGACGAGTGTTCCATCGGCCGACAGGTGCACGCGGTAACGGTTAGAGCTGATGATTTGAGGATCGACCGCCGAGTCGTTCGAAGCGGTTGGGTTCGAAAAGGCGGGCGGGACGAACTTGGCGAACGACTGTCGGACCTTGACGGGTTGCATCTGGAAGGTCGGCACGGGGACGGGGTCCTTAAGC
>JBEIRZ010000026.1:0-27697 GCA_040375695.1 Planctomycetaceae bacterium
AGCGCCGTCTTTGCGAAGCCGGGGTGCGCGGCCGGGGGGTGAAAACCGACGTCCGTCCCCGCATCGCCCCCCCAAATCGTCACTCGCCCCTGGGCGTCGAGCGTGGCCGGGGTCGGCGCGGCGACGGCCGGGCGTGGGAGATCGGCGAGCCGTTGCCAACCGCGGCCGGGGGTGAAGCGGTAGGCATCGCGAAGGTAACGTCGCACCGCTTTGCCGTCATCGCCTTTGCCGTGCTCGCCGGGCGATAGTTCGGCGCCGCTGAAGAGGTAGAACGATTTGCCATCGGAAGCGGCGACGCCGAGGATCCGCGCCGGGCCGGGCCAGGGCTCTTCTTCACGCCAACGCGGTGCGGTTTGATCGAGGTCGAGCGACCAGAAGTTTCGCAGCGCGGTCGTCGAGGTCGGTGTTCCCGTCCCGCCGGCGAGGTAGATCGTGCGGCCGATCGCGGCGCCGCAAAAATTCGCGCAAAGGGACGGCAGGGGCGGTAGCGGGGACGTCGTCCATTCCGATTTCGAGGCGCCACGCCGAAGCCAGAACGACTCGGCATGATGCCTTACCGAATCGCTGCCGCCGAAGCAGGCGATCCCCTCCGGAAAGCTTAGCGTCACGGCATACCCGAGCCGCTTGGGGAGGCGGCCCGCGACTTCCCACTTCGCACCGGGGCGGTCGAGATCGAGCGAATAGATCGCGTCGTGCCAGGCCTTTGTGCCCCCTTCCCAGGGCGGGCCGTCGGGAAAATTCGCGCCCCCGGCGACGAGCAGCGTCCCGTCGTGCGCCCCGGCCAGGGGCCCGGCGACACCCAGCGGGTCGGGGATCGGCGGGAGCTCTCGCCACCGCGAAATGGCCTGCGGGGGTGTGCCCTGAGCCGTCGCGACGTGCCAAAGCGAGGTGATCGCGATCGAGACGATCGTTGCTCGGAACGCGATCGAGACGATCGTTGCTCGGAACGCGATCGAGGCGATCTTGGCGGGTAGCGCGATCGAGGCGATCTTGGCGGGTAGCGCGATCACGGGCCGCTCGTTCGCCATGCGACGAAACCCCCAAGTGCACGGTTGCGATCAGGGTGTGATTTAAAAAACCGAACGCTTCGGCGACAGCCAATCCCAAACGCCGCTCGATTCGAGCGCCGCTTCCAATTTCGACAATTGCGCCGCGGTCGGCTGTTGCAGCGGCAAGCGGACCGGGCCGCAATCGACCGCCATGCGGTTCATGAACCACTTGAAGGCCGAGATGGGGAAGGCGCCGCAGTGGATGAAGGCGTCGATCATCGCGGTGGCGATCCGCTGGATCTGTTCCGCTTTGGCGATTTCGCCATCGTCGAACGCGCGGATCACGCCGTGATAAATCGGCGCGGCGAAATTGTAGGTGCTCCCCACGGCACCGCGCGCCCCGGCGCGAAGCGCGCGGATCAGGATCTCGTCCCGCCCGAAAAGGCAATCGAACTTTCCGCCGCTGGCCCGCAAGCAACCGGTGAAATCGTCGATGTCCTCGTAAGTGAACTTGATCCCCACCAGGTTCGGGATCAACGGCTCGGCCCGCGCCAGGAACTCCGTCACGCTGGGGGTCACGCCGGTGATCGACGGGATGTTGTAGAAGTAATAAGGGAGCTCGGGTGCGGCGGCGGCGATTTCGGCCGACCACCGGACCAGCGTCTCGACATCGGCCGGCTTGAAGAAAAAGGGTGCCATCGCCGAGACGGCCGCCGCGCCGATCGATTGGGCGTGCGACGCCAATTCGCGGCAATCCCCCAGCGACGTGTGGCCGACATGGACGATCACCTTCAATTCTGCGGGGGCGACGGCGACCCATCGCTCGGCCAGCCGCTTCCGCTCGTCCGTGGTCATCGACATCCCTTCCCCCGTCGTGCCGCAAACGAACGCCCCGATCACGTTTTGCGAAACGAGCCACTCGGCATAGGGTTCGATCGCGTCGAGGTTCAGCGAGTGATCGGCATGAAAGGGGCTAAACGGGGCGGCGATCAACCCGACGGTCTTGGTGGGAGTCATGGCGATTGAAAACCTGAAGAGGGTGGCCGAGCAAGGCGGGGGAGAAAAGTCGGCGTGCGTTGCCGACCCGCATCCCTTCTAGTGTCGCCGACGCGAAAGGCCGGCCCAAGGGGGGAATCCGAAGCGGCGATCAAAAATGCGACGCCACAAGGCCCGGTCCGCCAAGTCCCATGCCGGTCCACCAAGTCCCATGCCGGCCCACCAAGCGATCACAGCCCGATCGAGGCCTGCAACATCCGTTCTTCCTGCGTCAGATCGAACATCTCGATTAAAAGCTGGCGGTCGCAATCACGCTGCGTCACCTGACGCCGCGCGAACATCCGGGCCTGCGTGCTGATCATCACGTCGGGAGGAAGCGTCTCGGTCTGGCCAAAGAGCCTCGCGTAATTCACGAAGCTCGGGACGTTCGATGTCACGAACCCGTACAGCATGCTGCAGACCCCGACGACCTTGCCGGTAAAGATCCCCGTGTTGATCGCCGTCTTCGAGTAATCGCCCATCACACACCCCATGAACTGCATGTCGGTCGCGACCCGTTCGGTGCCATACTCCATATTGATCGTCCCGTAGGTGTTCTTCAGGTCGCTGTTGCACGTCCCCGCCCCGAGGTTGATCCAACTCCCAAGGTAGCTGTGCCCCAAAAAGCCGTGGTGCTGTTTGTTACTGTACGGCTCGATCACGGAGGCTTCGACTTCTCCCCCCACCTTCGTCGTGTGCCCCAGCGCGACGGCATCCTTGAGCGCGGCATGCTCGTTGATCCGAGCCGCACGGCCGATGTGGACGGGCCCCGCGAGGTAGCAGAACGGGCCGATCTTCGCGTGCGATTCGATGACGATCGGCCCTTTACTGCTGTCGATCACCAAGTGATCACCGAGCGTCACCCCGGGGGCGACGAAAAGCCCGTCGCGCGTTTGGGTGTATTCGCCGTGCTCGATTCGCCAAGCGAGCGAATCGCCGATCGCCCGCATATGCTGGGCGACGATCTCGTGTGGCCAGCGGAATGTCTCGATCGCGTCGGAGGCCGGCGGGAGGTCCCGAACCAGGCGTTCGATCAGTGGTTCGATCGGGCCGCCTCCGGCGAGGGGGTCGCTAGGGAGGCCCCGTGGGGAGTAGGCGGCGGCGATCTGACCTTCTTGGTCGAGCAGGAGGGCGGGTTGGGAGGAATCCGCGAGCCCTTGGAGCCGCCGGAAATTCGCCACCGTCGGGACGACGCGGGCGTTCACCAACAGGACCGGCGACCGAGTCTGGATCGCCTCACGGGAGTAACTTATGCCATAATCAAGGCTTTGGATGGTTCTAAGGTGAGAACGGCAATCGCCAATCAGGGTGGCGTCAAGCCTTTGAAGCCAATCGATCAGCCGGAAAGAGCCACAAGTGATGGCATAGGCCGGCCGTGCGGTTACCGCCGGAACCAACCGATTGACGCGAGAATCTTCGAAACAGTAGACGACCTTTTGACCGTCACCTGTGGCAGGCATGGCAAGATCCGAAGGGGTTGTCAGTAAAAAATCCCGAAATCCGGGGTTTCCTGCCAACGGTTATAGCCTCAAAACCCGAAAAAAGGTTGATAAGGGCGTTGGTCGGGAGAGATTCGTGGCCAAGACGGTTGCGGATCTTACAGATCCGGCTGCGACGGTTAGAATGGTTCAACCGTCAAGCAGGAGGTTTGGGTAAAATATCCGACCCCCTGAAGTGCCGCTCGCGAGTTCAGGACCGACGCAAGCAAGACGCATTCCCATGCTCAAACGATCTCCGTTGACCCCGCAAAGATTTTTCGGAAAAGCCGCACCGCCGACCGACCACATCTTGGCGGTCTTACAACATTGGGCGGAAATCCGTCCCACGGATGTCGCGTACGCCTTCACCGACGGCGACACGACGATTCGGTCGTTGACCTACGCCCAGTTGTGGGACGAAGTCCGTGGCCTCGCAGGCGCGTTGCAAGGTCGGGTCCGCCCAGGCCATCGGATCCTCCTGCTCTACCCCCCCGGCCTCGATTTCGTGATCGGGCTTTTCGCCTGTCATGCGCTCGACGCGATCGCGGTGCCGGCCTACCCGCCGCGGCGAAACCGTCGGGCGACTCGTATCCGATCGATCGTCGACGATGCCGACACCCGGATCGCTTTCTCGACGCAAGCGGTAGCCGAGCAGTTGCAGGGTGAGGACCGTCACGAGGACTTGGAGGGTGTGGCTTTTGTCGGTACCGATTCGCCGGTCTTGCGTGACATCGACAAGTGGGTGATGCCCAAGACGCTGTCATCCAAGTCGTTGGCGGTTTTGCAATACACCAGCGGTTCGACCGGTTCGCCCAAAGGGGTGATGCTGACGCACGGCAACGTCCTGGCGAACTGCGAGCTGATCCTGGAAGCGTTCGAGCCGACGCGCAACGACCGCGTGATGGCCTGGCTTCCGTCCTACCACGACATGGGATTGGTCGGCGGGATCCTGCAACCGCTGTACATGGGCCGCACCTCGACGCTGATGAGCCCGATGACTTTCTTGCAGCGTCCCGCGAAATGGCTGCAGACGTTGTCACGCGAAAAGGTGACTGTCAGCGGCGGGCCGAACTTCGCCTACCAGTTGTGTGTCGACAAGATCGCCGACGAAGAGCTCGCGGGCGTCGATCTGTCGCAGTGGCGGATCGCTTTCAACGGCGCGGAGCCGATCCGGCCCAAGACGCTCGATGCGTTTGCCGAGCGTTTCGCGGCGTTCGGTTTTCACCGCGACGCGTTCCTCCCCTGCTACGGCATGGCGGAGACGACGCTGCTCGTGACGGGTGGCCCGAAGGAAGGGCGGCCTGTCTTTTCGAACTTTGACGGCCCACAGCTCGATCGCGGCAAGGCCCTCCCCGTTGCCGCCGATGCGGAGCACTCCCGGACGCTCGTCGGCTGCGGCCGAGTGATCACCGGTGAGACGGTCGAGATCGTTTCTCCGGAGACCGCCAGGATCCTTCCCGAAGGTGAGATCGGCGAGATCTGGGTCCAAAGTCCGTCGGTCGGCCAGGGTTACTGGCAAGCCCTGCGGGCGACCGAAAAGACGTTCCGCGGGATGACGGCGGATGGCCAGGGGCCCTTCCTGCGAACCGGTGACCTCGGCTTCCTTTACAAGGGGCAGCTTTACGTCAGCGGCCGGCTCAAGGACATGATCATCGTCCGTGGGGTCAACCGTTATCCTCAGGACATCGAACAGACGGTCGAGGAGGCGAGCGACGCGGTCCAGGCCGGTTCGGTCGCCGCCTTCGCGATGACGCTCCAGGACCGAGAGCACCTCGTGATCGTCGCCGAAGCGGTCCGCATCCGTAACCTCGATTGGGACGCCCACCTGCAGCGGATCCGCCGCGCGGTGACCGAAGAACACGAACTGCCGCCCGACGCCGTTTTCCTTGTCCGCAACAGCTCCGTCCCCAAGACGAGCAGCGGCAAGATCCAGCGGCACGCCTGCATGGAAGCGGTTCGCGATGGCGACCTGAAGGTGATCGCCAAGTGGGTCCGTTGGGAAGAAGACGCGGGGATCATTCGCGACGGCGGCCCGACGATGATGACCGCCGCCCCCGCGGCGAGGCTCGCCGGCACGCGGCCGCGAATCGCCGACTCCGATGTTGGCAGCGAAGATGTCGAACCACAACTCCTGGCCGCGGTCGAACACCAGATCCGTCAGGTCGCTGGCGAACGTGCCGGCCAGTTAAGCCCCGAGACGAACATCGTCCTCGACCTGGGGCTCGATAGCCTCGAACGGCTCCAGATCGCACGCGGCATCGAAGAGGCTCTCGGCGGGCGCTTCCCCGAAGACGTCCTCGACGAAATCGAGACGATCGAACAGACCGCCGGGGCGATCGCCAAACACTTCCCCAAGGATCATCTCGAGGCGGCGCTGGCCCGTGGCCTGGATGGGATCCCGTCCGTCGCGTCCGAATCGACCGTCGTTAACCGATCGGCACCGGTCGAAATCCAAGACAGCATCGAGCAGTTCCCCGAATACCAGCGGCTCCGCCAAACCAAGGCGCAGCTCCTGATGACCGGGGTCCCGAACCCCTACTTCACCGTCCACGAAACGGTCGTCCGCGACACCACCGTCGTCGGCTCGAAACGGTTGATCAGCTTCGCCAGCTACAACTACCTCGGCATGTCAGGCGACCCCGCCGTCAGCGAGGCGGCCATCGGGGCGATCCGTCAGTACGGGACGAGCGTCTCGGCAAGCCGATTGGTGTCGGGCGAAAAGCCGATCCACGGACAACTCGAACGCCGCATCGCCGATTGGCTGGGGGTGGATGACGTAATAACGATGGTCGGCGGGCATGCGACCAACGAAACGACGATCGGGCACTTGGTCGGGCCCGGCGACCTGATCCTGCACGACTCGCTTTCCCACAACAGCATCGTTCAAGGGGCGCTCTTGTCGGGGGCGCGTCGACGCGCCTTCCCGCACAACGATTTCCAGGCCCTCGACCAAACCCTCGCCAAGTTGCGTTCGCAATTCCGACGCGTGCTGATCATCGTCGAAGGGGTTTACAGCATGGACGGCGATTTCGCCGACATCCCCGCCTTCGTCGAGGTCAAGCGGAAGCATCGCGCGATGCTGATGGTCGATGAGGCCCACAGCATGGGGACGATGGGGAAGACCGGGCATGGCATCCGCGAACACTTCGGGATGAATGCCCGCGACGTCGACGTTTGGATGGGGACGCTGAGCAAATCGTTCGCGTCGTGTGGCGGTTACATCGCCGGCTCTTCGGCCCTGGTCGAATACCTCCGCTACACCGCCCCGGGCTTCGTCTTCAGCGTCGGGTTGCCCCCTTCGTCTGCCGCAGCGGCGCTCGCGTCGATCGATGTTCTGGAAAGAGAGCCCGGCCGGGTCGAAACGTTACGTCAACGGAGCAAACTGTTCCTCGATCTGGCTCGCTCCGCCGGGCTCGACACCGGGGCCAGCGGCGGGACCCCCGTGATCCCGGTCATCACCGGCAACTCGATGGTCGCCCTGCGTCTGTCGCACCGGATGTTCAATGATGGGGTGAACGTGCAGCCGATCCTCTACCCGGCCGTCGACGAATCCGCCGCGAGGCTCCGATTCTTCATCACCAGCGAGCATTCCGAGGAACAGATCCGCTTCACCGTGGGACGCCTGGTTCATCACCTCCAGGATCTCGGCAAGTTGGCCCCCCCGGCGGCATCGGCTAGCTGACCTTCGGCCCGGGTGACCTCCCCGGGTGACCTCCCCGGGTGACCTCCCCGGGTGACCTCCCCGGGTGACCTCCCCGGGTGACCTGGCCTGTTTGCCCGCCCCAGCGGTGGGCCATTACGGGCCACACACTGTCGAGCCGTCTGCACCGTCGCCGATGATCGTCTCCGGCCGGTTGTCCTCCGGGCTATCGCCGGTGATCAGCGAGCGGGTGATCACCCCGGGGGTCGTCGCCGGTCAGCCCTCCCCTTTGGCACCGGTCGCGGTACCGACCCAGCCGGCGCGGGCGCTGGCATCGGCCCCGGTCGTCACGGGGTCGGCTGAGTAGCGCCGTCTTCGAAGACATATTCCAGCCGGACGCTGCCAACCCCGACAGAGACTTTCTGCTGCGAGGGTTGGCAGGTCAGGAGCGTTTCGATTTCGTTGTTAAAACTTTCGATCGGCTGGTCGAGCGACGGGATGTTTTTGCCGTCGCGCGTGTCGATGGCCATCACGTCGAGGGTCTTGGCCCGCGTCCCGGTCGTCTCGAATTTCGTTTTGCTCCTGGAGAGCAACAATAGCGGCGAACCGGACGCCTGCGTCAACGTGCAACCCCACGGTTGCGGCCCGAGCGGGACCGTCCACAGCAGTTCCCCTTTCTCGATCCCGATCGCGATCACATTCCCATCGACGCGGACATGGTCTTGGCCGCTGTGCGTATGGATCGACAACGCGTTGGGCTCACTCGGCGTTTCGTCGGTCCTTGGCAGGACGATCAACTGCTCTTTCCGGGCGATGACTTGGACCCCACGCAGGTTCGGTATGGCGTCGACTTTCAATTCGGCGACCTTCCTCCCCCGCTCGATGTCCCACGCGAGGATCTCTCCCTTGGCAGAGAGTGTGACCATGTACGTCCCGTCGATCACGCGACCGAAGACGCGGCGTTCACCGGCGACATCATCGAAGGTGTGCGTCAGCGTCTTGTCCCCACTGATCGGGTCGAGCAGGACCAATTCTCGTTGTTGGTCCGATACGTTCCGATAGGCGAGCACTTTGGAATCGGTCGAGGCCCACACCTGGAAATCGGCGAAGGGTTGTTCGGCGATCCGCCGCCCGTCATAACGATCGTAGGTAACGACCTTGCCCGGCGTGGCCTGTGTCCCCGGGGCAACGATCGCGACGGTATTCCCCGAAGCGACGATCACGCCGCTCCCCGGGGTGTCGAGGTTCCTCCAGCGGGGCTCGGCGGTCATCGCGTCGTAAGCGACCAACTCGCCACCTTGCAGGACGTAGAAGCTGTTGCCGAGGATCGGGCCAAGCACCAATTCGCCCGCCGCATCGCCGCCGCTACCGTTGACGATGTATCGGTAAACCTCGTCGCCGAAATCGGTCGGGGAGCTTTTCGATTTGACCCCGTCCGCGCCGTCGCCACGCAGGGGGCGACGCCACAGGACCGGTTCGCCCTGGCCCGAGACCGCTTCGAACATGTTGACGCCGATCAGCTCGCTAGGCGACATCGCGATCATCAGCCCGCCGCTGAAGGCGGCTTGCCGCGCCGGGTCTTCGCGGCGGCTCGAGATGGTGATCGGGAAGACGATCCCCATCGGGTCACGAAGGCTCAGCGGCGAGCTCTGGTCACCGATGACCCGCCACCCCTTGAAGGTCTGGCCGACCAGCCGTTTCGTCTTGCCGATCAGCGGTCTTCCCATGACGGTCCCCCGGATGCGGTTTTCGTTCTCGGGGACGACCACGCGGACTTTGCTGGCCCACGCTTCCGGGACGCGGCCCTCGTCGATCCATTTGACCTGCGGTTCCTTAAAACCGAGCGACTCTGCCAATTCGGGGGTTCGCTTTTCGGCCGGCAATTCCGACCAAAGCTTTGCCGCGTCGGCGACGAGCCCCCCTCGGGCATAGGCCCCGATCAACGCCGTCAACCGTTTCTCTGGCAGCCCCGCCGCCGTCTCGGTCGTCTTGTCCCCCGCGGTCAGCACCAACCGTTCCAGCCGGAGAAAATTATTTTCGGTGCCGTATCGGTCGATCAGCCCATCGGCCAAGGTTGCGGCACCGTCGAGGCGCCCGAAATGGGCGAATAGCCGATCGAGCCGAGTCGTTTGGGCGGTCTTCAGCGGCCCCAGAAAATCGGCCACCGCCTTGTCGATCTCGCCCTTCCCTGCCTCGCCCGCCCCCGCGACGCACTCCGCCGCCCGCGCGGCGATCCAGTCATCCATCGCCACTTGCAATTGAGGTTCGTTCATCCCGAGCTTCTCGAGCCCCTTGAGCGAAAGGTCGGCGGTGACCAAGTCCGACAATTCGGTCAGTCGCCCGATCGCCTGTTTGTAGTCCTTCTCCTGCAACGCCGCCCTGACCTGCAGCTTGCGGAGCTCCACCTTGTCGGAGGGGCGATAGATCAGTTTCTCCAGCTCGGGGAGGATCTTCAGGTTCCCAGAGAAGTCTTCCCGAAGGGAGTTGAGCATCGCGCGGATCGACAGGTCCTCCACATGCACATCGTCCGGGTTCATCTCGCGGGCCCGGTTCAACCAACGGAGCGATTCGTCGAGCGATCCTTTCTGCAGCAACAACTCCGCCTGCCAAACGACCGCATCGTAATTGTTCGGGTCCGACTCGAGCGTCGCGCCGGTCAACTTCGTCAGCGACCGTTCGCCATAGACGGCCGAAAGTGTCGTCGGCGATTGGCAAAGCAGTTGCCCTTCCAAGGCCGCCAAGTTCCCGGGGGGAAATTGGGTCTGCCGCGACGCGATCACCGCCCCATCCGCTAACGACACGGCGATGATGCGGCTGGCGGTCGTGGGGACGAAATAGGCCGGGAGGGGTTCGGCCCCTTCGCCCGCCGGTTGCACGCCGAAGACGCCCACCCCTGCGACATGCTCACCGGTCTCAAGCCATTCGGTCGGTGTGTCCCACAACCGCTGGGCCGACGAGGCGTCGATCGCGCGGACGTGATCGCTCCCCACCAGGAGCATTTTTCCCTCTCGCACGCCGCCAAAGTACCGCGACCCACGCTGTGACCGTGGGATCTCCTTCCACCTCTTTTCTCCCGTCAGCAGGTCGAACGCGAAGAGCCGGTCCGATTCGATCGGGGTCACGTAAATCGTATTCCCCACGATCCGCGGCGTCCCGTCCCACCACCGTTGCATCAGCCGATCGGCCGACATCTCACGCCTGCCCCCGACCATCAACTGTTGGTTGAGCGCCTCGTTTCGCTCGAACCTTGCCGCCCAGATCAAAGATTGGTCGATAAGATCGACGGCCACGACCACCCCGGTCCCGGTCGAGCAGATCAGGACCCCGTCTTGGTGCGATGGGACCGCACCGGCGATCCTGCGGACAGGATCGCTGTGCACCCCGCCCGCTTCGACGGCGACCAATTGTTGCCGCCAACGCTCGATCCCCGTCGCCGCGTCGAGGCAAAGGAGGATGATGTCCCCGCTCGTTTCGGCCATCACGTAGAGGGCGTCGCCAAGGGGCAGCGGCGGGCCAAGGAAAAAGACGTCTCCCCAACCCTGCTCCTCGCTCTCCTTGCCGCCGATCTCCCACGCGAGTTTCCCTTGGGTGGCGATCTCCAGCGCGATCAATTTGTTGGCGTTCGACTCCGCCGGTCGCGCCCCTTGGAATCCCATCAACGGGTTGAAGGAAGCGATCTCGATCTCCGAGAGGTCGTCCAGCATGTAGACCCGCTTGCCGTCGCTGCTGATCCGGCCATAGGGGAGATCGTTCCAGACCCGCTGGCGGATCAGCCCATCGCCGTCCGCCTCTTCGATCAAGCCGTCGGTGGGATCGGGGGCCTCGGCTTCCTGCTCGGTCTCGAACCAAGGCTTCTGCCAGATCACTTTCCCGGTTTTGAAATCGATCCCGTAAAGGTAACCGACGGACCGCATCAAGACCTGGTCCCCGACCTTGATCGGCATCCACGAGGGCGGGACGAAATCGCCGCTGGCCGACATCGCTTCCGTGAACTCTTCCAACTCACGTTGCTGGCTAGGGGTTTCGACCGCGCGGGCCATCCAACGCGGCATCGACAACGGCATTTGCCCCACGCCCGTTTCACCCCGTGCCCCGTCGCCGCCGAACATCAGGACGTCATCCACCGCCCCTCGATTCCGGGATCGTGGCCGCCGGAATCGTTCCTCCAGCCATGCGGGAAAGGCATCGGCCCCCGGGGTCGTGACCGACTCGCCGGCCAATTGCACCTGCAGCGGGCGGTCCGACTTCGGTTCCGCTTTTCCTGACGCGGGCGCGTCTCCGGCCGCCGGCGCTGCGGCGCGGTCTTCGTTCGGGGGCGTGGCGTTTGTCCCGGTCAGCGACCAACGGCGATTGGCGCGAATCATCAGCTCGATCGAGTCCCGCTCTGCAGGATTCAGCCGCGGGTGCTCGAGGATCGCCTCGAACAGCCGCACCGCTTCCAAGGGCCGGCCCAGCGACACCGACCGTTGGGCCAATAGCCGCGTCGCATCGAGCCCCGAGCGGGTATGGAAATAACGCCGACGTACCTCGGCAACCCCGTCCCAGTTCCGCGAAGCTGCCGATTTTTCCAACAACCCTTTGGCGTCGACGCCGTAACGCAATTCGTACGTATCGAGGGCCGCCGCCGGGAGGCTGGCGAGCAACCGACGGGCCTCGCCGATCAGGGTCTTGCGGAGCGGTTGGCCGATCGACGTCGGACGGTTCGGGTCACCCCCCCCCTGGCCTCGTGGCTGGCCAGGAATCCCCGGCGCGGGCGGGAGAGGCGGGCGTCGTTGGAATCGGTCACCCCCGTCCACGGGGTCGCCGACCTCCATGAAAAAGTCCTGGCCCGTCAGCTCACCTTCGTTGTTGTCGGCCGAGGGTTGACGCTGCAGAAGGTCTCCCAAGATCACGACCGCATCGCTCGGTCGGTTCTGCTCGATCGCCCGTTCCGCTTCCTTAAGGAGCTGGATCAGCGACCGCGGCGGTTCGACCACCCGACCGGTGCTGGGCTGTTGACCCATCTGGAGAAAAACCTGCGCCGTTGCCATCGGGCTGACGAGGATCGTGGCCGCCAGGAACAGGACCGCGGGGATCGCAGAGCGAAACATGGGCTCGACCGGGTTGAACGAACGATACGAATTCCGTCGCGGCCGGCGCACGATAGCGACGGGCTCGGGGCGAATCGCCGCGTCCATCGGGTGGGTTAGGTATTCGGCAGCTTCGCCCACGCATTGTACCGTAACCGACCGAGACGGGCGAACCACATCCCGGCATCCGCGATCGCCTTTAGGCCCTTTGATTTGCTGCTGCCCGTCATCGGCCGATGCCAATCGCCCACGCGCATGGCCACACGCATGGCCCGCGGCGATTGGCCACGATCCCGCTCGACGGTCTCAAGCGGGGCGGAGCAGCCAAAAAAGGGCCGCGGCGATCAGGTCGGCCGTCGTCCCTGGGTTGCGGCGGTTGCCGTCGGCGCGGAGCCATCGATCGAGCCTCGCGACCCTCGCCGGGTCGAGATTCCCATGCGCGTCCCAGCAGCTCGCCGCCCGACGCCGGACCTCACCAGCGACCTGTGGCCCGCACTTCCGCAGGATCAGGCTGTCAGGCTCCGTGGCGAGCAATCTCATTTGCGCCGCGACGATCCCTTCGCCGACCTCGGTGTGCCGAACGAGCTCCGCGGCGACCGTCGGCACGACGTTGTCCAGCAGGTCACAAAAACGATCGGCGTATTGCCTTGCGATCCGGTCGCGGCTTCGCGCCTCCTTCATCGCCGCGATCAGGTCGATCCCTTCGCCGCTGGCCCGCGTCACGTCTCGTGACGGTTCGACTTCGCCCGACCGCATCCCTCCCGGGTTGGCAAGCCGAATCGCTTCGTAGACCTGCCGGCCGTCTTCCGGGGTCAGCCGATCCAAGACATCGCCCAGGCCGCCGCGATCCTCTGCCGCAGCCATCGGCCCGATCAACAAGACGATCCCCAAGTTGACATTGGCCCGCGTCACCTGACGCGTCGCGCGGATCGCCTCCAGGATCCGCGACCCGACACCGTCTTTCCTGTGCCGCTCCTGGTCACGATCACCGTCACGCTCACCCGCCAGGATCGGCGCGACCGCATGGCCGGCCCGCTTGAAATCCTCGACGTCGCAATCGTCAAAGGAGGCCCCAGGATGGACATTGCCAACCTTGGGGGCCGTCGCCTCCCAAACGCAAGCGACCCGGATCGCGTCGGCACGACTCGCGACCTCGTCTCGCAATCTCGCGAGCGCCGAACCGGCTGCGGCTTCGATCCGCTCGCCGCGCATCGAGCGGTCCCCAAGCTGGCCGCTCATCGCGCGGGCCCCGTGCCGGCCACGCCCAAGCCCGTCATCAACTCCTCGATCGCTTCGATGACGGAGTCGGGATCGTCTTCCATCACGTAATGCCCCACATCCGCCAAACGCTTGACCTGCGCGTCTGGCCAGTGGGTTAAAAAACGCTCCAGACAGACCGGCGTGAAACACCAGTCCTTCATCCCCCAAACCATCATCCGCGGGATCGCCGTGAGCTTGGACAGGTCCCGTTCGAGCGATTCGAGCGTGCGGTAGGTGGGGTGGCGACGGGTCAAAGGGATGTCGCGGACAAAGGCGTCGATCGCGACGCGGTCGTGCCAATTCCCGTACGGGGCGATCAACCCCGCGGCCACGTCCGGGTCGAGCGTCCGTTTCGCCATCGCCATCGTCAACGCGGCCCGCGCGAAGAGGTTCAGCCCCCGGACCGCAAGGGTCCCGACCACAGGCAATCGGCAGGCGGCGATCCTCGCCGGCACATACGGCGGGGGGAATGCCCCGGTGTTCAACAGCACCACCCCGGACATCCGCTCGACCCGCTCGACCGCAGCCCCCAAGCCGATCGCGCCCCCCCAATCATGGGCGAGCAACACGATCCGCCGCAGGTCGAGCCGATCGATCAGTTCGACCAACCGATCGCGATGGGCCGCCAGTCGATAATCGGCTTCACGCCGCGACGGCTTGTCGCTCCGGCCGCACCCCAAATGGTCGACCGCGACGACGCGGACTTTGCCAGCGAACTGGTCGATCACCCGCCGCCAGTAAAAGCTCCAGGTCGGATTCCCATGCACGCAGAGGATGACCGGGCCTTCGGTCGCCGGGCCGTTGGTCGCCGGGCCGTTGGTCGCCGGGCCTTCTGCCGCGACCGGGAATTCCTCCGCACTGTCAACGTAACGCAGTTCCCAATCGCCGACCCGCAGCCGGCTCCCGCGATAGGGATACAGTTTTTTCCAGCGATCGTTTTTCCAGCGATCGTTTTTCCTGCGATCGGGCGTCGATTGGGGGAGGGAACTTTCCATACCCCGAATCGTCTAACATTCGGCCCGCCCGGGGAACCGGGGGGTGCCAAATTCGCACCGCCGCACCCGTCCCACTGCTCTTTTGCACCCCGATTTTCGACCCTCCCCGATTCGTGCCGGCCCAAAAGAACCGCTCGAGCCCTTCCCCGTGTGCTAGATTTTTAACGGGAAAAACCCTCTCCATTCGCCCCTTGCCCGCCGCCGAGCCGATGAAATTCCCCCGGATCCGCCCCTTCGCCCTGTTGCTGGCCGTCGTGGCGACCCTCGCGGTCGCCCGGGATGGGGCCGCCGAGGACGGTGTCGCTGCCGGTGCGGTCGCCGAGCCGGCACGCTATTCGCCAGAGGTCGTCGCCAAAGCGGACCAGGTCCTGGCCGAGTTCGGGCTGCGTCGTTCCGGCCGCTCGATCGGCGCGATCGAGGCGGGCGAGATCCAGCGGCTCCTGCTGGGCCTAGCCAAACCCCGCAAATCGCTCCGAGGCTTGGCGGATGCCCTTGCCCTGTCCGAACAGCAGTTGGCCGCCGCCCAAATGGAGTTTCGCGTCGCTGACGCCCAGAATGCCCAGTGGAACCTGCAATTGGCCCAGCCCGGGATCGATGTCCGCACCAACAATCGGATCGTCGGCCTGATCAACGCCAACCAAACGAGGCTGCGGCAACTCAACGACTTGCAGGATTCGCTCCGCATGACGATCCAGCAGCGCCGCAAGGAATTGGCCGATGCCGAAGCGAGTTACGCGGAGGTCGTGCTCGCCGCGCGGCAAGACCTGAAGCGGCTTCGTGAAACGCTCCAGCCGCTGATCGATCACCCGCAACTCGCGATCGCCTTGAAGGTCCACGCGACGAACCACCAAACACCGCCGACGGTCGATCTCGAATCGTTGCTGGGCACCGTCGATCGCAAGCTGAGCCAAATCGAAGCGGAGATCTTTCGCGAGACGATCCCGCTCGAAGTCTCTTCCGTCGGGGCCTTGTCCGTGAATGTCGGCATCAACGACCAGAACATCCCGATGTTGTTGGATGGCGGGGCCGCGTTGACCGTCTTGCCGGCCGATTTGGCCCGGCGGCTCGGCGTCACGGTCCCGGCTGACGCCTCGCCGGTGCGGCTGGTCCTCGCCGATGGCAAGACCCTGATGGCCCGCTCGGCCGTGATCCCGACCGTTCGCGTCGGCGGTTTCCAAGCGGAACAGGTCGCCGCCGCCGTGCTCGACCCAGGCTCCGCGATCACCCACCCGTTACTGGGGATGAGCTTCCTCGGCAAATTCAAGTTCGAGATCGATTCGGCCGCGAAGGAGCTTCGTCTGCTTCGCGTCGCCAACGATTGATCCCCTAGCGGCCCGGATCGCAATGGCACTTGATGACCGGACGCGACCAAGCCGCGTCCGATCGTTTTGCGACCCGCGGTTCCGGGTCATCTCGCCGCGTTGATCGCCGCGGCTGGGATCCCGCTTGCCGCCAATTGGGGCGCGGCGATGCTCGCTTGGCGGCCTAGCAGATCGGTCAATTGGAACGCGTAGTAGGGCTGCTGTGCCGCGGGGCTCCCGTCCTGGGCCGCGTTGGCGACCCAGAACCGAGTCGTCTCCGGTTCGAACAGGACGTTGTGAAGGTTCGATTGCATCGCGACCGGGCGATCCATCAAGCTTAACGCCGATTCGGCGGTGAATTTGCCCGATCCCGCTTTGACCCGTCGCACCAGCTCGTGATAGCGGTCGCCGACGCTCAGCAGCGCACAATTCGCGACCGCGTGGGGCAACAGCGGGTGCGTGTCACCCGCCTTGATCACTTCGACCTTTTCCCAAGTCGCCGCCATCCCGACGGACTGTTTCGTCTTCCCATCGGCGATGACGTAATAGTACTCGCACGTCCGTGGGTTGTCGGTGAAAACAGCGATCGCCTCGTCGAGCGTGTCGGTCGTCTCGATCACTTCGCGCATCAACTGCGCCATCGGGACACCGGCCCAATTGCCGATCCCGCCACCCCCCATCTCGCCGATCGAGATGTTGCGGACGTTCATCCCCGTGACGCTGCCGATGAAGCCGGCGTACGAAACGTTGACGAAGGGGATACCGTCTTTCGGTTCCGCGACGATCAGCACCGCGTGCTCTTGCAGTCCCCAATCGACGCCATAATCGAGCACCCGGCCGTGATAGAGCTTCCCGTCGACCGTCACGTCACCGGCGATCGAAAATCCGCTGCAGTGAAAGAGTTCCGGGATGAAGTTGGCGGCGCGGATGTCTTCCGGCTTCAGCCCGGCTCCGGCCGCTAACCCGTCCATCTCCTGGGTGTACTTTTCCGGGACGAAGGGCTTCTGCACCTGGATGATCGTTTCGATCACGCCGCGGGGCTTCACCTTCAATCCGGCGACCTCGACCAGCGACTGTTCCCCTTTGATTTCCAACAGCGTTTGCATGTTCTTGCGAACGCTCTCTTTGAGCAGCATGCCGTGCTGGTACCCCATCTCATAGGGCGTCCCTTTGACGTGCAGCACCTTGTAGCCGTTGATCTCTTCGAGCCACCCCTCGCCACAACGCGCGATCGTCCTGCCATCGATCGCTGAGACGCACGAAATGATCTTGCGGGTCGCCGTGCCGCTGACCGGTGGCTCGGCGCGAAGCGCGGCGCTGGTCACTAGCATCGCCAAACCCAACAGGAAGAATTGGCAAGCGAGCCGGCAACCGCGACCCGACCATCGGGAGGAGCGTTGCCGCCGAAGCGAATCCGAATCGCCGGCTGGGATGCGGCTGGGTGTTGCATAACGGTTCATTGGGGTGTCCATGGGTTATTGGCCGATAAGGTCGATCGATTAGGTTGGTTAAGGAGGCGGCAAGCATCGGATGACCACCGCGGCACTGCCGTGGGCCGCCTTCGTCAGGCCGAAGGTTCCCCTTCGTCGGACGGGGGTATCCCCGGTTTACTTGGTCGCATTGTACTCTGGACATAGGTCCCGAAGGTACTCCAATCGCTATCCCCTTGCGCCTGCGGCAAATCCGCCTCGGGATCGGCCTGGGTGTGCAGGTAAGCTTTCGATAGGAAATGGGCCGTAACCGGGGAGGTCAAAAACAGGAACAGGATGATCAAGACCTCTTGCACCGAAACCCGTCCCTGCAGGGCACCGAAATGGATCATCGACGCCACTAGGCAACCCCCCACCCCCAGCGTCGTCGCTTTGGACTGCGCGTGCAACCGGCTCATCAGGTCGGGTAGGCGGACCAGCCCCAGTGACCCGACAAAGATGAACAGGGACCCGACCACGATGTGAGCCGCGATCAGGGATTCGATCAATGTCCCCATGTCGCCCCCTCCGCACGTATCGCCTTGGCACTTCTCAAGCTCAGGCCGTTCATTCGATGATGTCCCCACGCAACAGGAAACGGCAAAAGGCGACCGTCGAAATGAAACTGAACATCGCAAGCAACAGCGCCGATTCGAAGTTCATCGCCGTCCCCTCGCGGATCCCATAAAGCAGGATCAGCGCGATCGCGTTGACGACCATCGTGTCGACCGCCAGGACGCGGTCGAGCGTCGTCGGGCCGAGCACCAGTCGGTAGGCGTTGCACAACAGCGCGGCCGCAACCGCCACGAGCCCGAATGTCAAAGCCGATTCGATCATGGCAGGATCTCCGCGATGCGACGCTCGTAACGCCCCTTGATTTGACGCACCAACTCTTGCTCGTCCTTGACGTCCAGGCAATGGATCAGCAGCGTGCGGCCATCGGCCGACAAATCGCTTGAGATCGTCCCCGGCGTCAACGTGATCGTCGCCATCAAAACCGAGATCCCTTCCGGGCTCTTGAGTTCCAGCGGCACCGCGACCCACCGCGTCCGGAACTGCGAAGGTTGGCGGAAGAGGACGAGGTAGGCGACCTGCACGTTGGCGACCGCGATGTCATACGCGACCAGCGCCGCGAAGCCCAATGCCCGATGCGGCGATCGGAGCGGCGGACGCCCCGGCCAAAACTTCGCCGTGTAGATCGGGATCACCAACCCCAACAGGGTCCCCAACAACACCCCTCCGGGTGACACGTCATTGGTCAACGCCAACCACAAGACGATCAGCGTCAACGTCATCAGCGGGTGCGGGATGATCCGCCGGTCCCAACTGCGGCCGGTCTCGTGCCGATGGCTCATGACCCACCTCCCGCGCGCGCTTCGCCGAGCGTCGCTTCCAGATAACCTTGCGGCCGGAAGAGTTGCCCCGCGGTCTGGTCAAAATAATCGGTCGCCGGTCCGGCCAACAGCGTCATCAGGACCATGCACGCCAAAAGCCAACCGACCGCGACCATCGGCACGACGATCGGGGGCGCTGCCGTCTCGGCCGGTTCGTCGGACGAACGCCGCCAGAAGACGAGCGTCCCGCTGAAGGCGAACCCGATCAACGCCAACAGCGACGTGACCAAGATCACCCCCCAAAGCCAAGGCCAACCCGCGACCCCACCGCCGCCCTCGGCACCCGGCGCCTGTCCCGCAAGCGCCGACAGGATCAACAGCTTGCCGATGAACCCCGACAGCGGAGGCAACCCGATCACCGCGATCGCGATGACGAAGAATGTCGCAGCGATCAAACCGCCGTGCACGAAACGGGGGGCCGCTACCAACGCGTCCCCGAATCCGGTCCGCCTGCGGATGATCATGTCGATGACCAAGAACAGCGCCGCGACTGCCAGCGTCGAATGGATCAAATAATAAATCGCCGCCGACCCCAACGCTGGCGTAAAGCCGCCGATCGCGATCAGCAGCGTCCCCATCGAAGCCAGCCCCGCGAAGCTGGCCTGCTGGTTCAGGCTGCGGGCCCCCACGATCCCGATCGTCCCGACGATCAGCGTTGCCGCACCGCCCCAAACCAACCACCCCGAAGCGAACCAGTCCGCCGCACCCCCAGCGGCATCGCCGTGACAGAGCGTGAAGACGCGGATCAACGCATACGCCCCCACCTTTGTCATGATCGCGAATAATGCCGCCACCGGGCCGGCCGCGCTGGCGTACGTCCCCGGGAGCCAAAAGTGCAGCGGCACCACCGCCGCCTTGATCCCAAACACCGCCACCAAAAGCGCGATCCCGGTCTGCAACAGCGCCGAATCCGCCGCGGCGATCTGTGTCGCCTTGACCGCGAAATCGGCCATGTTCAGCGTCCCCGTCACGCCGTAAATCAAGCCCAACCCGATCAGGAAAATGCTCGAACCGACAAGGTTGATCATCACGTATTGCAACCCCGCCCTGACCCTCGCGGCACCCCCGCCATGGACCATCAGGCCATACGAAGCGATCAACAGGATTTCGAAAAACACGAACAGGTTAAACAGGTCCCCCGTCAGAAACGCCCCGTTCAGCCCCATCAGTTGAAACTGCAACAGCGGATGAAAATGGGGCCCCGACTTGTCGCATCCGCTGAGCGAATAAATCGCGATCCCCAACCCCAGCGTCGCGGTCAACAGCAACATCACCGCCGCCAAACGGTCAAGCACCAGCACGATCCCCACCGGCCCGCCCCATGCCCCCAGCGCATAGGTCCTCGTCACACCGTCCGATGCCATCGCCGTCAGGTAACCGCCAAGCAGCACCAGCAGCACCGTCGACCCGATCGAAAACGTCCTAGTCATGGTCAGGTCATGGCGCAGCGCCAGCGCGAGCAGCGGCGCCACGATCGCCGGCAAGAGGATCGGCAGGATCAACCAGTGGTTCATCGGCGTTCCTTGGCGACCTCTTCTTCCGGGCCCAACAGGTCGACGTCGTCACCCCCACTTTCGAAATATCCCCGCACCGCCATCACCAACGTCAGCGCCGTCATCCCGAACGAGATCACGATCGCCGTCAAAACGAGGGCCTGCGGGATCGGGTCGGTGTGCGGGGCCTGCGGGTCGCCCACGATCGGGGGTGCGTTGACCGCCAACCGCCCTGTCGCGAACAGGAACAGGTTCGTGGCATAGGTCAACAGCCCCAGCCCGATGACGACCGTGTAGGTCCGCTGTGCCAGGATCAGGTAGACCCCCGATGCGGTCAACGCGGCGATCGCCGCCGCTACCAACCATTCCATCTCAATCACCCCCCTCGCGCGAATGACCGCCCTGCCCCGAGGTGTGCGGATAATCCATCGGCTCCGAATTGGTCGACCCGTCGCGGGTGCATTCCCCAAGGTTGGATAGCTGTGCCAGCGCGAGCATCACCCCACCCACCACCGTCAGGAAGACCCCCAGGTCAAATGCCATCGCGCTGGCCAATTCGACATCACCCAGCAGCGGTAGATGAAAATGCCCAAAACCGCTCGTCAAGAAAGGGTGCCCCAGCGCCATCGCGGCGATCCCGGTCGCCCCCGCGACGAGCGCCCCGCCGCCGATCAACGCATGATAGTCGAACGAGATCTGGTCTTCGGCCCACCCGAACCCGCTCGCCATGTATTGCATGATCAACGCGATCGACACCACGAGCGCCGCGATGAATCCCCCCCCGGGCATCTGGTGCCCACGCACGAAGAGGTACGCCGCGACGATCAGCGACAACGGCAACATCAGCCGCGTCACCACGACCATCAACAACGGGTGACGGCTCGGCGAATAACTCTCCCCCGAAGTCCAACGGGCCAACGTCCCTCGCAACGGGCCGCGCATCATCCCCGAGATCAGCCCGAAGATGATCAGGGCCGCGATCCCCAGCACCATGATCTCGCCATACGTGTCGAAGCCGCGGAAGTCGACGATGATCACGTTGACCACATTCGCCCCACCACCCTCGGGCAACGACCGTCGCCAATACTCCCCCGCGATCGACTCGAAATCACGCGTCATCGTCGCAAAGGCTAACCAACCGACCGTTAGCCCGCATGCGATCGAGACCAACGCCCGACCTAAGCCCCCGCCAGGCTCCTCCTCCGCACGCAAACGTTTCGGCAAGAAGTACAACGCCAGCAACATCAGGATCAACGTCACCACCTCGACCGCGATCTGCGTGATCGCTAGGTCGGGCGCCGATAAACGGACGAACGCCAAGGAGACAACAAGCCCGATCGCCCCGATCGCGACGACCGCCACCAAGCGTTGGCGATGGAACACGACGACCAAGCCGCAGGCGATCATCAACAGCCCCCAGACCGCCCCCTCGACCCACCCCACCTCCAACAGCGGACGCATCCCCCTGCCGAAATCGTGACGATAAAAGGCCCACCCGCCCATCACCAAAACGGCCGTCAACATCGTCGTCAGGTAAAGCCGTAGCGAACCGCCGTGAAGCAACTCATTGATCGCTCCTGAGATCCCAAACAATAACCGGACCGCCCAGTCAAAAATCGCTCGGCCTTCGGGGACCGGAATCTGCCGCCACAACCGACGCACCGGCCGGTACGCGGCGATCGCCAGCGTTCCCAAGACGACCGCGAAGAGCGACATCGCCAGCGCCATGTTCGGCCCATGCCACAGCGCCAATTCGAACTTCGGCTCCGCCCCCCCGACCAGCCCGCGCGTCGCCGCGCGGACGACCTCACCCAGCAGCGTTTCGGGGAACAGGCCGAAAGCGATCGCAAACGCCGCCAAGATCGCCGGCGCCAACCACAACCCCGCTTTCGGGTCGTGGGGCGTGGTGCTGTTGTCCCGTCGCGGGCCGAAGAAGGCCCCTCGGACATAACGGAGCGAATAGGCGAACGAAAAGATCGCCGCCACCGTCGCCAATAACGGCAGCGTCCAGTCCGCACCCCAAAGCTTCGTGTGGGCCGCTTCCTCGAGCATCCATTCCTTCGACAAAAAGCCCCCCATCGGCGGCAACCCCGCCATCGAAGCCGCGGCGATCATCGCCAACCCCGCCGTGATCGGCATCCATTTCAATAGCCCGCCCAGCCGCCCCAGCTCCCGCGTCCCCGTCTCGTGATCGATGATCCCCGCGTTCATGAACAGCGATGCCTTGAACGCCGCATGGTTGATGATGTGCAACACGCACGCCGCCGCCGCCATCGGGGTCGAGATCCCCAGCAGCATCGTCATCAACCCGAGGTGGCTGACCGTCGAATATGCGAGCAACCCTTTCAAGTCTTCTTGGAACAGTGCGATCACCGCGCCGATCAGCATCGTGATCAACCCCACCGATGTTACGATGTCAAACCATTCCTGCGTCCCCGACATCACCGGCCACATCCGGGCCAGCAAAAAGACCCCTGCCTTCACCATCGTCGCCGAATGGAGGTAGGCCGAAACCGGCGTCGGCGCCGCCATCGCGTGCGGCAGCCAAAAATGGAACGGGAATTGCGCGCTCTTGGTGAAACAGCCGATCAGGATCAGCCCCAACGCCCAGCGGTAGTGCGGCGATTGACGCAGCGTGTCTCCCGAAGCCAGGATCTCTGTCAGCTCGTACGACCCCACGACCCGGCCGACCAGCAACATCCCGGCGATCAATGCCAACCCGCCGCAGCCGGTGACCGCCAGCGCCATCCGCGCCCCCTGACGCCCCTGCGACGTGTGCCCCCAAAAGCCGATCAACAGGAACGAGGCGAGGCTCGTCAATTCCCAAAAGACCAACAGCAGCAGGACGTTGTTCGACAAAACGATCCCCACCATCGCCCCCTGAAACAGGAGCAGGTAGGTATAAAAATTTCCCACCGCCTCGCCGCGGCCGAGATAAAACCGCGAATAGATCACCACCAGCAGCCCGATCCCCAAGATCAACGCCGCGAACAACAGCCCCAGCCCGTCGATGTGCAGACTGAGGTTCAGCCCCAGCGGTTCGACCCATCGCCACAGCACCCGCGGCGACTCCCCCCGCAAGACCGCCGGCGCGTGCGTCAGTAGCAGCACCAGCGCCAGCAGGTTGACCGCAGCCGCCGAAATCGCGCACGCGTCGCGACCCGACCGGATCATCAACGCCGGCAGCACCGCACCCAAAAACGGGAGCAGGACGATCAATAGCAGGCTCATCTCACCCCCTGCCGTGAATCGCTCGTCCCATCCGCCAAGCGGGCGCGACGCAGGGGCTCGGATCGATGGTTGTTCGACATGCCGATCAGCTTAACATCCCCAGCCTTGTGATTAACGGGGCCTTTTGGTTAACGGGGGCCGTCCCGTTAACGGGGCCTGCCCCATCCGGATTGCTGCGGCGGTTTGGCCCGACCTTTCGGTTCGGTCGCTGTTCGCTCGGGGCTCAGTCTTTCTTCGCCCAACCGAAGAAGCCGCTCCCCGGAAAACCTGTCCCGAACCGGTTGCCGTTACGTGTGCTCGCTTCCCCTTTGGGGGTCGCCTCCTCTTTCGGGGCCGGCTCCCCCTGAGGCGTCGGGATCGTCTCGCTTCCTGACCTTGAGGGGGCACCGCTGGTCGAGGAACCTGTGCCGCGGGTCGTGTCCGAAGCGGAACTCGGCTCCGCCGGTGGGGTCTGGAGCATCTCGAACGTTTGCGTCGCCGGGGTCCCTTCGACGGGTAGCCCTACCCCTTGCGTGTTCTGCGGGGTGGCCGGATCGAACGGTCCGCTCGACAGCGGTTCGGGGCGATAGACCCCCGACGGGTCGTCGCGTGTTTCGAGGAACCGGCCGATCTCGTACGCGTCGCTGTAGGCATCGGAGACCCATGGCCCTTCGGCCAACGTCACGCCGTTGTACGCCAGCAGCGAGCCCTTCTCGCGGTGCAGGTCGCGGATCGCCAAGTTGTAAGCCGACAGCGACCGATAAAAGTCGATCTCGCTCGTCGTCACCTGCCGCTGGGCCTGCAACAAAAAGTTGATGTTGTCGGTCCCGTCGCGATACCTCCTGCGAAGCACATCGACTTGGCGAGTGTCGGCGTTCAGCCCGTTGTAATTCGTCTCCAGCAGCGAATGCGCCAGCCCGATGCGGCGGACGGCGTCGGCCAGGTTGTGGCTGATCCGCAGCTCCGTTTCGCTGAGCACCGCGCGTTCGCGGTTGAGGTTCAACCTCGCGTGGGCCACCGCATTGCTGGCGGCCCGCAACCCGATCGGGAAGGTCATTTCCATCCCGGCTTGCCATTCTTGGTAATCGAACGAATAGAACTCGCTCATCAGGTTGTTCAGCGGGGCGTCATTGGTACCGAAGAGGTGATTGCCCAAACCGCGGACACGATAATTGCCGAGGAAGTCGAGCTGCGGCCTGCGGTTCATCTGCGCGGCATACAGTTCCAGTTCACGCCGCTTGAGGTTAAATCGTTGGCGCCGGATCTCGACCCGCCGCTGCAGCGCTTGCGACAGGGCGCTCTCCCAATCGAAGACGACCCGCGTGTCGCTCGGCGGCGTCACCGGCTTGATCAGCCGCCCGTCCGCGGCGGGGAGCCCCAACAAGTATCGCAGCCGCTGCTCCAAGGCATACAACCCGCCGTCGCCCGACAGCGCCCGTTCGACGGTCGCCTGGAACTGATAGAACTGCGATTGGGCCTGCGCCTCTTCGTCGCTTCGCCCTGCCCCGACCTTCAACCGCACCTCTTGGTATTGGAACGTCTGTAGCGCCGACTCTCGCCCACGCAGCGATGCTTCCAAGACGCGGTACGCGGCGCTCAGGTCCCAATAGGCCTGTTCGACGTCGTTGACCAACCGGATCACCGAGGCCTCGAAATCGGCCAGCGCCACGTCTTCGTTGACCCGCGCGATCAGAATCCCGTTGTATTGGCCCGGCAGGATCGGCGTCCCAACGATCCGGTTGAATTGCGTCCCCGCCCCACGCATCAACGGCTGCCGCCATTCGGCTTCGACCCACCCGTTGAAATCGCTCGCGAAAACCCGGCTCGGCCGGTTGTTGCGGTCGTAAATCGTCGCTTGACGCAAGGCGAAACGGCCACCCTGCGCCGTCCGCTTAAAGAGCTCGTTGCGGTAATTGGCCGTCGTCCCTTGAAAAACCGATGGGGCGAAGAATTGGGCATTCGGGTCCGAGATGACGTTGTTCGGTTGATCCAGTTTGTTCCAAAAGAGTTGCCCCGAATACTGCGCGTCGTACGCAGCTAGTGCCGCCTCCACGCCAATCCCTGGATTGGTGTGGGCCAGCGACGGTTCATACACCGTCGTCACGGCCGCCGGGGCGGTTACCACCGTCCCCCCCAAATCACGGATCACCGGGCTCTGCCGCACCGCCATCTGCACCGCTTCGGCGAGCGTCAATTCATAGACCGGTACCTTTGACGGGTCCTCGTCGACCAGCGGGGGCACCACCGCCTGGGCCGCTTGCGTCACCTCGTTGGCGCACTCGGCCACCTCCGGGTAGGTGATCTGCATCCCCAGCCGATCATGATACGATGTCCGGGTGTCATGCGGCCCCGGCTCATGGGCCCACTTCCGCCACGGCCCACAACCGCTGGATAACATCACCAGCATCGCAAGGCCGGCGCGGGTCAACTTGGGCGCACGTGATCCGTCACGCTTCTTCGAGATCGGCATGGTGACACGGGTCGACGAGAAAGCGACACGATGACGTCTCGGCCCGTACCGACACCCCTACCCGGTGGTCTCCGAACCGCTACGACCTCGAACATCCGTGTCCGAGGCAAATGAGTCATCGGCCGCACAACCGCGCGATCTGGAACCCCAAACGTCGCTTGCGCGGCTCAGCCCAAGTAGGCTTCCCTACAACCGGCAAAACTTCGCAGTCGCCCTACCTCGGTATCGCAGATGCTCACACAAAAGAGGCGAATGTCGCAGCCGCCAATCGCGGAAACCCGTTCGAACTGACCGATCACTTCGATCATTTCGATCGGCGGGTCATTTCGCTCGGCCGAGCCAGTTAAATCCAGCCGATCATTTCGATCGGACCGGCACCGGGGCCAAGCGGCGGAGGGTAAAGCCGACTTCTCCATGCCTGCAAACGGCGAGCGTCCCGAAGGTCAACGCCGTGTAGACCAGGTCCCCGGCCAGCGTGTACTGAAAGAAAGGAACCGCTGCGGCATAACAAGCTGCCAAGCCGGAAAGGTTTGCCGGATAGCTCCCCGTTGCCCAGACGCCAAAATTGCTGATCACGAAAAAGAGGGTCGAACTCACCAGCGACGCCCCGACCAAGCCGACCGCCGAAGGACGCTGGCCGAGGGCCAGCCCAAGCACGCCGCTGATCGCCACCCCCGCGTAGACCGACAGCATCAACCACGGGTGATAAAAACCCATTCCCGGCAACCCGGCATAGTGCCCGACCACGTCGCTGATCGCGAGCGCCACCAGCGGGGCCAAGACCCCCCAAGCCCCACGGATCTGGCTACCGGCAAAAAGCCCCAGGGCACCCAAAAAGACGAAATTCGGCGGGTGAGGGATCAACCGGCTGACGATCGCCAATCCGATCAAAACGCAAAGCAGGGACCGCGTGGACATCAGGGCAAAGCTCGGGCTGGAACAACAAGGGACTCGAAGGCTTTTAAGATAGGCGTTCCAAGGCTCCCCGGAAAGTCCTTCCGCACCGAGCCGTCCCCTTTGGCCGACCTCTGCCCGATCGGGTTAGCGGCTGGTTTTTTCCCGCTGCCGACAAGTTCGGTCGATAGATCGGGGTCAAATCACGGCCAAATCAGAGCCCCGCCCAGAATATAGCCCCCTTGGACCCAGGCCGCGTTCCGCTGGTAGGGGGGACGCTGGCAGTAGGGATAAACGCAATCGCCGGAATTGAAATGCCCCATCTTGTACTCGCAGTCGCACGGGTGCCGAACCGTCATCAGGTAAGGGAGCATCGGGATCGTGGCGAAAAACCTCCCCCCGCTGATCACCGGTGTCAAATAAGGATGCGATTCATGGCCATGTCGCTCCAACATGATGTCTTCGAAATAGAGCGGGTGCGAAAAGGTGTTCGAGGCGGCGAAATTGTAGGTCGACCAACCCCACCCCAAGTCTCGCGATTCGGGTTGCTCCGACAAAGACGTCCCCTGGTCCTTCCCTTGGCTGGCGAACGGCTTGGGGATGCTCCCATTACCGATCTCTTGCGTGTTGATCGTGACCGCACGGATCGGCGGCAATGCGATCCGTCCTTGGTCGTTCGCCTTGGGCATCGATTCCGCCCCGCCAAAGACCGAATCGCCGCTCAGCCTCGCCACCGCGGCCGACTTCGAATTCGGATCGACTTTCGGCCGAGGACGCTCTTCGGTCGCCCCCTTCTGGTCGGCGCCCTGCTGCGGAAACGGCGTCAACGCGACCCGCGGGGCTGCCTCACCCAATCGGACCACCTTCGCGGGGACCGAGACCGCAGACGGTTCGGACGTACCCAGCCGCCGAACCCCCTGGGCCAACGCGAAGTCCGCGGCGAAGCAGACGACTACCAAGCCGATCGTTCCGCTTCCCAACGCCGATCGCAAGGTTCGAC
>JBEIRZ010000031.1:0-25689 GCA_040375695.1 Planctomycetaceae bacterium
CAAAGACGATCGGGACGCGAAACGGCCCATCGGCCTTGGCGTAGTTCGCGCCGTCCATGAAGACCATCAGGTTCGCCGGCTTATCGGCCGAGTACTGGGCGGGGACATAGACGCTGTAATCACGCCGCGTCCCGGGATAGATCTTGCTCGTTTCGAAAACGCCCGCAGTGACCTTTCCTTGAGGCACGCCGGGGTTCGCTTGCCGGTCGGTCGCGACCTTTGGCGACTGCGGCTTGGTCGACTCTTGAGCCGACAAAGGGGGCGTGAGCAACAGGAGGGCTAGCGGGATTGCGAATCGGGCTTGCATGGTCTTGTCAGGAGGGTGATGAGGCGACGAGGGCTTGCGAGGTGGGTCGATCGATCGAAGTGGGTCAATCGAGCGTGGTGGGTCGATCGATTGGGGCGACCGATGATCGTCCATTTACCCTACCGCGGCGGGATGCGGTTGAACATCGGGGAATGTCGGGGGCGGATGTCGACTCAGACTTGGCCGGCGAACTGGGCGATCTGGCGGGCCGAAAGGACCCCCGATTGTCGCGAGACCTCACCGCCATTTCGGAAGAGGATCAGCGTGGGGATGCCAGAGATCGAGAAGCGGTTGGCGACCGTCTGAGCCTCGTCGGTGTTGAGCTTGGCGAGGAGGACCGTACCGGAGAGGGAGGCCGCCGCTTCGGCGAACGCGGGGGCCATCATCCTGCATGGCCCACACCACGGGGCCCAGAAATCGACCAGCACCGGGAGTTCGCTCCGCTGGATGAACTTCGCGAACGAGGCCTCGGTCAAATCGATCGGCGCGGCGGGAAGGAGCGACCGTTTGCACTTGCCACAGACCGGCCCGTCGCCGAGCCGCGAAGGGGGAACGCGGTTGACGGCAAGGCAATGGGCGCAGACCAGATTCATGATTTCGATTCCTTGTGGAGCGCTTCAAGAAAATTCCGAGTGATCGGGTGTTGGGGGTTGCCGAAGAGTTCTTCGGGCGACCCCTGTTCGATCGAGCGTCCTTCGGCGAAGAGGTGAACGCGGCCATTGACGCGGCGGGCCAAACCCATCGCGTGGGTGACGACGATCATCGTCTGTTTGCCATCGGCGAGGTCGGCGATCACGCGCAGGACTTCGTCGGCCATCACGGGGTCGAGCGCGCTGGTCGGTTCGTCAAGCAGGATGCAGGCGGGCCGCATGCAGAGCGCCCGCGCGATCGCCACCCGCTGCTGTTGTCCGCCCGAAAGGTTTTTGGGGGAGGCCCTCGCGAACCCGTCGAGCCCGACGCGTTGGAGCAGCGTCATCGCGAGCTCGGTCGCCTCCCCTTCGGATCGGCCGTCGACCCGCATCGGCGCTTCGATGCAGTTCTTCAAGACGCTGAGGTGCGGGAAGAGGTTGAATTGTTGGAAGACGAAGCCGACTTGCCGGCGGACCTGTTGCAACAACCGCCGGTCGCGACGTTCGTCGATCCCCGGGCCAAGGACCGCATCGCCGATCGTCACCTGGCCCCGATGGAACGACTCCAAGCCATTGAGGCAACGCAAGAAGGTGCTTTTTCCTCCTCCCGAAGGGCCGATGATCGCGGCGACCTCCCCTTCGCGGACGTCGAGATCGATCCCCCGCAAGACCTCTTGCCCGCCATGGCTTTTGTGCAGATCGCGAACGCGGATCATGGGCGGGTCTCCCCTTCGAGCCGTCGCTCGATCCGACGCGCCAAGACGCTCATCGGGTAGCTCATCGCCAGATAGAGCAACGCGGTGAATCCCATCAGGATCACCAGGTCAGCGACGTTGCTCCGCGAGAGGATGCTGAAACGTTTCGTCAGCTCGACGATCGTGACGACGGAACAGACGGAGGTATCTTTGAAGAGCGCGATGAAATCGTTGACCATCGGCGGGATGACGACCTTGAACGCCTGGGGGAGGACGATGCGCCGGAGCGTTTGGGCTCGGGACATCCCCAGCGACAGCGCCGCTTCCCATTGCCCCCTCGGGACCGCCTGCAGCCCGGCGCGATAGATCTCCGATTCGTACGCCGAATAGTTGATCGCCAAGCCAAGGATCGCGGTGGGAATGGCCGGGATGTTGATCCCGACTTCGGGGAGGAGATAGAAGATGAAATAGAGTTGCAGCATCAGCGGGGTGCCGCGCAAGAATTCGACGTACCACCCCAGCGGCCGACGGAGCCACGGCGCGCCGTAGAGCCGTCCGACCGCGACCAACACCCCGATGCCGACGGCCAGCGGGAAGCTGACGACCGCCAGCGAGATCGTCAACAGCGCCGCGCCACCCAACAGCTTCGCATACCCGAGCAATTTCGTAGCATCAAGGAACCCCGCGGAGGACTCCGCCGGTGCGCCGGCCGCTTGACGTGCCGCTTGACGTGCCGCTTGAGCGTTCGTTTGCCCGGCCGACGGAACCGCGGGCTCGGCGGACGCGTTCGACGCGACGACGCCGAAGAATTCGGCCTGGTCGATGATCGCCGCGAGCGACCCTTGCTCGGCGGTCCAGATCCCATACCGCTCGCAAATCCGTCGCAGCGTCCCGTCGCGATGGATGCTGACGATCGCACGGTTGATGGCCCGCAGGAGCGTCTCTTCGCCGCGGCGGACATAGATCACGTAATGGCCCGGGGCGACCGGGTCGCCGACCGCGCGGAGCCGCGGGAAGTCCCGCGCGTAAAAGCTCGCGACCGGCGTGTCCTGCAGCGTGGCGTCAAGCTTCCCCGTCTCGACCTCGCGCATCGCATCGGTGACGCCGTCGTAGCTCGCGTACGTGATCGCGCCCCCTTGGCGTTGAAATTCGCGAAGGTAGTCCTCGGCGGCCGAACCGGTCAGGACCCCCAACCGCCACGGCGAGCCGTCGGCCTGACCCTGTTTCAAGCGATCCCAGGAATCGATCGGCCCCTGATCGTTCACCAACAACTGCAGGGCGTAGACGTAATAAGGGAGCGACGCGTCCATCACCACCAACCGGTCGGGCGTCCGTTCATACCCGTTCATGACGAGGTCGATCTTCCCCGCCAACAGCATGCTGGGGAGGAGATCCCATTGGGCTTGACGGAATTCGAGCGGGCGACCGATTTGTCGCTGCAGTTCCGCGGCCAAGTCGACTTCGAAACCGGTCATTCGTGTGATGTCGGCGGGGTCACCGAAGAGGAACGGCGCGCCCCCTTCCTGGTCGGCACCCCAGCGCAAGGGCGACGAATCTTGGGCGTCGGCCCGATCCTGCGCGGCGAGTGATGTCGCGCAGGCGAGTGACAAGATCACGACGCAGACGCGAACGGGGATCCGCGAGTGGACCGCCCTTGTCGCGGTGGGATGGCTGCGTCGATTCATCGTGAGCTCGACCCTCGCTGGAGCCGGTGGTGCGTGGCAGGGACGTGTTTTGTGTCGGGGGCAAAGGGTCTTGCGCGACGGTCAAGATCGCTGGAGCACTTCCGCGTTAGGGCGTTGGTTCGCAGGCTAGGGAATAGAGAATGACCGAGGGCTCGGGATCGCCATCTGGGAAGTCACCGGCAACCAGGTGCCAGAGATGGCGGACGAGGTGGGAATGATTCTCCGCATCTATCCCTATTTCCCTTCGATGCCGCGACCCAGGTGGCGTGTTACCGAGGCATAGCGTGCTCCCCTACAGGCCGCTGGGTGCGATCTTCGGGCTCGTCCCGTTACCGCCCCGAGTCCTGATGGGGCTCGTCCCGTTACCGCCCCGAGTCCTGATGGGGATCGGGGCGATCACCGCGGCGTATGTCATGGTCGGCGAGTGGACGAAGCGACGTTCCTTCGCCCATGCCGAAAGGTCACATCCGGGCGGGGCGTAATCAACTGACCTTCTTGACGGAGGCGCCGGCCTGATGGGCGGCGCTTTCACGGAGGAGCTTGGTGTACTCGTCGACGCCTTCCTGTTCTTCCTTGAGGATGTCTTCGAGGAAGATCACGAGGGCACGATCCCCTTCGGCCAAGTCGATCGCGTGGTTGTACATTTCGACCGCCTTCGATTCGAAGGCGAGGCTGAATTCGAGCACTTCGCGGATGTCGCGAGATTGCTTGACTTCGTTCCTGAGGACGGAGGGGACGCCACCCAAGGCGACGATCTTGTCACCGACGAGCTTGGCATGACCGAACGATTCCTCGGCATCACCCAGGAATTTTTCCGCGTAGACCTCACGCCAAATCCCTTCGATGATGAAGCCGGCTTGGGAGTACTGGGCGACCCCGGTCCACTCGTGCTTGAGGCATTCGTTCAATTGGTCGATGACGGCTTGCTTGTTCATGGTGGTCACAACTCCTTATTTGATGACGCAGGACTGAAATCGCTAGGCAACGTAGCAGTTTACCAAGGCGTCGAGGTTTTCGAAACCGAGTGGACAAGATCGCGATTCCGCTTGCCGAGAACGCAGGTTGCTAAAGCGGCGGCCCGCACCCCCGGATGGGGGCGGGCTGGTTCGGTTTTTCGGCCATCCGCACGACGCTTTAGAGCGCGGTGCTGCTGCGGATGACGGGGACCAAGAGCGCCAGGACGACGAGCATCACGAGCATCGCCATCACGAGGAGCATGACGGGTTCCAGGAGCCGGACGAAGAGGTCGAGGCGGCGGAAGGTCCGTTTTTCGAGGCTATCGGCGATTTCCGGGAGGACGCGATCGAGCGAGTTGCTCTCTTCGGCGACGCTGATCATTTCGACAACGGTCAGGGGGAAGTGGCCGGAGCTCCTCAAGGGGGAGGCGAGCGAATCGCCGCTGCGGATGTTTTCGGCGGCGTCGGCGATCGAGTTGCTCAGCAGCCGGTTGCCCGTCGCGCTGCGGCTGATGTCGAGCGATTTGAGGATCGGTACACCGTTAGCCAAAAGCGTCCCCAAGACGCGGCAGAAGCGGGCGACGGCGAGGTTCATCAGGATGCCGCCGAGGACGGGGATCTTCAGTTTGATCCGATCGCCCCACTCGCGTCCCGCCTCGCTCGCCAGCTTGGCCCGAAACACAAAGAAGGCGATGACAGCGAGGATGATCAGGATCCAGCCATACGACTGCAGCATGCGGCTGAAAGCGAGCAGCGCGTCGGTGACCCAGGGCATTTGACCTTTGCTACGGAGCCGGTCGAACATCGTGTCGAACTTCGGCACGAAGAAGACGAGGAGGATCGTGATCACGATCGTGCCGACGCCGAAGAGGAAGATCGGGTAGGCCAAGGCGCTGATCGTCCGCCCTTTGAGGTCTTCTTGCAATTCGGTGAAGGTACCGACGCGTTCGAGGGCATCTTCGAGGAAGCCACCTTCGGCGCCGGCGCGGGTCATGTTGACGGCCATTTCGCTGAAGACGCGTGGGTAACGGGCCATCGCCTGGCCGAGCGGTTCACCTTCTTCGACGCGTCCCTTGATTTCGGTCAGGACGGCGGAGAGCGTGGCGTCGGTGCTTTGCTGGGAGAGGACGGTGAGCGACCGGAGCATCGGCACGCCGCTGCGCAGGAGCGATGCCAATTGGGCATAGAAGGTGGCCATCACTTGGCCTTTGACCTTCTTGTTGGTCAGGGCCGACTTGTTGGCGGCGGCCTTGGCATCGGTCGCCTTGATCTCGACGGGGAATAGGTTTTTTGCCGAGAGCTGCGCGGTCGCTTCGCGGGGGCTGCCGGCGTCGACCACCCCGGTGACTTTCTTGCCCGTCATGTCGCGGGCGACGTAGGCGTATTGCGACATCAGATGCGATCACTCTTGGTCAAACGGACCACCTCGTCGATGCTTGTCATCCCCTGGATCGCCTTGTCCCAGGCGTCCATCCGCAGCGGCCTCATCCCCTCGGCGAGGGCGGCCCGGCGGATGTCCCAACTGCTGACGCGGTCGTGGGCCATTTGGCGGATCGATTCGGTGGTGACAAGGAGTTCATAGATGCCGAAGCGGCCGGAATAGCCGACGCCTCGGCAGTTGCGGCAACCGTTCGCCTTGTAGAGCGGCTTGCCGTCGAGCTTATCCCAGGGAAAGTCTTTGGGAAGGTCGATCTCTGCCGGTTGGTAGGGGACTTTGCAGGCGGGACAGAGCCGGCGGATCAGCCGCTGGGCCAACACCGCCTCGACGGTGCTGGCGACAAGGAACGGCTCGACCCCCATGTCGATCATTCGGGTGTAGGCGCCGGCGGCGTCGTTGGTGTGCAGGGTGCTGAAGACGAGGTGGCCGGTCAGCGACGCCTGGATCGCGTTCTCGGCCGTCTCGAAATCGCGGATTTCGCCGACGAGGACGACGTCAGGGTCGTGTCGCAGGATCGCCCGCAAACTGGCCGCGAAGGTGAGTCCGATCTTGGGGTGGACCTGGATCTGGTTGATGCCATCGAGCTGGTATTCGACGGGGTCTTCGGTCGTGATGATTTTGTTGTCGGGGCCGCGGATTTCGAGCAACGAGCTGTAGAGCGTTGTCGTCTTGCCGCTACCGGTGGGGCCGGTGACCAGGATGATCCCGTGGGGCATACGGATCAGGTATTGGAAGACGTTGTAGATATCGTCCGACATCCCCAGCCCCTTGAGCTCGAAGACCATCGCCCCTTTGTCGAGGATACGCATAACGAGCCCTTCGCCATGGATCATCGGGATGACGCTGACGCGGATGTCGACCTCGCGCGAATGGACGCGGAGCTTGATGCGGCCGTCCTGGGGGAGTCGTTTCTCGGCGATGTTGAGCCGCGCCATGATCTTCAAGCGGCTGACGATCGCCGCCTGGAATCGGTTGATTTCGGCAGGGACGGGCTGCGGGTGGAGGATGCCGTCGATGCGGTACCGGATCACCAAGCCGTCGGATTGTGATTCGATGTGGATGTCGCTGGCCCGCGAATCGATCGCTTCGAGGAGGATTTCGTTGACGAGCCGAACGACCGAGGCTTCTTGGGCCATTTCCGACAGCTCGCTGCCGTCGGTCTCGATCTTTTCGAGCAGCTCCAGTTCATCGTCGTCTTCAGCGGCGGCGACGAGCCCTTCGATCGTTTCGCTACCGACCCCCATGTGACGCTTCACCAACCGCGCGATTTCGCCCCGTTCGGCGACGACGGGGATCAGGTGTTTGCCGGTGACGGAGGCCGCCTCGTCCAGCGGCAGCAGGTCGAGCGGGTCGGCGGTGGCGACGAGGATCGAATCGCCCCGATATCCGATCGGAAAGAGCCCGTGTCGATAGATCAGCTTCTGTGGAAAGCCGGACAACGCTGCCAAGTCGACCTTGTATTCCCGCAGGTCGACGAATTCCAACCCCGCCTCATCGGCGAGTGCTTGCAGCGCGACAGCCTCATCGACGTAACCCATCTTCACGGCCGATTGGATCACCCCGCCGCCGTCATCGGCCATCGATTGACGGATCTGATCCTCCGAGAGCAAGCCTCGTCGTCGCAGGATTTCGGCGGCATGGATGATCATGGTGTCAAAGGCCCGCAAATAGGGGACGTCAGGGACTGGGAGTCGATGGTTCGAAGCCTGAGGGTTCGTCGCCCGCGAGGGGAATCACCACTTCGGGCTTGGGGACGCGGCGTTCGGACCGCTTCCCTAGTGTAGTCTCAAATCGCGGCCGGTTATCGTCCGCCGCGGCCGCCACCACCGTCGCGGCCACCACCGTCGCGGCCACCGCCACCGCCACCGAAACCGCCACCACCGAAGGGGCTGCCGCCGCCGAAACCGCCGCGGCCACCGCCAAAGGGGCTGCCACCGCCGCCGGGAGGGCCCATCGGCATCCCGCCGCCGAAGCCGCCACGTTCACGCATCTGGCGAAAGAATTCGATCCGCCGCTGGATCTCGTCGGACGACGGTCCGCCTTCCGCACCCGGGGCGGGCGCCGGCGAACCGGAGGACGGCGACGAACCCGAAGCGGAGGTCGTCTTCGAATTCGAACCGAGGACGGAATCGAGGGCCTTCTGCACGACTTCGGCCTTGACGTTCCCCTTGAGCGACACGATCTCGACCGTCTCTTCCGTCTGGCCGCCACCCGCGTCGATGGCGGCGACGAGGTCGCGGATGTCTTCGACGTCTTTCGGCGGTGCGGTGACGATCAACGAATTGCTGCGGGTGTCGACCGCGACGGTGACCGGCGCCGGCTTGGATTGCTGTTGGTTCGCTTGACCGCCACGGCCACCACCCCCGCCACGGATGGCGTTGATGAAGTCCTGGGGCGAGATCTGCGGCTGCCCACCGCCACCGCCACCGCCCCGTTGATCGCCCGACCGTTCGGCATAGATCGACTTGATGATGGTCGCGACGTCGCTGGCGTTCTGATAAATGACCGGGATCAGTTGTGGCTTGGAGATCGTCTGGACATCCTCGGGGCTCTCTTCGCGATCGATCACTTCCAGGATCGTTTCGACCGTTCGCATGTCGGTCGCGTTGGCTTGTACGATCAGGGCGTTGAGCCGCGCGTCGGGGATGATGCTGACCGAGCCGGTCGTCGTCAGGACGGGGCCCGATCCGGAATCGCCCCCGCCGCCGCCCGCCATGCCGAGGAGGCCGCCGAGCATCCCGCCACCGATTTCGCCCATCAGCGAACCGGCCAAACCGCCTCCGGACGAGCCGCTCGACGAGTCGCCACCGAGGACGCGGGTGACGAGGTCGGCCGCCTCGGGGGCCTTAATGTACTTAAGCCAAAAGACGGTCGGCTGTGCCCCCGCCGCCGCGCTCTCGTCCGTCAGCGTCCGCATCATCTCTTCGAAGTCCGAAAGTGCGATCGGGTCATCGGAGGCGACGACCATCCCGGCAGGGGTCATCGTGATGATGATGTCGCCGCTGCCGTCGGGGGATTTGAGCGTGACGCTGGAAGAGGACGGGTCAGACGCTTCGGTCGCGGGGTCGTTCGCCTGCGGTCGGTTGGGGTTGATGCCGATTTCGGCCGCCGGCGCGTCGGCTGGCTGCTGGCCGATCGGTTGCAAACCCTGCGATTCGTTCGCCTGTTGGGATTCGATGACTTGCGGGTCGGCGGCTTGCGTGTCGCTGACCAGCGTCAACGCATTCGGGTCGATCGCCGGGGGGGCCGGTTGGGCGTTCTTCGGGGCAGACGCGGGGGTGATGCGAGGGGGTGTCGTGCGAGGAGACAGGTTACGGGGACGACGCAGCGTCGTGTCGGGCGCCGGTTCCCCTTGCGGGTTTTCGAGCAACTCCTGGGCGGCAGGTTGCGGGTCCGCTTGCTGCTCGCGGGCCGCGGCGGCCCCGCCGATGCGACGCTGGGGCAACGAGATATCCGCCCCGTCACGGGAGGCCCCGTCACGCGACTCCCCGTCAAGGGAGGCCCCTTTACCAGCGGCCGGTGCCACCATCCGGATCTTGTTTTTGCGTCCCATGACCTGCCAGAGGTCCTGGAGCTGCTGGACCGTTTCGACGGCGGTGCGGCCGTTGTAGGGAAGGACGCGGACGCGATCCCCCATCGCGCCGCTGGCATCGGACCCTTCGAGCCGTTCGATCAATTCCTTGACCATGGTGATCTGTTCGGCGGTGCCGCGGACCCACAGGCGTCCGGTGACCGGGTCGCCATCGACCGTCGGCGCGTCTTTCTTCGTCTCTTTGTTCTCGGCGGTGATGCCGAAGAATTTGTTGATCGTCAGGAGCGCTTGGGACGGTTCGAGCCGCCGCAATTGGATGATCTCGAAGTTCGAGCCGCGCCCTTCCAGCTTGTCGATCGTCTCTTTGATCACCTGGTGCGTCTCGGGGCGGGCGTAAGCGATCACGCCACCGGCTTGGGGGTCGGTCGCGATCCGGGTGTCGGGGACGCCGGCGAGCAAGGTCTGCAGAACGTCGATCACCGTCGCGGGGGAGACGGTCGTCACGGGATAAGTCTCCAACCGCGGCAGGCTTTCCTTGGGCGTCTCCTGGCCGGTGGGAACTTCCAGCGGGGTGTCTGCCCGTTCGATGATCCGCTCCAAGAGCATCCGCGTCGCCTCGTCGCCGGTCGCGTAGAGCCGATCGCCGAAGGGACCGACGGCGATGCGGATCTTGTCGCTGGAGTTGGCCCCTGCTTCCAAGCCGATCAGCGGGCGGGCGATTTCGAGCATCTCGTCGGCGACGCGATTCTTGAGGATGATCTCGGTCACTTCGCTGCTCGCCATCGAGGCGTTCTCCAGCAGCGTTCGGATCGCCTGCAACCGCGCGACGGTCTCGGTCACCACGACCTGTTTGGCGCTGTCGAGCACGATCAACTTGCCCGCGGGGCTGATCAATTGGTTGATCTCGTTGCGGGCCGCGTCCGGGGTCAATCCGCCGAGCGGGAAGACGCAGCGAACGATGTCGGACGAAGCCCGTGCGTCGAGGTCGTCAGGCGTCACGAGCTCCGCGACTTCGCTGATCAGGCTCGCCGCGTTCTCGGCTTCGAGGTCGATCAGCATCAACAGGCGTCCGCGGCGGACCAGTGCGAAGCCGCGATCGAGCAACAGCTTGTTGACGATATCCATCGCGCCGCTGACGTCGTAGGTCCGCGAGTTGTCGATAAAGTTCACCGTCCCGGTCGGGTAACTGTCGACCTGCAGCGAAAGCCCCGCCTCGTCGGCGAGCCACTTCAGGACATCCTGCCAATCGGCACCGGTAAAGTTGAAGACCAGCTCCCGATCCCCCGGTTTGACGTCGCCGCTCCTGGCAGATGCCATCGGTTCGCGACGCGGCTCGGGCCGGGCATCCCCTTCCCGCGGCGCGGAGGCCTCAGGGCGGGGGGCAGTTACCGCCGGTACCGGTCCCGGCTGATCGCCATCAGCCGCGGCCGGCGCGGAAGGCTGGGGCGGGCTCGCCGGGGGTGATTGGTCGGAAGGGGACGGAGTCACATCGCCGCTGGGGCCCGCCGGTTGAGGCGACACGGGGGCCAGCGGCTTTTCGGCAGGGGCCGTTTCGACCGGCGCTTGAGGCGCGGCCGCGGCGGCCGGCTCAGCAGGCACAGCCGCAGGCGATTCGGGCGCAGGCGATTCAGCCGCTGGCGATACGGGCGCAGGGGCAACAGGCAGTGGGGCGGCCGGCGCGTTCGGGGCTGGCTCGGTCGCGGCCGGCGCGGCCGGGGGCGCGGGCACGACGCCCGATGGCTCTTGGGCGGTTGCCGCAGCGGACCCCAACCCCAACGCCAGGGTGATCAGCATCCGTTTGCAGAGCGATTTGCGGTCGTTGATTCCGGACATAGGAATTTGCGGCAAGCGAGTGGAAGGCGTTGTTACCCTGACCGCGACGTCAGGTTTCGCCATGGCAACCGAAAAACAAGGGAAACGGTATCGAATGAGCAATAAGATCGCCGCCTGACGATTCGAACCTCCACGGGGGAGGCCCTTCGATCGGGGTATGACGAAAGCCACATCCGATCCGAATCAGCGGCTGATGACGGTTTTAGGGACGAACCGACGGACACATCTTAATCGTGCTTCAACCGTCACCACGGTAATACTCGTCTGTAAACACATCTTTTCACCTCAAGTTTCGCAACAACGAAGTGTCTCTGGCCGTTGGGACGCAGAAATTTAGCGGATATAGCGAAGAAAATGCCCTTCCGCGGCTTGGGAGGGTGGCCTGCTCGGCGGTAGCAATTAGAATACGGTCCGCCCGGGCGAAGGCTGTTGATGGGCTTTCCGACCGGGCCAGTCCGACCGGGCCAGAGTGGCTACTCGTGAGCGTCACTGTGTTGATCTCGTCATTCCTTGGTTGATGCGGCCGAAGTGGGTCGTACGGCGGGGGGGTGGCGTTCCCTTTAAATTTTGGAGCCTCTTTAACATGTCTGAAGCTAAATCCGCTGAAACCCCGGCCGAAGCGCCGGTTCAACAACAACAGCCCGTTCAAGTCCAGGTCAACGACGAAAACTGCCTGGCCACTTATGCGAACTTCTGCCGAGTCACCGGCTCGCCAGAAGAACTGATCGTCGATTTCGGCCTCAACCCCCAGCCGATCGGCGTCCCTAAGGACCCCATTCAGGTTAAGCAGCGGATCATCGTGAACTTCTTCACCGCCAAGCGACTGTTGGCGGCACTTCAGATGTCGATCGCTCGTCACGAAGCGGTCTTCGGCGTGCTGGAAACTGACATCAACAAGCGGGTCCGTCCCAGCTTGAGCCAACAGCCTCGCCAGAACGGCTAATCGCCCGTTCGTTTCGCATGAAAGATTGGGGCGGGTGAGTACCCCGCCATGTTTTGACGATCACGAGAGCATATCATCGCGGGATCGGTTCCCCTTGGGGGGCCGGTCCCGTGATTCGTTTAGGGGTTGAGGGTTGAGGATGTCGAGCGTGTTACGTGTCGGCGTGGTCGGGGCCGGGATCGTCGGCTTGGCGCACGCCTGGTCGGCGGCGCGGCGTGGTCACCGCGTGACGGTCTTTGATCGGAGCCCGCGGGCGATCGGGGCATCGATCCGCAACTTCGGCATGGTGTGGCCGATGGGCCAACCGCCCGGCGAGCCGTATCGGTTAGCGATCCGATCGCGTGGCCGTTGGCTCGCTGTGGCGCGTGAAGCGGGGGTGTGGGTCGACCGCTGCGGGTCGCTGCACCTGGCTTATCACCCCGACGAACGGGCGGTGATGATCGAGTTCGCATCGGCGGCGGCGGGGCTGGGGGTCGACTGCCGGTGGATCGAAAGGGCCGAAGTGCTCTGCCGATGGCCGGTGGCGAACCCGCAGGGGCTGTTGGGTGCGCTGCACAGCCCCACCGAATGCGCCGTCAACCCGCCGTCGGCGATCGCCGCGATCGCCCGCTGGCTCGAAGGGCGATTCGACATCCCGTTCCACTTCGCGACCCGGATCGCCCAGGCCGATGCAAACACGCTCCGCTGCGTCGATGGCCGCCAATGGGAATTCGACCGGATCATCGTCTGTGGCGGGGCCGACGCCGATGAACTCTTTCCCGACGCCTGGAAGCGTTCTGGGATCAAGCTTTGTAAATTGCAAATGCTCGGCACCGACCCGCAACCGGGTGGTTGGCGGATCGGGACGCACATCGCCGGCGGGTTGACGCTGAGGCATTACCGCAGCTTCGAAATTTGCCCCAGCCTCGCGGCGCTCAAGGCCCGCGTCGCCAGCGAAACTCCCGAGCTCGATCGCTTCGGGATCCACGTGATGGCATCCCAAGACGACCAAGGACGCGTGATCCTGGGCGATTCCCACGAATACGATGACGAGATCGAACCTTTCGACAAAGGGGAAATCGACGACGCGATCCTGAGGGAACTGCGGACGATGATCCGGCTCCCCGATTGGTCGATCACCCGCCGGTGGCATGGCATCTACGCCAAGCACCCGACGTTGCCGATCTTTCGGGACGAGCCGCTGCCGGAGGTCCACCTCAGGACCGGGACCGGCGGCAGCGGCATGACGCTCGCCTTTGGCCTCGCCGAAGAGGATTGGGAAGCGTGGTCGCGATCCCGCGACGACGTCGCGCCGATCGACGATCCGTCCCCCGACGAGGAAGGGGATCTGTGACCGGGCGTGTAAGTGACCGCGCGATCGTTCGCTTCGAGCCCGGTCGGGGTGGTATAACGCTTGTTGCAAAGGGAGCCCCCGTTCAGTCGGCGACGGGCAGATCGGCCCCTCGCAGATCGGCGACGGGCAACTCCGGCAGAGCCTGACCCTGCAGGGGCACGATCCGGCAGGGTGCCGCGGACCGGCGACGCCGAGGGCGGGGCTCGGAATGACCTATCCACTTCGAGACATGCGATGACGACGAATCCGAATCCGGTCCGTGCCCTGTTGCTCGATTGGGCCGGGACGACGATCGATTATGGGAGCCTCGCCCCGGCGGGGGTGTTTCAAGAGATCTTTCGGGCCTGTGGGGTCGAGGTGACCCAGGCAGAAGCTCGGGGCCCGATGGGGATGGCCAAGCGGGACCACATCGCCGAAGTGCTGAAGTTGCCACGCGTCGCCGCGGCTTGGGGGGCGAAGTTCGGCAAGGCCCCCGACGACGCCGACGTCGATCGGCTTTACCGGCAATTCCTGCCGCTGCAGAAGCGGGTCTTGGCGGAGCATGCGGTGCTGATCCCCGGTGTCTTGGACCTCGTCGCGACCTGTCGCAAGTTGGGGATCCGCATCGGATCGACGACGGGCTACACCCGCGAGTTGATGGAAGTCGTCGTGCCGCTGGCGGCGGCGGAAGGGTATGCGCCCGAGGTCGTCGTCTGTTCGGACGATGTCCCGGCGGGACGGCCGGCCCCCTGGTCGAACTTTCGTGCGGCCGAGGCGCTGGGGATTTACCCGATGGGGTCGATCCTCGTTGTCGACGACACGGTCGCGGGGATCCGCGCGGGGGTGAATGCCGGGATGCGTTCGATCGGGGTCACGCGGAGCGGGAACGCGATCGGGTTGGCCGAAGCGGAGGTCGACGCCTTACCCGCGGAGGAGCGACTCAGGAGGTTGGCGGCGGCGGAGCGTGAATTTTTCGCGGCCGGGGCGGAATGCTGCGTCGAAAGCGTGGCCGAACTGGCGGCGATGCTCCGATCAGGCATGCTCGACGGGGCCAGCGGCCGCGGCGATGCGACCTGAACCCGGTGTCGCCCTTTGCGATGGTGCGACTCCGGCGGCCGAAGGCAACGATTCGACCCAGCGGATCCCTTCGAAGACCGCGCGGGCCATCATCCCGATGTCACAGCTCGCCAGCCCCTCACCCGAGCGGGCGACTTGGTGCGGCGCGAGCGGCAGGTGGATGAACATCGATCGCGTCGGGATCCCCATCCGCTCGGAGAAATACTGGCTCAGGTAAAGGACGGCGTTGCAAAGGTAAACGCCGGCGTGATTCGACACTTGGGCGGGGATCCCTTCACCGACAAGCCGGTCATGGAGCCGCAGCAGTTCCAGCGGCGACCGGTACGCGGCCGGCCCGCCGGGGACGAGCGGCTGGTGGTCGGTACGGAGGTTCAATCCGGTCGATTCGAGCTTGATCAGCGGCGACCCCGGCGATTGACCGAGGTGGATCGCGTAGTCGAAACCCTCGCGCAAGTCCTTCTGCAGCCGATCGCTCGCCCCTTGTAGGTCGACCGGGTACCGCCGGGTGACCACGGTCGACGGGGTATCGAGCCATTTCGTCAGCTCGATCAGCGTCAACCAACTGCTGTTTTCGGACCAACGGTCGTAAGGCTCGAAGGCGGTCAGAAGGATCTTGGTCATCGGGGTTACGCTTCGAGCTTTCGCTGCAGGTCGGTCAGGAGCTTGACGGCGTTGCCGATCTCGCGGAGCTGGCGATCGGGGTCCTGCGGGATTTCGCGTTCGATCGTCAACGGCCCGGTGTAGCCGATCTCTTTGAGCAGTTTGAGGTAGGCCTCGATGTTGACGTCCCCTTCACCGAGCGGGACTTCTTGGCCCCAAGTGACACCGGGCTGGTCGCTCCACTTGCCGTCCTTGCAGTGGACGCTGCGGACATAGGGGGCGACCTTGCGGAGCGCCGCGAGCGGTTCGCCGGTGCCGTAGAGGATCATGTTGGCGGGGTCGAAATTGATCTTCAGGTTGTCGTACCCGACGTCGTGAATGAAGTCGATCAGCTCTTCGGCCGTCTCCTGGCCGGTTTCGAGATGAAGGAATTGGTTGTGATGCTCGCAGTACTTGCAGAGCCTGCGGGTGACGTCGACGATGTCTTCGCGTTCGGGATCGGTCCTGTCATGGGGGACAACGCCGATGTGCAGCGCGACGGTATCGCAACCCATTTGGTGGGCGAAGTCGGAGATTTCGAGCATCTCCTGGAGGCGTTCTTCGCGGGTCGCCTTGGGGACCAGCCCGATCGTCCGTTCGACGGTCGGGATGTCGGCGTAACTTTCCCCTTCGAAACCGCCGAAGACCGCGGTCAGCTTGACGCCGAACTGGGCCAACTGGTCGCGGAGCTTGGCGACCGTTTGCGGGTTGCGAGATTCGCGGTGGGGGGCATGCAATTGGATCGTGGGGACGCCGATTTGACGAATGACATCCCAAGAAACGCCGAGGCCGGCATCGACGGAGGCGAAAACACCGATGGGGTTCATGAGCGGCAGGCTCGCGGAGCGGGGGAGGGGGTAGGGAGAAAACCGAACACCCGCCCATCATAGCACGCGGCCGCGTCGCCGGGCGAACCCGAGGACGCGGCCGTCGTGAAACTCCAGGTTTCGAAGCCGCCTGGGAGGGGCGACCACGATTCGGACACCCCGCCGGATCAGCGGGTCGGGTCGAAGCCCGTTTGGACCAATTCTTCCTCTTCCTGGATGATGATCCGCGGGGTCACCATCATCATCAGGCTTTGGGCGTCGCGGCCGATGGCCACGTTGCGGAAGAGTCGGCTGATGTAGGGGATCTTGCTGAGGATCGGGACGCCGCGTTCGTTGCGTCCTTCTCGCATCCGCTTGATACCGCCCAACAGGATCGTGCCGCCGTCAGGGACACTGACGGTGGTCGACACGCTGGTGCTGGCCAACGTCGGCTGCTGGACGGTCGTCCCTTCGAAGACCTCTTCCTCTTCGTCGTCGGAAACCGGTTCGCCGGTGACCGGGTCGCGTTCGATCACGGTCGAATTGCGGCGGCTGCGCCCTTCGAAGGTGAAGGTGTTGACCTCGCCGATTTGGCTGAAGTACGGCATCAGCGTCATGCGAACGAAGCGTTTGTCGTCGCTGACCACCGCCTGGACGCTGAGCTGGGTCCCTTCGTTGATGACGACGACGATCGGCTGCTGGGCGACGGCGAAGTCACCGACGACCGGCTGGATACTCATCACGAACGGTCGCTGGACGATGTCGCTGATGCTCGCCATCTGGCCGTCGAACATCGTCACCTTGGGTGCCTGCAAGACGTTCGTCCGGGCGTCACCCTGGGCGGCCTGCAGGAAGAAGAAGGCCTCGATGTCACTGAGGATCGCGAAACCTAACCGCGAGCCGGAGCCGGCGTCGAAGGCACCGAAGGCGGGGGTCACGCTGAAGTCGTTATTCAACTTGATGTCGAAGTCGGCGGTCGGGGCCTGGCCGTCCCAGCCGAAGGTCATCCGCGAGCCGCGGTCGCCGCGGTCCATCGTCTGGATGTTGTCCTCGACCGCGACGTCGAAGTCGACACCGATCTGTTCGAAGAACGAGTCGCTGAGGGTGATGAACCGGACCTCGATCGTGACCTGGATCCGTTGCATCTGACGGAGCGAATCGAGCAGGGCGCTGATCTGGTCATGCACCTCGGTGGTGGCGCTGATGACGAGGCTCAGGTTCTGCATGTAGGGGGACATCGAGTAGGTGCCGTCGATCCATTCGTTCGGCGAGATCGTCTGTTGGATCAACTGCATCAGCTCGAAGGGCATGAAACCACCCCCCGCACCGCCTGCGTTTTCGGCGGGGGCGCCACCCGACTGGTATCCGGCGGACCCGGCCGAGTTGTTGGCGGCGGCGAACTGGGCCAGCGCCTTGTTGTCTGAGGCCGCCTTGTTCGATGCCAACCCGGCGACCGACATCGGCATCAGCTTCACGTCCGCCTGCTGGGTGCTCATCTGGTACGCGGCCCGGAGGGCTCCGGCCAACCCGTCCTCATACCCGGCCATGAAGTTCGGGATCGGGGTGACGAGGTCGGCGACCTTGTAGGCCTTCGAATAGACCCGGGTCTTCTTCACCTCGTGACTGGTGATCTTCAGAACGTCGTTCTCGATGATGTAGGTCAGTTCGAAGTCGGAGAGGATCAGGTTCAGGGCGCTCTTGAGCGACACCGGTTGGGTCAACTGCATCGTGACCGGGGCATCGCTGGCGATCTGCATCTCGGTCATCGCCTTGGAATCGAGGACGACCGGGATGTTGGCGACGGCCGCCAAGTCGCGGATGACTTCGGTCAGTGGGGTCTCGCGATAATTGACCTCGACCGGGGTGCTGAGCTGTTGATTGATCTGGCGTTCGGCCGGGCTGTACCGCGATTCGGCCTCGCCCATCGATTGGCGGCGGCGAGACAATTCGCCCCACGACTGGGCATCGCCAAATTCGATGTCCCGGGCCGGGTCCATCGCCACGCCGGCGGCGTCGATCGCCAGCAGGCTCTTGGCAAAGTTCTCTTCCTTGGACGCCGCGATCTCTTCGTTGATCATCAGCCGCGTTCCCATCCGGCTGGTGTGGTGCATGCTTTTGGCGATCGACGATCCGGGGCTGAGTTCGGCGACCTGCTTGGCGACGACCTCGGCCTCGGGGTAACGCCGCTGTTCCATCAGGTCGTTGAAGGTTTCGACGAGCGAAGCGATCTCATCGTCGACACGGTCCTTGTTCTCCCGGTCGTTGCTCAGTTCGGCCCGGACGGCGTCGTTGGTCAAATCGAGTTCGATCTTGGCACGGTTGGCATCGACAAATTGCTGCTGTTCCTTGACGGCGCGATCGACCATCCCCTTGAGCCCTGCGGCGGAGGCTTCGTCGATGTTGCTTTCGTCGATCCGTTCGGAGAGTTGCTGGAGCCGATCGAGCGAATCGAGCGGCTTGGTATCGCGGATCTCGGTCGCCTTGGCGATCTCGCTGGTGATCTCGCGATAGAGCTTGCGGACCGCCTCCTGTTTTTCGGCATCGGCCTTTTCGATCGGCGTCATGTCGGCCGCCTTGGCCGGGTCAGGGAGCCGGGTCGGTTGGAGGAGCGTCAGTTTTTCCTTGAGCTGCGTGCGGGTCGTCAGGTCGAGCGTCTTTTCGTATTTCCATGCTTCGACGAAAAGTTCCCGGGCGCGGGTGGTGTTCCCTTCGGCCATCGCCGCCAAGCCACGCTGATAAAGTGCCACGCCATCGCCATCAGCGGCCGGCGTGTTGGCGGGGGTGACATCGGACGGGCTAGGTGCAGCCGGTTCGGCCGGCAACGGCGGCAAGGGTGCCGTCGATTGGGCCAACTGGATCTTGCTCGCCGGGTTGTCCCCTTCCATAAAGACCGATTGAACGACTCCATCACCCGCGGTGCCGCGAGCGCCCACGGTCGCGGCACCGGCCGCCTGAACGACCTGTGAACCGGCGGCGGGAGAATCGTAAGCCAACCCGGCCTTGCGGGCCGCGGATCGGACGTCGAGGACCAACTGCCAGACGCGGGGCTCATCCCCCTGGAAGGCAGACTCGGGGACGCCGAGCGACTCGGCCTGCCGCGTCAGCTTGATCGCCAATGGGAGGTCACCGCGGTCGAGCGCCGCGCGCCCCATCGCGACAAGCCGGATCGCTTCGGCCTTGGGCGGTTGCAGGTCTCCCTGGCCGGCGGAGATCGCTTTGGCCCCTTCGGGCAACAGCAGGATTTGGTTAGGCGGCGCGGCTTGTGCGGTCGCGGCGTTCTTGGGTGGGGCCGAGGGGGCGAGGTCGAGGAGTGAACCGTCGATGCCCAAACCTTCGAGCGACCGGCGGAGCTCGGCGACCTGCGGCTGAAGGCTTGGCAGCGGCTGGGCGTTGACCCGTGCCCTGCGATAGAGCTCGACCGCCTCGACATAGTTCTGCTGACCGACCGCGGCCTTGGCCCGCCCGATCAGGCTGACAGTCGCGGCCGCCCTCGCCTCCATCGGGTCAGCGACACCGGGTGCCGGTTGGGCCGAGTTCGACGCGATCGGGCCGGCGGGCGAAGGGGTCGCCGGGGGCTGTTGCCCCCACGCCGACGTCATCAATCCGCCACCCAACAACAAGGGCAGCACGTGAAGGCCCCAAGAGCGATCACGTAAATTTGCGAGAACGTTCAACGCGACTCTCCTTTTCCGCGATTGAAAGACTTGTGAGTGGCTTCGGCCCGCCCGCGATGAGACTTCGTGCGATGAGTTACAACACATCGTGTTTATCCAATCCCTGGTTGCTTTTGGGGTGCCGTCGCCCACTCGCTGACGATGCGGCTTGTCCGATGACAGCGTCCTGCCGTCACGGTACAACGTCGGTTTACCGAGAAATGACCCGGATTGCTGGCGGGAATAGCCAAATTACGAAGCGACAGTCAACACCAAGTGGGGCGAGAATCTGATTTGTCCCAAAATTTTTTCCCAAAATCCGCCCGCGGACCCGCCAAGACCCCCAAACCCCCAGAAAATCGCCATTTTCCGCCGCTTCGAACCCGACAGCCGATGCCCAGCCCCTCATGAAGCGATCAAGACCAATCACCCGAACCTCCCAGCTTCACTCGACACCGCTTCCGATCGATCGAGCCCGCCCCGGGGCTGGCTTGTTCAATCGCGTAGACAAATCCATGTTTCACCCATCGAGCTTTTTGACTGACTATTTTTCGATCCCCCGCACCCCCGCATCCCCCTAAACACCACGAGGACCCCATGTCGAGCCGTCGCATCCTGATGCTTGTCGGAGATTACGTCGAAGATTACGAAGCGATGGTGCCGCTGCAGATCCTGAAATGCGCCGGGCATCAAGTCGATACGGTTTGTCCCGATAAGAAAGCGGGGGACCACGTGTTGACGGCGATCCACGATTTTGAAGGGGCCCAAACCTACAGCGAAAAGCCGGGGCACCGCTTCGCGATTTCGGCCGATTTCGACACGATCTCGGCGGGCGATTACGACGCGCTGGTGATCCCCGGCGGCCGGGCCCCCGAATACCTGCGACTGAACCCACGCGTGCTCGAACTTGTTCGGCATTTCAACGACCGCAACGCGCCGATCGCCGCGATCTGCCACGGGCCCCAAATCCTCGCCGCAGCCGGGGTCTTGCGGGGCAAGGGTTGTAGCTGTTACCCCGCTTGCGGCCCCGAGGTGATGGCGGCAGGGGGAAATTACATCCACCCCAGCCGGGGGCTCGATTCGGCCTACGTCGAAGGGAACCTTTGCACCGCCCCCGCCTGGCCGGCGCACCCCGCCTGGATGCGGGCCTTCATGCAAATGCTTTGACCGATCCCTGCTGGCCCACGATGCAACGAGAATCCGCATCCTTGCGGCCCGGCGGGGCTCCGGCCACAATCGCCCTGTAGTGTCCTGAACCGTTCCCTTCCCCTACCCCCCCGGAGCTCACCCGATGCCTCGCCCCGTCACCCTATTCACCGGCCAGTGGGCCGATTTGTCGATCGATGAAATGGCCCGGATGACCTCGGGCTTCGGCTACGACGGGATCGAACTGGCCTGCTGGGGGGATCACTTCGAAGTCGACCGGGCGTTGCGGGAAGACGGTTATTGCAAACAGAAACGCGACTTGCTCGACAAGCACGGGCTGCAGTGCCACGCGATCAGCAATCACCTCGTCGGCCAAGCGGTCTTGGACATCATCGATCAGCGTCACAAGGCGATCCTACCCCCGACGGTGTGGGGCGATGGCAAGCCTGCCGGTGTCAATCAGCGGGCCGCCGAGGCGCTCAAGGACACCGCCCGCGCGGCGCAAAAGTTCGGCGTCGGTGTCGTGAACGGTTTCACCGGCAGCAGCATCTGGCACCTCCTTTACTCCTTCCCACCCGTCCCGCCGTCGATGATCGACGCCGGGTTCGATCTCCTCGCCGAACGCTTCAACCCGATCCTTGACGTTTTCGGCGAATGCGGCGTCAAGTTCGCGCTCGAGGTCCACCCGACCGAAATCGCGTTCGACATTCACACCGCCCAGCGGGCCTTGGAGGCGCTCGATCATCGCCCCGAGTTCGGCTTCAATTTCGACCCCAGCCACCTGATCTGGCAGGGCGTCGATCCGGTGCAATTCATCCGAGCCTTTCCCGATCGGATCTATCACGTGCACGTCAAGGACGCGATCGTCAAACTCGATGGCCGCTCGGGGATCTTGGCGAGCCACTTGAACTTTGGTGACCATCGACGCGGCTGGGATTTCCGCAGCCCCGGCCGCGGCGGCGTGAATTTCGAAGAGATCATCCGCGCCTTGAACGACATCAACTACCAAGGCCCGCTGTCGATCGAATGGGAAGACAGCGGCATGGAGCGGACCTTCGGCGCCCGCGAGGCGTGCGAATTCACCAAGAAGCTCGATTTCTCGCCGAGCAAGCGGGCCTTCGATTCCGCCTTCGAAAAGGACTGATCGGTTTCCGATTCGGATACGGTCGACGCGCCTCAAACCCGCGTCGACCATCGCCCCACGCAGGGCTCTCACCGCCGCGCGACAAAACCCGCCACGCCCCCGCCGATCGAGCCGCCGATGTCGCCCACGCATCCGCCTACAGATGACCCGGCCCCGCCAAGCGAATCCCCTAGCGTATCGCCCCGCGACCAAGGGGGCGGGGCGGGGCGAGCGACAAGCGGCTGGAACGTCTTGATCACCGCCAGGGCATTTCACGACAGCGGCCAGGAGTGGTGGCAAAAGCTCGAGCAGGCAGGGTGTTCGCTCCGCAAGGCCCGCAGATGGGGGCCGCTCTCGATCGACGAATTGGCCCAAGAGTGTCAAGACATCGACGCGGTGATCGCGGCGACCGACCCTTACCAAGACGCGTTTTTCGCTCGCGCGAAGCGTTTAAAACTCGTCGCCCGCTGCGGCATCGGCATCGACAGCGTCGACCTCGTGAGCGCCTCGCGACACGGCGTGCTGGTCACCAACGTCCCCCACGCGATGACCGATGCCGTCGCCGATTATTGCTTCGCGCTGCTGTTGGGTCTGGTGCGACGGATCCCCGAGGGCGACGCCTGCATGCGGCGGGGGGGTTGGGAAGAATACCCAGGGGTCGAACTGAGGGGCAAACGCCTCGGTTTGATCGGGTTCGGCAAGATCGGACAAGAAGTCGCCAGGCGAGCCTTCGGGTTCGGGCTAGAGGTCGTCACCCACGACCCGAACTGGAATGCCGAACTGGAGGCGATCGGAGGCTCGATGGCCGCGGGGAAGTCGGTCCGAAACGTCGACCTCGAAACGCTGCTTCGCACCAGCCGATTCGTCTCACTGCACGCCCCGAACATCCCCCAGACCCGTCACCTGATCAACGCCCAGAGGCTGTCGCTGATGCGGCCCGACGCCTACCTGATCAACACCTCGCGGGGCGCCCTGATCGACGAGCAGGCGCTCCGCGAAGCGCTGCTCGAAGGTCGCATCGCCGGGGCCGCGATCGATGTCTACCAACAAGAGCCGCTCCCGGCAGATCACCCGCTGCGTCAAACCCCACGCCTCCTGCTGACCCCGCACAACGCCTTCAACGCCCGCGAAGCGGCGGAACGAATGAGCGAAGGGTGTGCCCTGCCGATCCTCGACCTGCTGCAAGGGCGGCGGCCCCAATTCGTCTGCAACCCTGACGGGTGGGAGCGCTGCATGTCAAAAACGAGTCTTTCGGGAGGGGTTATCGGATGCGAGTGAATCGGGTGAAGGCGGCCTTGCGCACAGGGCAGGCCCAAATCGGGACATGGATGTCTCTGGGAAGCCCGCTGGCGGCACGGTTCCTGGCTCGTGGCGGCTGGCACTGGCTGACGCTCGACATGGAACATGGCGCCATGGACTGGGAGGTGGCGGCGTCGGTCTTCGGCGCGGTCGCCGATGCCGGCGGTGTGCCGCTGATCCGTGTCCCCGCGATCGACCACCAGCACGCCAAACGGGCGCTCGATCAAGGGGCTTATGGGATCGTCTTTCCGATGTGCAATTCGGCCGAACAGGCGCGGCTCGCGGTCGCCGCTTGCCGCTATCCCCCGGCGGGGAACCGGAGCGTCGGCGGGAGCCTCCACGCCTTGAACTTCGATACCGACCCGGCGACCTATTACCGCAGGGCCAACGACGAGATCCTGGTCGTCGTGCAGATCGAACATGTCGATGGGCTCGCTCGGTGCGAAGAGATCTTGGCGGTCCCCGGGATCGATGCGGTTTTCATCGGCCCCAACGACCTCCTGGCGTCGATGGGCAAGACGCCCCAAATGGAAACCGACGATCCGGAATTCGTCGAGGCGTTAAGTCGGATCCGCACAACGGCCCAGCGGTTGGGCGTCGCCCCCGGACTGCATGTCGCCGATGCCGCGGCCGCCAAACGGAGGGTCGCCCAGGGGTGGCGTTTCATCGCCATCAGCAGCGAACTGGGGCTGATGCAACAAGCTTCGTCCGACGCCGTCCGCGAAGCGATCGGTGTCACCCCGACCCACCAGCCCCGCTATTAACCTCAAGCGGCGTCCTTCATCGGGAAAGATCTGAGTTCGATCCGTTGACGGCGAAGGGGTCGATGGGGGGCTAGCTATCGGCTCGGCGATCGACTTCCGCTACAACTTGCGCTTCGCCTTCACCGGCAAGATCGAACAGGTCACGATCGAATGGAAGCGATCGTGCCGGGCAGGCGGGCCGGCCGTTCGTCGACCGTCGCCCCTTCAAGACGCGGCAACCGAAGCGGTCTGCGAGCCCGCTTCGCGTTGCACTCGTGCCGCGGTTGCCGATGGAAGCGATTCGAATAGTCGCGAGCGAATCGCCCTTGATGAAGAAACCCGACCTCTTGAGCCACCTCGCGAACCGACTTCTCGGTCGTGCGAAAAAGCTCTTGCGCCTTGGCCATCCGCAGCGCCCGATATGCCTCCTGCGGCGACAGGCCGAACCGACTTTCGAAGGCGTAAAAGAGCGTCCTGCGGCGAACGTTGAGCGTCTCGCAAATGTCCTGAACCGATAGCTTTCCCGACAGTTCGTTCCGCATCAGCCACAGCGCACGCTCGACGACCTCCTGCCGTTTACGGGCCCGCTCACCCACCCGGACCCCGCGCATCAACGGGAGCGCGCTTCCCAACCCTTGTTCGATCAATTCCGCGTCGAGATCGCTTCCCCGCGCGAGCTCGTCGCTGCCCTTGTCGAGCAACATCTCGATCCCCGTGGCAAAACGCTGGCCACAGTCGAGCGGGACCTCGACGACTTGGTTGTGGTCGGGATCGAATTTCGATTTGCCGCAGCAAAACCTTTCGATCGCCGAACGAACCATCGCCTTGTTGATCACCATCCCGAAATGATCGACCCCCGGGCCGATGATCAGCTGCGTCTCGGCCTCGCCCGTCGCCCAGACCAAATCGCCGGGGGCCAACAACTCGCCATGAAACCGGCTCCCTTGGCTGTCGCCGAAGATCGGCGCGACCAACACATGCCCCTCTCCCAACCGGCCGCGCAGCATCAATCGGACGCTCGAAGAAAAGCGATAAGCCGTCAGACCTGGCAGGTGGATAACCTGCACCCGAACGCTCGGCAGCCCCCCCTCCAATTGGGTCGCCTCGGCGTCGAACAATTTCCTTGCCCGCCCCGAAAACGACCCGATGTCGGTGAAACTCTCCGTGATCGACTCACAACCCATGGTCCACAAAACTCCAAAAACTTGCCGGCACCGAGCCTCCTGCCCGTTCCACGAACCGGCACTCAATGGATAAAGACAAAAATGGGTTGGGGGTGACACGGCCACCTTCATTTTGTGGTCGATCGCCACAAATGCCCTGACAGCCATGGCTTCCCAGCCCCTGCGGGCCAGCCCGCGGCAACTTGCCGAAAGGGTGACTGAAACCCCCGTTGCCGGGTCGCCAGAAGTACCGCGTCGCGAAGGTGACGGGGTCGGGAGATCCGAACCGAGAGGGGGTCGGAGCCGGACCGGGTCGCGTTTTTGCCGCGATTTCGCCGCACCGGCCCCTCCTGACGGGTCGCCGGTTTGCGTCAGGGGTGGCTAGCAGTTTTAATGAGGCGTCACCCGCCAAGCCTTTCTCCCCGAAGATCACCCCTCCATGCCCCCATCGCCGACACCGAACCCACCGCGTCCCCCCCGTAGCCCCGCCTCGGCCTCCGGCGGTTCGGCACCATCGGCTTCGCCGCAATTGGCATCGGCTTCGCCGCAATTGGCATCGGCTTCGCCGCAAATGACGTCGGCTTCGCCGCAAATGACGTCGGGCGTGCCTCCCGCCGACCCGGGCCACGCCCTCGAACAGGCCGCCCAACGGGTCGACTCGGTCGCCAGGGTCACGGCCGAAGTCGGCAAGGTGGTGGTCGGACAGGGTG
>JBEIRZ010000377.1:0-4386 GCA_040375695.1 Planctomycetaceae bacterium
CGTCCGCCGTCGCGGGTAATGGCTCTGCGTGAATGGGTTCGCGGGGACCGTCGGCCGCATCGGGGTCGACCGAAGCGTGTATGCCGTTTCTTCGATCATCTGCCGCTGGTGCCGGAAGAACGCCGACCGCTTGGCCCAGTAATCGGCGATCGCCTGATCACGGCTTACCGGTGTCGCTCCGCCGCCGGAATTCGGGGTCGGCGGGTAGGAACCCTTCGGATCGGATGTCGCCGCAGGGTCGGGGCTGGCCGCCGCATCGGTGGCTTGGGCTAACACCCGTTCGGGAGCTTGGGCTAACGCCCGTTTGGGAAATGGGGCTAACACCCCGGCGGAATGGCTCGCGAAAATCAACACTCCCGCCAAAAGGCTCGATCGAAACATTCCCCGGACCCTCCGCTTCGCTTTGGCATGGGGCGAATACCCGACCCCGATGTCGGGCGATGCGCCTCATCCTTACCGGAATCGGCGATTTCCCCGCCCCAGGATCTTCGAAAGGATGTCGATCCGATCTCGGCGGGTCGATTCCGGTCGTGATCTTCCTCGGATATCGTTTGCGCCGCGAAAATGGGGCGGGCAAGCTTTGACGGTCAGGCGAAATTGACGCGAGTGTTAAGTTAACGTCCCCCTTCGACGCTAAGTCGCCCCACCCCATTTCGATCCGCCGCAGGCGATCCCCCTAGGTGATCCCCCTGGGTGATCAAAAAGGGGTTGTGCGGAAAAGGATGGATTGAAAGGTAAAGCGGCGAACCTATGATAAAGGGGTGTAACGCCGATTTTCCCACCTATCGAGAGTTTGTGACATGCTTACGTTGATCCACCGTTTTCGTCTCTCTTCCCTCGTTGCCGCCGGCTGCCTGTTCGTGGCGACCACCGGTTGCGACAGCGGCGGCGATGCCAATGTATCCACCGACTTGGGCGTCGAGATGGGCGATTCGAACGTGACCGCATCCGGGGAAACCCCGGTCGCCGAATCGCCGGCCGTCGAGAAGGTTGGTGAAGCGGCCGCCGCAGCCGCAGGCGCCGCCGTCGATGCGACCAAAGATGCCGCCGCCGCGGTGAAAGATGCCGCGACCGATGCCGCCGTGGGCGTCGCGAAGGAAGTTGTCAAGGAAGCGGCCAAGGATGCTGCTGCGGATGCCGCCGCCGGTGCCGTCGAAGCGGTCAAGCCGAACGAGTGATCCCGACGATCGCCGTCTAATCGTCACAAACGCCGAGGCCGTGGTACCCCCGCGGCCTCTTTCGTTTTCGGTTAGAATCTCGCCACCCTTTCCCTCCCCGCGCGTCCCGTTCCCCTCGCGATCAATTCGCTTGGGCAGCACCCGGCCCGCGGTCCCCTTGTCGACAGCTCCGAGGCGACGATGCGTGTGATACTCGCGCTCGATCAAGGAACGACCAGTTCCCGAGCGATCCTGTTTGACCATTCCGGTTCGATCGTCGGTCTTGCCCAACGCGAATTCACCCAACATTACCCACAGCCGGGCTGGGTCGAACACGACGCCATCGAGATCTGGCAGACCCAACTGCAGGTCGCCCGAGAAGCCCTCGCGTCGGCCGGCCTCACCGCGGCCGACGTCGCGGCGATCGGGATCACCAACCAACGCGAGACGACCGTCGTTTGGGACCGCAAGACCGGACAACCGATCCACCGCGCGATCGTTTGGCAAGATCGCCGCACCGCTGCCGATTGCGACCGGTTGCGGTCGCAGGGCCTCGACGATTTGGTCCAGCGCAAGACGGGCCTTCGGATCGACGCTTATTTTTGTGCCACCAAGCTACGCTGGTTGCTCGATCACGTCCCCGGGGCACGGGCCCGCGCGGAGGCGGGTGAGCTCGCCTTCGGGACGATCGATAGCTGGTTGATCTGGAACCTGACCGGTGGCAAAGTCCATGCCACCGACGAGACGAATGCGTCGCGGACGATGCTGCTGGACATCGACAACTGCCGCTGGGACGAAGAGCTCCTCCAAGCCCTCGCGATCCCGCGCGAACTCTTGCCCGAGGTCTTCCCATCGAGCCACCGTTACGGCATGACCTCCCCCGAATTGCTCGGCGGCGAGATCGCGATCGGTGGCGCCGCGGGGGACCAACAAGCCGCCCTCTTCGGCCAAAACTGCCATGCCCCCGGGATGGCAAAAAACACCTACGGCACCGGCTGCTTCGCGTTGATGAATATCGGCGAGCAGCGTCGCACCAGCCGCTCCGGGCTCTTGACCAGTGTCGCCTGTTCGACCTCGGCCGGGCGCCAGTACGCGATCGAAGGGAGCATTTTCATCGCCGGGGCCGTCGTGCAATGGCTCCGCGACGGCCTGGGGATCATCCGCTCTTCCGCCGAAGTCGAACCGCTCGCCGCGAGCGTCCCGGACAGCGACGGCGTCTACCTCGTCCCCGCCTTCGCGGGCTTGGGCGCGCCGCACTGGGACGCCTACGCCCGCGGGACGATCGTCGGCATCACCCGCGGCACGACGAAGGCCCACATCGCCCGCGCGGCGCTCGAAGGGATCGCCTTCCAGGTCGCCGACGTGCTCGATTCGATGAAAGCGGATGCCGACGGTGCGATCCGCGAACTGCGTGTCGATGGCGGCGCGTCGAACAACAACCTGCTGATGCAATTCCAGGCCGATATCCTCGGCGTCCCCGTCATCCGTCCGAAGATCGTCGAGACGACCGCACTGGGCGCCGCCTTTTTGGCCGGGTTATCGACCGGCTTTTGGAAAGGGGTGTCACAGATCGATCGCGTGTGGCAGGCCGATCGCCAGTTCCTCCCCGCGATGGCCGCCGACGAAGTCGCCCGCCGCCGCGAACGTTGGAACGAGGCGCTCTCGCGGGCCCGCCAATGGATCGATCCGGCAAACTGAATCGGAGGGAGACGTGACGCTGAAGCGTGAGGAATCGATCGCCCGGGTCGTGAACCGGGCCGAGCCCTGGGACGTTGCGGTCATCGGCGGCGGCGCGACGGGGGTGGCGATCGCCCTGGACGCCGCATCGCGTGGGCTCGCTACCCTCTTGGTCGAACGGGATGACTTCGGCAAAGGGACCTCCAGCCGCAGCACCAAGCTGGTCCATGGCGGCGTGCGTTACCTCGAACAGGGGAACATCACCCTCGTCCGTGACGCGCTGCACGAGCGTGAAATCCTCCGCCGCAACGCACCGCTGCTGGTTCATGACCTGTCGTTTTTCATCCCCTGCCGATCGCTATTCCAGCGTTTTTATTTCTGGTTCGGGCTCAAGCTCTATGACCTGTTGGCCGGGCGCGACGCCTTCGGCAGTTCACGCTCCGTCCCCGCCAAGGGGGTCGCGAAGTCGCTGCCGACGCTGCGGCCGACGATGCATCGCGGCGGCGTGATCTATCACGACGGACAATTCGACGACGCGCGGCTTTTGATCCACATGGCACGCACCGCGGCCCAGCAGGGCGCGTGCCTGGTGAACTACATGTCGGCGACCGCAATCGTCAAAAATGCTCAGGGCCGGATCGAAGGTTTGGTGTTGGAGGACCAGGAGACGGGGACTCGTTACACGACACAGGCCCGCTGCGTGATCAACGCCGCCGGCCCTTTCTCCGATGCCATCACCCGGCTCGATGACCCCGCCAGCGAACCGCGGGTCGCCGCGAGCCAAGGGGTGCACATCGTCTTGGATCGCGAGTTCTTCCCCGGGGAAACGGCGCTGATCGTCCCGCGGACTTCCGATGGCCGCGTCCTGTTCCTGATCCCTTGGCGAAACCACGTCGTCGTCGGGACGACCGATACCCCGATCCCCGAAGCGGTCAGCGAGCCGACACCTCAGGAAGCGGAGATCGAATTCCTCCTCGCGACCGCGGGCGAATACCTGTCCCGTGAACCGACCCGCGGTGACGTCCGCAGCGTCTTCACCGGCATCCGCCCCCTCGTCAAAGGGGATCGCAGCTCACGCACCGCATCGCTTTCACGCGATCACTCGATCACCGTCTCGGACTCGGGCTTGGTCTCGATCCGTGGCGGCAAGTGGACGACGGTCCGCAAAATGGCAGAAGACTGTGTCGACGCCGCGATCAAATCGGCGGGGCTTCGCTGCGGGGCGTGCGTCACGCGCGAGCTCCCTTTGCACCCCAAGACAACTGCCGACAGGCCACCCGCGGGGGCGGGGTTGTTCGCTTCGCCCGATCAAGAGGCGATCGATCAGTTGGCGGCCGACGACCCAAGGCTGGCCGAGGTCGCGCCGGGGCTTCCCGAACTGCGGCGGGCCGATGTCGCCTGGGCCGCGCGGTTCGAGATGGCCCGTGGCGTCGAAGATGTCCTGGCCCGCCGCACCCGGTGGCTCTTCCTCGATTCTGCCGGGGCCCATGAGGCCGCGCCGCACGTCGCGCGGTGGTTGGCCGACGAACTCGGTCGCGACGCCGATTGGGCC
>JBEIRZ010000487.1:0-3057 GCA_040375695.1 Planctomycetaceae bacterium
GCTCGCCGCGATCGCGACCAAAATCCCCTCGCGGCCACGCGACATGATGCCCGACGTCGAGCTCCTCTCCGACTTCATCATGAAACTTCTGGAAAAGGACCCCGACCGACGCCCCTCCACGGCCCGCGAGGCCCTCGCGGAACTGGAAGCGATCGAGCAGCGATTGACCTGATCTCGTGCCCCGCCGCATCCTTTGCGGCGAGCCCATCCTATCGCATCAAGCTTTCTGCACCCGCCCCGACCTCAGCGTCCGGTCCAGTCGCTAAGCCAAATCGACTGATTCGGATGACGTAGCGAGCAAACATCGGAGGGCATACCCAAAGGGCTACCTTGACGGGCCAATTTCTAACGGGCCAACGATTCGGGCCAATTTCTAACGGGCCATTTCTAACGGGCCAACGATTCGGGCCGAGCTACCGCGCCAACTTCAAGCTTCCAATTCATTGGGCCCTTGCTTCGGTCGCCAAAAGCTCGCAGACGTCTCGCAACGTCCTCTTTTCGGCAGGTTCTAACACGTGCTTCCATTCGTCCAACGGGATATCCAGATCCCAGTACTCATTCAACAGCCCGGCCAATTGCCGCCATCCGACCAAATCACACGCCTCACGCCATTCGCTCACCGTCGTGTCAAAATTTAACTTGGCTTCCGGATCGGCCTCGTCGTCACAGCCGCATTGTTCGCGGTGCTGCTGACGGATCGCTGAGAGAAAATGCAGAGGCGTCGGGTTGTCGAAAACTTTCTCGCGTGGGGACATGGTTACTGTAGAGAGATGAACGGTGGGAACTTTCGATTTCGAATGCCGTGACCTTTCATTTCTCGCAATACCGAACGTCGCTTCCCCTTTTATTTTACCCAATTTACCTATGTGTCCTAACGAGGATTGGTATGTCATAACGTCTATACGGTCAGAAACGGCTTCGAAAAAAAACTGTTTCTGGTCGCTGACGGCCGCCCCGGTCGGGCTCTTGTAAGCCCTGGCCGTTGCGGTGACGATTTCACTAAAGAGATTTTACCACCGAATTGAAGAAAGTTGAACAAGATGATGCGACTCGGTTTTGTCAGTGCGATCTTGCCGGAGGAATCGCTCGAATCGGTGTTTCGGATCGCGGCAGACGTGGGATATGACTGCGTCGAAGTGATGTGCTGGCCGGTCGGCAAGGCGACGCGGCGATATGCGGGAATCACGCACATTGATGTTGACGGATTTTCAGCTTCCCAAGCCGCCGAGGTGCGAGCGTTGACCCAGCGGTACGGGGTCCAGATCAGCGGTCTGGGTTACTATCCCAACCCTTTGGCCCCCGATAATGATGAATCGCGGACCGCTGTCGAACATTTGAAGAAGGTGATCGCGGCCTCGGCCGAGCTGGGCTTGGGACGCGTGAACACCTTCGTCGGTCGCGACCCGGCCAAATCGGTCGAAAAGAATTGGCCCAAGTTCCTCGACACTTGGCAACCGCTGATCGAATTCGCCCAGCAGCACGGCGTCAAAATCGGTATCGAGAATTGCCCGATGCTCTTCACCGAAGACGAATGGCCCGGCGGAAAAAATCTCGCCCACAGCCCCGCGATCTGGCGGAAAATGTTCGAGTCGATCCCCAGCGACCACTTCGGGCTGAATTACGACCCTTCCCACATGGTCTTCCAACAGATGGATTACCTCGCCCCGATGCGTGACTTCGCCTCGCGACTCTTCCATATCCATGCCAAAGACGTTCGCGTCGACCAACACAAGCTCGACCAAGTCGGGACGCTCGCCTACCCGAACCTCTACCACACCCCCAAACTTCCGGGGCTGGGTGAGGTCGATTGGGGACGATTCTTCTCCGTCTTGGGCGATGCCGGCTACCGCGGCCCGGTGTGCGTCGAAGTCGAAGACCGAATCTACGAAGGGTCGCTCGAAAACCGCATCCTGGCCCTCCGCCAATCCCACGATTACCTCCGCCAATTCGTCCCCAAGCCGTAACGCTTCAAACCGTCATTCCCCAAAAGCCATAACGTATCGTCCCCAAGCCGTCACGCCTCACGCCGTAATCCCCTCGGCAAACCCATCCGCCAAGCCACCCCCATCCCATGACCAACGCTTACCGCTACGGCGACATCGCCAAGATGATCGACCACTCGCTGCTCAACCCGACGCTGACCCCCAGCGACCTCGAAGCGGGGATCACCCTGGCCCTGGCCTATGACGTGGCGAGCGTCTGCATCATGCCCTATTACCTCAAACGCTGTTCCGAACGGCTCGCCGGCAGCACCGTGATGCCCAGCACCACGATCGGCTTCCCGCACGGCGGCCACACGACCCCGATCAAGATCGCCGAAGCGAAACAGGCCGTCGCCGACGGCTGCCAAGAGCTCGACATGGTCGTCAACATTTCCAAAGTCCTCGGCGGCGATTGGGGCTACGTCCGCGACGAGATCCGCGGAGTCATCGACGTCGCCCACCAAGCCGGCCGCAAGGTCAAGGTGATCTTCGAGAAAGGTTACCTCCAAGACGACCACAAACGTCGGCTCTGCGAGATCTGCGGCGAACTGAACGCCGATTGGGTCAAGACGTCGACCGGTTATGGCAACGGCGGCGCGACGATCCCCGACTTGCAATTGATGCGGTCAAACTCCCCGGCCCACGTCCAAGTCAAAGCGGCCGGCGGGGTCCGTGACCTCGATACGCTGCTTCAAGTCCGCGACATCGGCGTGAGCCGCATCGGCGCGAGCCGCACCAAAGAGATCCTCGACCCCTGCCGCGAACGCCTAGGCCTCCCCCCGATCGAAATCGCCGCCCAAATCTCTGGCCCAACCGTCGCCGGCTATTGATCCGACCTCTGTTCAATCCGACGCCATCGATTGAACAAAGCATTATAACGGGGGCCGGTGAACTGCACGGGCGGATCGGCAGCGATATCCCGCGCCGAAGTATGCAGCGCTAACTTACCGCCATGTTTAAAGCTGGGCAGTGGCACCCCATTGGTATTGGTAGGTGGCGAAAAGTTCTCCCCTGCCTACTACCCCTAGACCAGTCAGACACAGCAGATGAGGAACGTGGGGGAAATACAAACTCA
>JBEIRZ010000510.1:0-2848 GCA_040375695.1 Planctomycetaceae bacterium
CTGCAAATCCTTCGTGTCGAAATCGAGCATCGACACCTTATGGCCAAATACCCCCGTCGCCGCGTCGATCGCGATGTCCGAATTACCAGTCGCCTTCGTGATCGCCGATGACCAACGCGCCAAATCGGCCTCATTCAATGTCAAACCAAGCCGCTTCGCAGACGCAACGACGTTGCTTTGGATCGCTTTCGGATCCTTTGGAGATGTAGCCATGGATATCGCAAGGAGCAGGGTGGGTAGGAAAAGGACTGTCCGTCGCGCCGCCAATCCGAAGGTCGATCGCGACCACAAATGGACCGGTGTTATATTCGCACACCCACGATTGGCAAACCGAATGTCGTAATCCGGTACCCCAACTTCGCAATCCGGTCAAAGAACGGCAGCAGATATGTGACCCTTGTGCCAAACCCAACCGCAAAGCCTAATCCTCGATCACTCGGTTGCCGCCCGCCTTCTCAGCGATTCGATCACGGCGCTGTTATCGGCGTCGCCCCATCCGAGCGTCTCGGCGAGTTCGAGCATCCGGCGATGCGCATCGACCAATGGCGTCTCAATCCCCGCGCGTTGTGCTTCGGCAAGGATCAGCCGGACGTCCTTCAAATGTTGCGATAGCCTCGCCTGGACCGAATAATCCCGATCGAGCATCTTCTGCCCCTTGGTGTCCATCTGGCGTGAATAGGCGGCGCTCCCCTTGAGCACCTCCAGCGCCTTGCCACCATCGATCCCCATCCGCTCGGCGAGCGCCAACCCCTCTGCCAAGGCGGCCCGATTCACCCCCAGCACCAGGTTGGTGATCAACTTCATCTTCGCCGCCCCGCCGCTGGGCCCGACATGGTAGACGTTCTTTCCCAGAACGGGCCACAGGTCGTCGCAACGCCGGAATGCCGATTCGTCCCCGCCGACCATCACGGTCGCCTCACCCCGCCGCGTCTGTTCGCTCGATCCGGAGATCGGCGCGTCGATGTAGCATGCGCTACATTCGGCCAACCTCCCCGCCCAAAGCTCGCTCTGGCTCGGCTCGCCGGTCGTCGTGTCGATCACGATCGTGCCCGGCGCGACATCACGATACCGCGGCCCCAGCACCTCGTCGACGACATCGCTCGAATAGAGACTGACGATGACACGGTCGCATCCCACAAGCGGGTTATCCGACCAGATCGCCCCTCGCGCCAAAAAAGGATCGGCCTTCTCCCGCGTCCGGTTCCAAACGATCGGAACGTAGCCCCGCTCGAGCAACCGTTCGACGATCGCCGTTCCCATCAACCCCAAACCGATCACGCCGACCCGTCGCCCTTCCGCTCCCATCGCTACCCTCCGCGTGCCCTCGCCCCTGACCAACACCAACACACACCAAAAACGACGCTTCACTCGAGATCGCCGATGACGCTCATCTCGCCGACCGCATCATACCCGATGCGGCACTCCCAACCGCGCCTCGCAACGGATCGACCATGCCATGCCATGCCATGCCATGCCCAACCGACCCCATGCCCAACCGATCGCATTCCCAGCCGGCCCATTCCCAGCCGGCCCATGCCCAGCCGGCCCCATGCCCAGCCGGGTAGATCGCCGAAGCCCGGCGATGCCGCCCGATGCTTTCCCCGTCAACTCGCGGAGGTTACGATCAAGGTCCAACCCCAACCCGAGGAAGCCTGATGCTGCGCCCCCTCCCCGCCATGACCAACTTCTGGTCCACCACCGCCACCATGACCCACCGTTTTTCCCACACGTTCCGACGGCTTCTCCTTTTCGCCGCAAGCCTGCTCTTATTCGAAACGGCAGGTGCCGAAGATTGGCCGCAGTGGCGAGGCCCCAATTCGACCGGTATCTCGCGCGGCGATAAAAAACTCCCGACCGAGTTTTCGCCGACCAGCGCCAACGTCCGCTGGACACGCGAGGTCGGCGATGGCATCTCCTCGCCTTGCGTCGCCTCAGGGCGGGTCTTCAGCACCGCGACCCTCGGCGAATTGCCCGGTGACCGCTTCGTCGTCTTCGCGTTCGACGCCCCTTCCGGCAAAGAACTTTGGCGCAAAGAGCTGAAGATCGAAGGGGAACCTTTGCCGCTGATCCACAAGACGAACAGCTATGCCTCCTCGACCCCAGCGGCCGACGACGAGCGGGTCTATGCCTACCACGCCAGGCTGGGGCTGATCGCCTTGGACGCCGCAACGGGTGAGACGGTTTGGAAGACGCCACTCCCCGAACCCTATTTCGTTTTCGACTGGGGGCCCGGGTCGTCTCCCGTGATCCACGGCGATCGGATCTTCTTCGCCCAAGATGATGACCTCTCTCCCTCGATCCACTGCATCGATAAACGCACCGGCAAGATCCTTTGGAAAGACGAGCGCGGCGAAATGGCCTGCAGCTATTCTCACCCCGTGGTCTGCGAAACGCCCAACGGCCCCGAAGTCGTCCTGGCGGGGACGGGGAAGGTGATCGGCTATGACTACCAGACGGGCGAGCGCCGCTGGACCGCCGAACTGTTCTGCCGCAACATCAAGACGACCCCCGTCTCGATCGACGGCACACTCTATGTCTCGGTCGAGAGTTCGGGGATCACCTACCAATGGCTCGCGACCGCCGACGTCAACGGTGACGGCAAGATCACTCGCGACGAAATCATGCAGAACCAAAAACGGCTGAACGTCGGCAAGCCGATCCCCGAAGCCTTCTGGACCAAATTCAAACGCGGCGACGCCAACAACGACGGGATCCTCGAAGGGCCCGAAATCGATCAAGCCTTCCTCGACCCCTCCAACCGCAGCGGCGTCCTGGCCGATTCGGTCAAGACGCGACTGGGCACCGTGCAAGACGTCAACCAAATCACCGCGGAACTCGACGAACTCCA
>JBEIRZ010000034.1:0-24251 GCA_040375695.1 Planctomycetaceae bacterium
CGAATCGGCGGATCGAGCTGGTCGTCTATCCCGACACCTTCTGATTTCGTACCGGTCGCAAACAGCTCCCGACCAGGCCGCTGGACGCGTGAGCGTCTTAGACGTCGCCGATCCGATGTAGTAACTCCCGGCCTTGGCGTCGGGCCGTGATCGGCTGGTTGTCAGCAGCCGATTCAGCAACTTGAGCGATGAAGCAGCTTGGCCGATGAAGCAGCTTGGCCGATGAAGCAGCTTGGCCAATCCGATCGGACCGACCGCGGGCGAGATCTCTAGTGACGTTCACCAGAGAACTTCAAATCAGCGGACGCTCATCACGATCCCTTCGACTCGAGGGCGGGAGCGAAGCTCGCCGCCCGGGATAAGCTATCAAAAAAGGGCTACCGAGATGACACGCTAAGAACGAGAGATCCCGTAACGGTCACTTCGAGTAGAAGGCGTACTGCGGATTCCGCGGATCGAAATCGGCGTCGGTGAGCCCGACGTTGAGTTTCAGGTCGATGTAATTGTACTCTTCGATGACTTCGGGGGTCGCCCCCGGTTCGGTCGGCCAATCGTAGGCGATGTAACGGATCGGCAAGGTCAATTCGTCATCGATGAAGACCTGGGCCAGGTGGAATTCGAGATCGGGGTGTGGGGTCGGCTGGTTGACTTCCAGCACGGTGCAAACCCGGTCGCGGACCTTCGCGTTTTTGCGAAAATTGCAGGTGACATCGGGGTGACGTTTCGCCTGTTCGCCACGTTCGATCAGTTTGACGATCAGGTTTTCGATCCCGATTTCGGTGATCGGGTAGCGTTGGCCACGCATCGCCATCATCCCGGTCGGGGAGAGCGGTACGGTGGGGAGGAACTTCCCTTTGAAACCGCCTTCGTGGGCGATCATGTTGCCGTCGTTTTGCCCTTCGACATAAATCACCTCGCGGCCTTTGACGGAGGCGGGGCGGAGGCTGGTGAGGTAGACCGAAAGGGGCTGCTTCAGAACGCCGTCGACGACTTTGCGGTTGCGGACTTTGACGAACATGTAGTCATGTTCGCCGACATACCCATCGACCCGTTCGCGTTTGACCAAGGTCGCGGTGTAGTCATTGATCCGTTCACGTGACGTGACCAAACCGTCTTGCGCCATTTTGAGGGCGATGTCCAGGGGCGGCGTGGTCGCGATCGAGGGGGCAGGGGCGATCGAAGGGGCCGCGTTGGCGACCCGAAAGACCGGTTCCTTGACGCCACCTTCTTGGGCACGGAGCGAACCCGCGACGCAAGATGCGGCTGCCCCACCGAACACGGCAGAGAGAAAATTACGGCGTCCAATGATCATCGATTTGCCATCCTTGCGAACCCGTGAACTGCTGACTTTCCTTTCTGGGAGTCCCTTCCCAGCCAGCCGAACGCTGGCCTTTCCTCGCCCAACCTTTCGGGCCTAAAAGGCAACGGTACACGCTGTTTGTAAGGCAAAAACGGCGTTGACCAGAAGACCAATCCGTCGGGAAATCAAACGATCCCTTCGGTCAGGAAAGGTTGAGCTGAAGCGTCTCGCGTGGCCTGCGGTCGGTCGCGACATGGCGCCGCGAAACACCTCGGTTTGCTTAGATCGTCACAACGCCAGCGGACTCAGCAATCATTTCGAAAAGATCGGGATGCGAGAAAATGGAGGGTCGGAATGACCCGAACGACCCGGCCGTAGCGCGATGGCCTCCGTTAGGGGATAAAAAAAGCGGGCCGTTTCGGTCCGGCCCGCTCCACGTGTTCTTGTTCGCGGTTCAGATTCACCCGACCTGCCCCGGACGAAGCCGGGGAAGGTGAGGTGATTTTCGGATCAGCTACAACCCATGCTGTTGCCGCAATTGTGGCATAGATAGCAATTGCCGTTGCGAACGGTGATCGTGCCGCAATTGTCACAGGTCGGGGCATCGCTTTGGAAGCGAGCGAACTGGTCCCCACGGCCGCTCAATTTGGTCGAGCGTCCGCCGATCCCTTTGCCGAGATCGCTGGTCGCCTCGGCGAGCGGCTCGGCCTTGGGATCGGCCTTCTCCGTGGTGGGGAGCGGTTTGGAGATCAAACCTTGGGGCTGCGTTGGGATGCCGACGGTGGCCGCAGGGGCGGCATCGGCAACGGGTGCATACCCGCCTGCGGAGCGACCGAATTCGGGGTGCCCGGAGAGGAATGTCAGCCCCAACCAGCGGGCGATGTAGTCGACGACGCTCTTGGCGAGACGGATTTCTTTGTTCGTCGTGTTCCCCATCGGTTCGAAGCGGGTGTGACTGAACTTCTTGACGAGCACTTCCAGCGGCACGCCGTACTGCAGCGCGATCGACAGGGCGGTGCCGAAGCTGTCCATGATACCGCCGATCGTCGAACCCTCTTTCGCCATGGTGATGAAGATTTCGCCCGGGCGTCCGTCGGGGTAGAGCCCGACGCAGAGGTAACCCTCGTGACCGGCGATGCTGAACTTGTGGGTGATGCTCTGGCGGGTGTCTTCGAGCCGTTCGCGACGCGGCTTGTAGACGACCTTTTCGACCACCTTCACCTCGGGTGCCGCGGATGAGGCGGAGGCCTCGCCCTTGGAATCGTCCTTCTTGGTGTTCAGCGGTTGGGACTGCTTCGAGCCGTCGCGATAGATCGCGATCGCTTTGAGGCCGAGTTCCCAACCCCAGTAGTAGGCATCGGCGATGTCTTTGGGGGAGACGTCGCTGGGCATGTTGACCGTCTTGCTGATCGCGCCCGAGAGGAACGGCTGGGCGGCGGCCATCATCGACACGTGAGCCTGCCAGCGGATGCTCCTCACGCCGTTGGCCGGCTTAAAGGCGCAATCGAAAACCGGGAGGTGCTTGTCCTGCAGCTCGGGGGCCCCTTCGATCGTGTCGTTGGCATCGATGTATTTGATGATCCCATCGACCTGCGCGGGTGAATAACCGAGCCGACGGAGTGCCGAAGCGACCGTGTTGTTGACGATCTTGAGCATCCCGCCGCCGGCGAGCTGTTTGTACTTGACCAGCGCGATATCGGGCTCGATCCCTGTGGTGTCACAATCCATCATGAAGCTGATCGTTCCGGTCGGGGCGAGAACGGTCGCCTGGGCGTTGCGGAAGCCGTACTTCTCGCCGATTTCCAGGACGCCATCCCAGAGCTCGCGTGCGGCCTGCTTCAGTTCGGCCGGGCCAGCGTCATCGATCTGTTCGACCGCCTCGCGGTGCATCCGCATGACGCTGAGCATCGGGACTTCGTTCTCGGCGTACCCCTCGAACGGCCCGACGACGGCCGCCATTTCGGCGCTGGCGTGGTTTGCGGCGCCGTGCATGATCGCGGTGATCGACCCGCAGACCGAGCGACCGGCGTCGCTGTCATAGGGGAGGCCGGCCGACATGATCACGCTGCCGAGGTTGCTGTACCCCAGACCCAGCGGTCGGAAACGGTGGCTGTTTTCGGCGATCCGATCGGTCGGGTAGCTGGCATGGTCGACGAGGATTTCCTGGGCGATCAGGAAGATCCGGCAAGCAACGCGATAGCGGCGGTGATCGAACGAGCCGTCGGGTCGGATGAACTTCATCAAATTGATCGAGGCGAGGTTACATGCCGTGTCGTCCAGGAACATGTATTCGCTGCACGGGTTGCTCGCGTTGATCCGGCCGCTGTTCGGGCAGGTGTGCCACTTGTTGATCGTGGTGTCGTATTGGACGCCGGGGTCGCCGCAGTGCCAGGCGCACTCGGCCATCCGGCCGAGCAATTCGCGGGCGTCATATTCGGGAGGTGTGCCGACGGCCCGGTCGCTGACCCAGCGCGTTTGCCACCGCTTGCCGTCACGGACCGCTTCCATGAAGGCGTCGGTGATGCGGACCGACAGGTTAGCGTTTTGGAAACAGACGCTCGAATAAGCCTCGCCGTTGAAATTCGACTCGTAACCTTCGCGGATCAACGCGTGGGCCTTTTTCTCTTCGCTCCACTTGCATTCGATGAATTCGAGGATGTCCGGGTGCCAGACCTTGAGCGATTGCATCTTGGCGGCGCGGCGGGTCTTGCCACCACTCTTGATCACGCCGGCGATCGAGTCATAGACCCGCATGAACGACAGCGGGCCGCTGGGTGTCCCGCCGCCCGAAAGCTTTTCGCGTTGGCTGCGGATCGTCGACAGGTCGGTACCCGTGCCGCTGCCGAACTTGAAGAGCATCGCCTCGGAGCAGGCCAACCGCATGATGTCCTCCATGTTGTCCTCGACGTGCTGGATGAAGCAGGCCGAGCCCTGGGGGTACTCGTACGGGTTGTCCGGCTGAGCGACCGAGTCGGTCGTCGGGTCCCAGTGCCAATTGCACTTGGCCCCCGAAACGCCGTACTGGTGAAAGAGGCCGACGTTGAACCAAACGGGGCTGTTGAACGCGCCGTGCTGATGCAGGCAAAGCCACGTCAGGTCGCGATAAAAACGTTCGCCGTCTTCGGCGGTGTCGAAATAGCCATCCTCAAGACCCCAATCGGTGATGGTGCGGGTCACCCGATGGATCAATTGCTTGACGCTCCGCTCACGCTCGCGATCGTTCTTCGGGTCGCCGTAAAAATACTTGCTGACAACGACGTTGGTCGCCAATTGCGTCCACGTCGCCGGGATCTCGCAATCGGTCTGCTCGAACAGGGCCTTCCCCATCTCGTCCTTGATCGCCGCGCTCCGCAGCTCCCAAGCGATCGTGTCGAAAGGACTCTCCTCGTTCTCTGGGCAGAAGAGCCCCTCGACCTTCAACCCGCCGCGTCCGCGGCGGCGGGAATCGTCGAACCGCTCCCGGGCGTAACCGATCCCGTGCTCCAACTTGCAGTCGCTGGGGCTAGTCGTCTTGGGGGCGCCCGAACGTATTTCAGCAATGGCCATGGTTAAATAAGACTCCTTGAGGATTCATCCTTGGAACGCCACCTCGCGCCAGCCTCTTCCATCCGAAGACGCATGTTCCGTGCGGGGTAGAGCAGGTAAGGACTAGAACATAAACCTGAACGCGTTTCAACCACTATCACCGCCTGGCAAATCGAGTGTTGAGGCCTGTATGGACGCGACAATTCACGGCTCGAAAACCATTTCTCGGTCCTGGCAAGCCGATAAGCATGCCTAACACTACTATACCTAGTCGTCACTTCAACGTGCGGGACTAAATATGGCGGGAAGCGAAATGTATCGGATGCTAGCTTTGTGTCAACAGAATTCGGTCGGAGCGGGAATCGGCAAGGACGTTCACGGCACCCGCAACCACGCGTGGGGGTAGGTCAGAAGAGGACGCTCGGAAACGATCAATTCCGGAGCGGCTCGGGGATTTTCCCTAAATCTTAATGGCGTTTTTTTTGATATTAAATTTTTCGCGGCGGGCGTTCGGCTGGCGGCGATGGGGCTCGCAAGGCGCTTCCTGGGGAGAGCTTTTTGTGCAACCCAGGGTTTTCCCGGGATCCGTGAAGCCCGATCGGGTTGACCTTGGCCACCCGCTTCGGGCGAGCATTGAGGATTCCGCGAGGTTTTTTTCAACGGGCTGCGAACCGTTTGTTCGGTTTCGCATCACGCAAGCCGCGTTACGGAAGATGTGGCGAACCTTTTTCAAGGGGCTGCGACGGTCAACCAGAGCTCATCGGTTCGGAATCCGTCGCGGAGTTCGTGCCTCAGGGTGGCGATTGGGGAAGTGGCGGCTGGGGCGGGCGGCGCGGCACCTTCGGCTGCTTTTTCGGGGGTGGGCGGGGCGACAGGGTAAGCAACGATACGGATCGGCCCCTGGAAGCGGAGCGGCGAGCCGCTGACGTCGGCGGCGGCTTGCAGCGTCAGCTTGACCTCTTTTGCCGAATCCCCTTTCGGTTCCGAGACGGCTTCGGCAACGGTGACGCCTTGGGGCAACCCTTCGGCGACGATCCGCAGCGACTGGGCGAATCCGTCCTGGCGGGCGATTTGGACGGGGATCTCGACCGTCTTTCCCGCGACGCACCGGAACTGTTGGTTGGCCGAGTTGATTGCCACGGAGGGGACGACGGGGTGGACGACGAGGCTGAAGGCATGCCCATGCCCGTGGCCGCCGACGAGATCGGAGAGCCTCAGTTCGACGGCCGCCGCTTCCTTGACCGCGGCCGGGAGCGCGAAATCGACGGAGGCATCCCGTTCCGCACCGACGTCATCGTTTTTGGCCAGTTGAGCGCCAGCGGCATCGTGCACCGTCAACACCGAATCGACCTGCAGCCCGGCAACCCGCGACCAGGCCCGCGCCCGGTATTTGACCCCCGGTTGCAGCGTCAGCTTGAATTTTTTGAGCGTCGTCGGCCGCTCGACGTGCCCCGAGATGACCGCCGGAAGGGACGCGATCTCGATCGGACCGTCCCCTTCGGCATCGACCCACGCCGGGGACGATTGCGGGGTTAAGCCTGAAAGCTCCAGGAGCGGAAACCAGCCGATCGCCCCCGCGGCGTTGACGATCGGCGGGGAAACGGCGGTAGCGACTTGCAGCTTCGGCGGGTTACTTTCCGACAGGTTCCAACCGACCGGACGGTAGCTCGGGGGGGCGACACCGGCGGGGGTGGTGATCATCGGCAGCGGGTAGTCGAAGGCGGGTCCGATGGTCGCTTGGAGGTGATACACGTAGGTGGCGGCGCCAGAAAAGCCGATGGTGCTGTTGGTTTCCTTGGGGAAGGCGAAGAGCCGGATCAGATATTCGCCATCGACCGACGAGGCGAAACGGAGCTGTGGGTCCAAGCCCCGTGTGTCGTCGACCTGTGCCAAGACGTTGCCAGAGAGATCGACCAATTGCAGGACGGCATCCATCGGGGACGCGAGGAAACGGTTGGCCCGCGTCGTCACCACGATCGATTGGCCGGCCGGGATCGAAACCAGAAACGCGTCGACATCGCCACCCTTTTCGAGTTTCCCGACGATCCCCGCCGGCAGGTCGACGCGATTGGCTTGGGTCAGCCGATCGTTCGGTTCGGTCTCGGTCACAACGGCGGCTTGGTCGATGAACAGGGGCAACAGTGGCGACGCGGAGGCGTCGTCATGGAGCCTGACCCAGGCGATCCCGCCCGGGGAGTCGGGCGCGACCTGGACCGTCAGTTGCCCCGACTTTTCAGCCGGGATGATCTTCACGTCCTGGCGATCACACCACACGTTGACGGGCCACTTGGGCAACTTTCCCTCGACCGCGACGGTCGAGGGGGCCGGAGCCGAACTTGCCCCCGCCGAAGTCACTTGGGCCGAAACGGCGGGAGGGAAGAGCCGATCGACCGCCATCTCCTGGGCACCGGCCGACCCTGCCGCAGCGACGATGAATAGCCTAGCGGAAGCGAGCAGGATGTGCCGGCCGCTGTCGGCCACCCGGCACCCGGCTCGCCAAATGGGCAACGATCGCCTAGCGGGTGCGAACGACCGATGGGTGGGGGCAAGGGTGTGACGGGGCATGCGGCCTCCGAGGCGGGCGGGGGGAATCTTGAGGCGGGATCGGGATGAAAACCCGTGATTCTAGCTTAATCGCTCGTCACGACCTTGTGAGCGGCGCTTGCCGCGGTTGCGGCGGCAGTGCCATCCCCTAAAATCATGGAATCGAGCTTCCCCTAATCCAGCCCAAACAGCATACTTTCTGAGCCACAACCAGCAGAACCAAGGAGTCCAACCGATGTTGAGCGAGTCGAGTGTTGAGAAGTCATTCCGTAAATTGACCTCTTCCCCAGAGCGGACCGAAGATGATTTGGATCGCGCCGAGGAATTGCTCGATGAGCTTCGTCCGGAAAGCCCGCTGCGTCACCGACTGAGCGTCGAGCTGGACGAATTGCGATCATTGGCCAGCAAAGGGTAAGCCTTACCCGATCTGAAACTGAAGTCTATCAACGACGGAAGCCGCGAGTTCCCCCCGGTACTCGCGGCTTCTTCGCGTGTGTCGGCTGCTCGACCGCTTAGCGGTTCAGCGCCACACCGAATGTCAGGCCTGCCATGATGGCCATTTGGTCTTGGTCCTGGATCTGATCGATCAGGCGACCTCGCCAGATCCCGTCGCCGATGTGCATGACCTGCAGACCGCCGCGGACTTCGATCATCTTGGTCAGCGTGTAGCTGATCTCGCTGCGAACGTCCAAGCCCCAGGCGAACTCGACGTTCTTCCCGTAGATCGGTTCGCCCTTCTCGACGATGTAGTTGTTGATCACGGCCTGCGGCTCGGCTTCGGTCCCTTCGTACAGCGTCAACTCTGAGCTCGTCTGCCACCGGTTGCTTTGGAAGCTTGCGGCATTGAACGCCTTGAGTTCCGCGGAGTACCGCCAGCGATGGGCAAACTTGAAGTATCGGAAACCGATCTGACCGCCGATCATGTCGTTGGTCGTGACCGACTGTTCCGTCAGGACCTGCTCCCCGGCGACGAAGGTCGGGTCCAGCGGGTCGAAAACGGGTGGGAAGAAGAGGTCCGCGTCGTACTGCATCCGCTGATAGACGTCGGTGAATCGCATGTAGCGTAACCCGACCAACGGTTCGAGGATCCCGCCGTAATGGTAGGGCTCGAGCCGCCAAGTCTTGTTCGCCTCGAAGCTCTTGAAGTCGGCGACGTTCTCGCTATCTCGCATTTCCACAAACCGGCTCATGTAGCCGAAGTTGTTCCCGTCCTGGGGAACCTGCGGCCAACCCCAAGGGGGGCCCAGCGGGACGTCTTGTTGGATGCCGTTTTCGTCATACAGGTTGAAGCGGTTGAGCCGCTCGCGGTTGTACCCGTCGTACTGATGGACGCTGTAATCCATGTAGGTAAAGCTGTAACCCACATCCTCGTCGTTCATGTAGCCGAGGTCGATGCGAAGGCCGCCGCCGTTGTCCATCAGCCAATTGCCGGGGGCGTCGCTGGGACGTGTCGCCCACAGGGACATGTAGTCGGCGGTGCCATACCAACCGGTATGAGCCCGCTTCTTCGGCTTCATGTCGAGGATGTCGGCGTCGTACAACGGCTCGAACCATTGCTGGCCGGCATCCAAGAGCATCGGGTCACCCCCCGGGGGCATCCGATCCGCGAATTCCGCCCTGGCCGAAGCCGGGCCGGAAACGAAGAGGATCCCAGCAGAGAGGGCGATGCCGCGAATCATCGGGGTCGGGCTGTCGACGAGCGACTGTCGCAACGAATCAACCCTCTGAAGGGCCGCGAGTGCCAGCTTCCTTACCGACATGGCTTATTCCACCGTTTTGCGTTGCGTTACATTGACGGAGTCGTTTCCCGCCTAAAAACCGGACCAAATCACCACTTTGATCCGCCAATTCAGATGGGGTTGTGACGGTAGTATCGGTCGCGCCGATCGGTCGGGTTCAATGAAGTTCCCCGGATCGATCCCTAAAATCGTCACATTTTAAAAACGGGGTCGGCCCCAGAATTGGGGCAAGAACGGGCCATCCGTCCCATGCGGCCTCGGGCAAGAACGGCAAAAACCCGGAAAAATCCCGATAAATCCCGCAAGGCTGCCCCTCGGCCGGGTCCGCACCCACGGGTTTTGAGGCTGTTGGATTTTCAGCTGCCCTGGTTTGCGGCTGCCGGGTCGCGGACCGATCGGGCCGCCGGAACCGTTGCCCCGGGCCGGGCCACCTCGCCAGATCGGGGCTTCGTTAGACGCCACGACGGGTGCGAGGCGGCAAGCGGACGGGAGGGCCCCATGCCGGAGCTTTCCTTCCATCGCCCCACACAACCAGCCACACAGCCGCCCGCCGAATTCGACAGTCGGCCGGTGTCAGTCTTTGGTGCGGAGTTGTCGGTGGCAACGGACACAATTGAGCGTCATTTGCATGTAGCCGAGCGTCACGCCATCAATGTTCCGGGCCCGGGAATTGTCGACCACCATCTTCACGGCCCGGCGGAATTCGTCGCTCTGCTGACGGTACTCGTCCGTCTGCATCACCATCCAGCTCTCGTCCAGCGACAGGAGATGGACCCGCTCGGCCGATTGGGTGATCCTGTCGTAATCCTCCAGCGCGATCCCTTCCAGAATGTCTTTGACGGGTTGGAGCTTCAATCGCATGAAGTCCGACCGCTTTGCCGTTCCGGGTTCCTGGGCCCCCGAAGGTCCGACAACAACGAACCAGGATCCGGCGAGCAATAAGGCCGCCGCGATGCAGGGAACCAACCAGCTTCCGCGTTTCATCAGTCGTCTTCTCCGGGTTTTGACGGTAGTACCAGTCGAGTCCTGCTTGGGTCAGCTTTTCAAGGACTGGATCCGACAGAGTTTACGTATCCTGTTTAAAATATCAGGAGAGCTCGATCGTTCCTACACCAATGATCCCGCACCTTGAGGGACACCCTTTGGAAATCGTCTTTTTATCGTCCGAAGCGGTTCCCTTTGCGAAGACAGGTGGTTTGGGGGACGTCTGTGGTGCGCTCCCGGCGACGCTGGCGGCCCAAGGGCATAGCGTGACGCTGATCCTTCCTGCGTACCGATCGATCCGGGATGCAGGGCTCACGATCACCCCAACCGACACGACCTTTACCATCCCGATCCGCGAGCGGCACGTCGCGGCGAGGATCCTGCGTACGGCGGTGCCGGCCGCGACGCATCGAGCTGGGTTCGAACTACATGCCGAAGGGACGAAAGAAAAGCAGCGGGCGCGGCCGTTTTCGGTACTCTTCATCGATCAACCCGAGTACTTTGACCGACGCGGGATCTACGGGGACGAGTCGGGTGAGTTTGGCGACAATTGCGAGCGTTTCGCTTTCTTTTGCCGTGCGGCGCTGCATGCGATCGGGCACTTGGGGGTACCGATCGATATCGTCCATTGCAACGACTGGCAGACCGGACTCGTCCCCGCATACATGCGGATGGGGTTCGAAAGCCACCCTTGGATGCGGCGTGCCCGGAGCGTCTTGACGATCCACAACCTGGCATACCAAGGGCGGTTTTGGCATTTCGATTTCCCGCTGTTGGGGGTCGACTGGAATCACTTCACCCCCGATTGGTTCGAATTCTACGGCGACATCAATTTCCTGAAGGTCGGGATCCAACATGCCGACGCGATCTCGACCGTCAGCCCGACCTACGCGGAAGAGATCCAAACGGAGCTGCATGGCTGCGGGCTCGACCCGCTGCTGCGAGGTCGCAAGGGTGTCCTGAGCGGCATCGTCAACGGGATCGACAACCGGGCGTGGGACCCGTCGACGGACCGTTACCTCTGCCCGAAACCGACCGAGCCCCCGTCGATCGTGGCGAGTGAAGGGGGGCGACTGCACCCGCAGGGGAGCTACGACGTCACGAGTTGGCGATCGGGCAAGGCGTTTCAGAAACGTCGGTTGCAATGGGAGCTGGGGCTCGACGATAGCGCCGCGGTCCCGGCGATCGGCTTGGTCGGGAGGTTGGCCTATCAAAAAGGGTGGGATCTGATCCTTCCGGTGCTCCGCTGGCACTTGGAACAGTCGCGACCGACGCAGTGGTACATCCTCGGATCGGGCGATGCCGCTTACCAAGAAGCCTTGCGTCAACTTCAAGCCGAATTCCCCGGAAAATTTGCCCTCACCATCGGCTTCTCCGACGAACTGGCCCATCGCATCGAAGCGGCTGCTGACATTTTCGTGATGCCCAGCCGGTATGAACCCTGCGGCCTGAACCAACTCTACAGCCTCCGCTACGGCACGGTCCCGGTGGTGATGTCGACAGGGGGATTAGTCGACACGGTGGTCGACGCCAACGAACAGACGATCGCCGACGGCACGGCGACCGGGTTTCGGATGCACGGCTATTCGGCCGAGGAACTCGACCGCACGATCGGCCGCGCGCTAGAAACCCGGTTCCATCGGGAAAAAATCTGGGGCCAAATCGTCGAAACCGGGATGAGGCAGGATTGGTCTTGGGGGCGGATAGGCCTCCAATACGACCATCTTTATGCCCGGACGCTATCCCTAGCAAAACCCCACTCAAGTGGCGACCATCTGGGGGGCTAAATTACCCAAAAATCCGACGGTTTTTGAGCTTATAAAGCCGCGAATTATTTCTTAAAAGGGTGGGTTAGAGCGCCCCGATCGGTACGGCATGCCGCATTCGGGGTAATGGAGCTTGCCGGCACCCCAAGCCGGTCCCAGGGGCGGGGTAGCCAGATCCATTCCTGACCCATCAGCGAGCGACGACGCTATGACGCATCCTGAATCCGGCTCCGCGGGTTCGAATCGGCGTCCTTCAGGGATCACCGTCCCTGACCGCCGCGTCGGCATGGATGTCCCGTCCGATTCGTCAGACGACACGGTCGATATGCGTCAAGAAGTTTCGCGACAACGATCGCGGTCTTCGGAGCTGACTCGAAAACGGGGAGTCAAATCTGACAACCCAACCGTCGACGGACTGGCCGAAAGGGGTCGATCGGGTGCGACGCTAGCCGAAGAGCCGATCCGCGATCAGGTCCCCTCCTATGACCAGCCCCACTCCCGCATGGACGTCATCAGCGGTCGATGGACCCTCTTTGCGAACCACCGGAACGACCGCCCTTGCGACTTCGAATTCACGGTCGCTCCTAAGTTGACAGCCACAGGTTGCCCCTTCTGCCGAGGGAACGAAGCGGCGACCCCCGACCCGGTGCTGGTCCTGAACCGAACGGCCCCGTCGGCCGAGCACGTTCGCGAGAGGGGGGACGATTGGCTGATACGCGTCGTCCCGAACCGCTACCCCGCCGTCGCGACGGCCGAAGGGATCCCCCCAAACACTTTGGTTAAGGACACCCCCAAAGGGGAAGCGAGGGCTTCCTCCGCCGAGGAGATCGGTGGCCTCTTCCCGGCCCGTAGGGTCGGCGGAGGGCACGAGGTTTTCATCGAATCGCCCGACCATGTCTCTTCCTTGGTCGAGCTCGATCCGACGCAAGTCGTTTCGCTGCTGGAGGTCTTCCAAAGCCGTCTCGACTTTTGGTCGTCCCAACCGACGACCCGTTACGTTTCGCTTTTCAAAAACTCGGGCGCGGCGGCGGGCGCGTCGCTGATGCACCCGCACAGCCAATTGATCGCCCTGTCGCAATTGCCCCAGACGGTCCGCGGGGTGGTCGATCGGTTCCGTCGCTATCAGGCGAAGACCGGCTGCTGCCTGCAGTGCGATATCCTCCGCGCGGAACTCCGATCTTCCGAACGGCTGGTCGCCGCGACCGAACGGCTGGTCGCCTACTGCCCGTTCGCGAGCTACCTGCCGATGCTGTTGCGGATCACGACCCGCCGGCACTTGGGGAGATTCGAAGAACTCGACAAGGCCGAGATCGCCGAGCTGGCCCATCTGATCCGCCAAGCGATCGGCTGGCTTGATCAGCTCTACCCCGGGGTCGCTTACAATTTCCTGATCCACACCCGCCCCCCCGGTATCGGCAACCCGGAAGGGTACCACTGGTCATTCGAGCTCTTCCCGAGGCTAACCCAAATCGCGGGATTCGAATGGAGCAGCGATACGATCATCAATCCGCTCCTCCCCGAGGACTCGGCCGATCGATACCGCAAGGCGTCGCATGCCCAATCCCCATCCCCCGGCCACGCCGGGTCCTGACCCCGCGCGTCGACCCAAGCCCGCTAACCCGACCGATCCGACGACCCGATGAGCACCCGACGTCCCGAGTTCATGTATTTCGACCTTGGCAACGTGCTCCTCTTTTTCGATCACGCCCTAGCCTTACGGGCGATGGCGAAGGTCGCCGGGGTAGACCCGGAGCGGATGCGGCAGGTCGTTTGGGACGACGACCTTCAAAACCGTTATGAGACCGGTTTGATCAGCGGCCAGGAATTTGTCGACACGATCGCACGGGCGCTCGACCGCAAACTCGATACCGGAGAAATGCTGCAGGCCGCTGCCGACATGTTCGTTCCGAATCACGGGATCTTGCCGGTTCTCGATGAGGTGAATCGCTTAGGGATCCCGATCGGGCTCTTGTCCAACACCTGCGAAGCGCACTGGAAATGGATCCTCGAATTGAGGTACCCCCAAGTGGTCGGTCGTTTCGACCCGGTGATCCTCTCGTTCGAGGCCAAGAGCATGAAGCCGGACCCGTTGATCTATGAAGTCGCGACCCGGGCGGCGAAGCGTGACCCGGGAGACATCTTTTTCACCGACGATCGGCACGAAAACGTCGACGCGGCCCGGTTGGCAGGGTGGCAGGCGGCCCCCTTCACCAGCGCCGATCGGCTCTTCGACATCATCCGCGCATGGTGAACGGGGATCAGGTGTAAGCGATTTCTAAGGTGCATCGGGGTCCGAGGTGCGTTATCTTAACGGGGTCAGGGGCTCCCGTTTCGGTTACGGTCGGGTCGCCCCATCGGTCTAATTGGATATCGACCTTTCCCCCCGAATCACGCCGAAGCTTATGATCCGTCGCCCCCTGGTCCTGGTCATCGTGGCGTTTTTAACCGCCCCGAGAATCGGTCTTGCCCAACCCGCCCCCGCCCCTTGGCTCGCGGGATTTGCCAAGCTGGATGTGACGCCGAACGAACCGGTCCGCATGGCCGGTTATGGGAATCGGGCGACCCCCAGCGAAGGGGTCGACTCCCCGCTTTCGGTCCGCTGCTTGGCCTTCGGCACCCCCGGACCTGATGGCCGACTCGCCCCGGGTGAAGCGAACGTCCTGGTCTCGATCGATACGATCGGCATCCCCGGGAAGATCGGTCGCGAAATCGCAGGTGAAGTCGCCGCGAAGTACGGCGTGCCGCGGCATCGCTTGGTCCTGGCGAGCACCCATACCCACACCGGCCCTGATCTGGTGAGCGAACTTTCGAACATCTTCGCCGAACCTTTGTCGCAAGCCGAACAGGAGTCGGGTGTCCGATACCGGCAGCGTTTGGTCGAGTCGATCATCGCTTCCGTCGGTACCGCCCTAGCCGACGCGAAACCGGCCAAGATCTCCCATGGCAGCGGCCAGGTCGCCTTGGCCGCCAACCGACGGCTCCTCAAGGACGGACGCTGGACCGGCTTCGGCGTTCAGTCGGATGGCCCCGTCGATCATTCGTTGCCGATCCTTCGGATCACTAGCCCCGAAGGGAAATTGCGCGGGGTTGTCTTCAATTACGCTTGCCATGCCACGACGCTGACCGGCGACCATATGCGGATCAATGGCGATTGGCCCGGCTTGGCGGCGCTGGGGTTGGAAGAAAAACACCCCGGCATCGTCGCCCTTTCGACGATCGGTTGCGGGGCCGACGCCAACCCCGCCCCTCGCGGCACGCTGGAAGACGCCGTGAAGAATGGCCAAACCGTTGCAGCCGAAATCTCCCGTTTGCTTCAAAGTGACCTTCGCGAATTGACCGCCTCCGTCGACGCGAAAGCCGATAACGCGGCGCTCAACTTCGAGCTCCCGACGATCGAAGAAGTCCGCGATCGGATCGAAAACGGAAAGACCCCGCAAATCCGACGCCTCGCCAAGCGGCTAGACGAGGTCTATCGCGAGGAAGGACGACTCCCCGCGAGCTACCCCGTGCCGATCCAATCATGGAGCTTCGGCGATCAGTTAACGATGATCTTTTTAGGCGGCGAAGTCGTTGTCGATTACGCGCTGCGGCTGAAAAAAGAATTGCGGAACGACTCGCTCTGGGTTACCGCCTATGCCGGCGATGTTCTGGGATACATCGCCAGCGAACGGATGCGCAAAGAGGGTGGATACGAGTTCGATTCGTCGACGGTCTACTACGGCTTGCCCGGGCCCTGGGCTTCCGGGTCGGAGGACCTGCTGATCGGTCAGATCCTGGCGATGCTTCGAGGTGACAAGCCGCAAAGCCCCGTCTCCGCTTCCGAAGCGCTCAAGACGATGCGGCTAAGCAGCGACCAATACCGCATCGAACTGGTCGCCGCCGAACCGCTGGTCCAAGACCCCATCAACCTCGCCTTCGGACAGGATGGCAAGCTCTGGGTGGTCGAAATGGGAGATTATCCCCGGGGCGAACGTGGGGGGCGGGTCAAGTTCCTCGAAGACACCGACCGAGACGGTCGGTATGACCGGGCGACCGTTTTCATGGATGGGCTCGAATTCCCCACCGGCGTGACCCCATGGCGTGACGGGGTCCTCGTGACGGTCGCCCCGAATGTCGTCTTCGCAAAGGACGAAAACGGCGATGGCAAAGCGGACACGGTCGAGACGCTTTACACCGGTTTCAAACTCGCTAACCCGCAACACCGCGTCAGCGGCTTTAGCTATGGGCTCGATCATTCGCTCCACCTCGCCGCGGGCGACAACCAGGGCGAGATCACCAGCGTCAAAACGGGGCAGGTGATCAACGCCTCCGGTCATGACCTTCAAATCATGCCGGACTCGCACGGCATCGCGATCACCAGCGGGCGGACCCAATACATCCGCAGTCGAGACGATTGGGGGCGTTGGTTCGGCAGCGATAATTCGCGGCCGATGTACCAATACCCGATCGACGCCGCCTACATCCGTCGCAACGCCACGAGCCAACGTGCCGACGACGCCCAGCAGCTGTTCGACCCGCCCGTCGCGCCACCCGTCTTTCCCGCGACCTCCGCGGCGGTCCGATTCAACGACCTCTACGCCGCGAACCGATTCACCTCCGCTTGCAGCAGCATCGTCTCTCGATCACCCGATTTCGACGCCGATGGCCTCAAGGCATTGTTCGTCTGCGAACCGGTTCATAACCTCGTTCATCGCGGGGTGCTCGTTCCCACCGGGGCGTCGTTCCGGGCCGGCCGTGCCAAGGTCGAGTCGGACCGTGAATTCCTCGCCTCGACCGACCCTTGGTTCCGCCCCGTACGTGCCGAAATCGGACCGGATGGGGCCCTCTGGGTCGTCGACATGTACCGCGAGACGATCGAACATCCCCAGTGGATCCCCCAAGCATGGCAGGCACAACTCGACCTTTACGCGGGCTCCGATCGCGGTCGGATCTATCGGATCCTGCCGCGCGAAAGCGAAGCGCCGCTCCCCGGACGGATCGACGACCGATCGTCCGAGGGGCTTGTCGAATTGCTCCGTTCGCCGGTCGGACCGCTCCGCGATGCCGCCGCCCGGCTGCTGACCGAGCGTGCGGTTGATTCGGGCAAGCTCGACGAAGCGTCCCCTTGGTTTCAAAACCTGTTGGCCCTTGCCAACCAAAGCGATTCGCCTCAGGCCCGCGTTCAAGCTTTGAGCTTGCTCGATGTGCTCGGTAAGTTGCGGACGGAAACGATCGTCGCCGCGTTGAAGGATCGCCACCCCGGCGTCTTGATCGTCGCGACCAAGTTGGCGGAAAAACGTCTCTCCGGCGGTTCGCAATCCGAAGCCGATGAAATCCTGACCGCGCTCGCCGCTTTGACAGCTCACGCGGATCCCCAGGTCATCATCGGCCTGGCACTCGCCTTGGGCGAATCGAAGTCGCCCGCTGCCGGAGAAGCACTCGCCAAAATCGCCGGTCGCGATGACCTCGACGAATGGGTTCAAGCCGCGATCGTGAGCTCGGCAACCCCCCACGCCAAGACCGTCCTCGCGTCGCTCCTGCAGCGGCTTCGGTCCGCCCCGGACCAGGCTGCCGCTGGCTCGCTCAAGCTCGTTTCTGACCTGCTCGAAACCTCCATCGCCGGCGGCCAGGATGTCCTCACCAACCTCCGACAGATCATCGCCGATTCGTCCGATGACAAGACCTCCATCGATATCCGGATGAGCCTCGCTGCCAGCATCGCTTCAAGCCTCGATCGGCTGGGCGATCAAGCGGCCCAAGCCCGCGAACTGATCGAACCGATCTACCTCGAATCCGCGATGATCGCCGCCGACCCGAAGCAGCCCGAAGGACGCCGTGTCAAAGCGCTCGAACTCTTCGGCCGAACGCTCGGCCAACCCGAGCAGGAACGCGAAATCCTCGTCAACCTGCTCGCCCCGAACGTCCCCTTCCCGTTACAGCGTCGGGCGGTCGCTCTGCTGTCGAACATCGACCGCAACGAATTCGTCCCATTCGTCGTTGCGAGATGGCAATCGATGACCGCCTCCCTGCGTGGCGACTGCGTCAGCCGTATCCTGTCGCGACAAGATTGGATCGACCAGTGGTTGGGTGTCCTCGAAAAGGGTTCGGTCGGCGTGAATGAGCTCTCCGCTGCCGCCCGACAACAACTGCTCCACTCCGGTTCGCGATCGATGATGGTCCGCGCACAACGGTTGATCGAATCGGGCGGAAGCTCGATGGCGAAACAGGAGTTGGTGCAAAAGTACCTCGGTGCCCTCGCCGCTCAAGGGGACGGGTCACACGACGGCGCGGCGCTCTACAAGCAGCACTGCGGCGTCTGCCACACGCCAGATGACCGCGGCCGCACGATCGGCCCGAGCCTCACGAACCTGAGCGACCGAAGAGACCGCGCCCTCGTCGAAGCGGTCCTGAACCCGAACCTTGCCGTCGACCCGAAATATCAGAGCTATCAGCTTCGCACCGAAGATGACGAACTGGTGGTCGGGGCGATCGAAAGCGAGGTGGGTGAAGCGATCGCCCTCGCCAAGGCCGACGGGACAAGGATCGTGGTCCCACGTTCGAACGTCGCCGAAATCAAAAACAGCGGCGTCTCTTTAATGCCCGAGGGCTTCGAAAACCTGCTCTCACCGGCACAACTCGCGGCGATCGTTCGGTACCTGCAGCAACCCGCCCAGTGACCGACGGAAACGCGATCGTTTCATCCGTGACGCCGCCGACCCGAACCGCTCCGGGTCGCAGCGGCTTAGGGGACTAATTCCAACGGCGGCTCCGCCAGGCATCAATCAACACCGCGGCGACGATCACCAATCCGGTGATCAACCGCTTGCTCGGGTCACTGAACCCGCACTGCGCCAACCCCGTTTGGAGCACCGCGATGATCCACACCCCCAGCCAAGTGCTGATCACATTTCCCCGTCCGCCCATCAAGCTGGTACCACCGATCACCGCCGCCGCGATCGCCGACAATTCCAAACCGACCGCCGCGTTGGGGTCTGCGGATGACAACCGCGAGGCTTGAACGATCCCCCCCAGGCCACACAGCAAGCCGCTGATCAGAAAGACCTTGATCGCCGTCGGCCGCGGGTCGATCCCGGCCATCCGAACCGCCTCACGGTTAGTACCGATCGCGACGCAATAGCGCCCCATCACCGTTTGTACCAGGACGTACTGGGCCGCCAAAACGACGCCGATCGAGATCACGAATGCGGGTGAGAGCGGCAAGCCGCCCGGCGGCGCCCCCAAGGATTCGATCGACGAACCGATGTAGACGATCCGAGACCCGGTCAGCAACAGCGCCAGTCCGCGGGCGATCTCAAGCATCCCCAAGGTCACGATGAACGAAGGGATCCCCGCCCCGATACTCACCACCCCATTAACCAAACCCGCGGCACCGCACACCGAAATCGCGATCGGGGCGGCGATCCAAAACGGCCACCCCCGATCGACCATCAACACCCCCAGGATCGCCGAACCGAGTGCCAAGAGTGAACCGACCGAGAGGTCAATTCCGCCGATCACCAAGACCAACGTCATCCCCACAGCGACCAACGTGAGCTCCGGGATCTGATTCGCGATCGACGTGAACGTCCGCGTCGTCAGGAACCGATCGCTGGCAAGGCCGAACAGCAGGCACATCAACCCCAACACCGCCAACAGGCCGAAATAACGATAAACATTCGCGATCGGCCACCGGGCGATCGCCCACCCCGGCCCAACGACCGACGATTCTGTTTCTCGCGCGCCACGCATCACTCACCCCGCTGCGGTATCTCGTCGATGATGATGAAAACAGGCCTTCATGATCGATTCCCGATCCCAAGCATCCCTTTCGAAGCGGGTGACCCACCGCCCCATAGAAATGACACCGATCGCATCGCAGGTCTGCATCAATTCGTCCAGGTCGCTCGAAACGATCAGCAGTCCGGCACCACTCGCGGCGAGTGATTCGAAGAGCTCATAGATTTTTTGGCGAGCCGCGACGTCGATCCCGCGCGTCGGTTCGTCGAACAAAAAGATCCGAGGCGACGCATCGGGCATGTCCGATCGCGATCGGCAAAAATCGGCGGAATGATCGAGCCACTTGGCGATCGCCACCTTCTGTTGGTTACCTCCGCTCAGTTCACCGACCGGTTGTTCGATGCTGCGGCAGCGGAGCTCAAGCCCCGCCGCGCGCGTCCGCACGGCCGTGCCCTCTGCCCCCGTTCGAATCCGCCCCAGACGGCCAACGAAACGTGACAGCTCAATCAGCGAGACGTTTTCTCGCACCGGACGGGACATCAACAGCCCGTCCGACTTGCGATCCTCGGTGACCATCGCGACCCCGTTGCGGACCGCTTGTCGAGGGTGGGTAAAAAGCTTCGGCGTCGCCTCCTGGCCGATGCTAAGCTCCCCCGAGTCGGCCGCATCGGCGCCAAAGATCGCCCGCAGGAGCTCGGTCCGACCCGACCCGACTAGCCCCGCGATGCCTAACCTTTCTCCGGCCGCGAGATCGAAACTGATGTCACAAACCCGAGGCGAGCGAGTGAGGCCGCGGACACGCAGCAGCGTCGTCTCCCGGCGATGGCAACGATGTTCCCGGCCCAAAGCGGCCCCCTGCACCCCGGTCATCATGCGGATCAGGTCCTGCTCGACCAAGCGGCCGATCGGTCGGGTCGCGACCAGTTTCCCATCCCGCAAGACGCTGATCTGGTCGGCCATGGCGAGCACCTCGTCAAGGCGATGGCTGATGTAAATGATCGCCAGACCCGCATCACGAAGCAGTCTCAGGTGTCCGATGAGCCGCGCCGCTTCGACAGCCGCCACAGCGGCGGTCGGCTCGTCGAGGATCAAGACGCGCGCGTTACGATCGAGCGCGGCGGCGATCTCGATCAGTTGACGTTCCCCGACCCCCAACCCTCCGGCAGGGGTCGCAGGGTCGAGTCCATCCAAACCGACCCGGGCTAACGCCACACGGGCCTGTTGATGGAGCCTCTTGCGGTCGATCCCGATCCCCCTTCGAGGGAGGCGTCGCAGGTAAAGGTTTTCGGCGACGGTGAGCGTCGGGATCACGTTCAGTTCCTGCTGAACGATCTCGATCCCCCATCCCTCGGCATCCGCTTTGTCGGTGGGAACATAGCGTGAATCACCAAGGAACATCTCCCCGGCCGATGCGGGGGTCAGCCCGGCGATGATTTTGCAAAGCGTGCTCTTCCCCGCGCCATTGGCGCCCAAGAGCGCATGGATCTCTCCCGATCGAAAATCGACCGAAACGTCATCCAAAACGACCGAACCGTACCGCTTCGTCATCCCGCTGACGCGAAGGATCGACTCGCCCAGCCGCATCGGCGGCGCGCTCACCTCGGCGTGGCTCATCGGAGTCGATCGGCGGTGATCAGGTCAACGGGCGTTTCACGGCCTGCTGGCTCCGCCTTGGGAGAGGACAACAATTGCAGGGCCAGCTCAATGCCGTAAACGGCGAGCGAGTCGCCATGCTGATCGGCAGTGGCAAGGACTTGGCCCTCGCGTATCGCCTGCTGCACCGCCGAGATATTGTCGAAACCGACGATCATCACCTCGCCGCTTCGTCCTGCCGCTTTCACCGCGGCGACGGCACCCAGGGCCATGCTGTCGTTGCATGCGAGGATCGCTTTGATTTCCGGGTGTGCGGTCAACACCGAAGAGGCGATCGTATTGGCCTGGCTCATCTCCCACTCCGCCGATTGGCTATCGACCAACTTCAAACCGGCCGCGGCGATCGCCTCATCGAAGCCCAGCTTCCGCTGTTGGCCGTTGAACGAGGTCCGGATCCCTTCCAAGACCGCCACCGCATCGCCTGCGGAAAGGCGGGATGCGAGATGCTCCGCGACGCGTCGTGCCCCCGCCCGGTTGTCCGGCCCCACGAACGGGATCTGCACCTTTTCCTGGGCCAGTACCTCGGCATCCAAACGGTTATCGATGTTAACGACCACCACGCCGGCATCGACCGCGCGGCGGAGCACCGGGACAAGGGCCTTGGAATCGGCGGGAGCGATCACGATCGCATCGACACCCGAGGCGACCATCTCCTCGACCAGGGCGACCTGTCGGCCGAGATCGCGTTCGTCTTTGATCCCGCTGGAGACCAATTCGTATTGGCCCGGGTTCGCGGCCTGATGTCGTTCAGCCCCCTTCGCCATCGTCGAGAAAAATTCGTTCGCCAAAGACTTCATGACCAGGGCGATCCGAGGCTTCGTCCCCTGTTCGTTCGCCGCGGGGGCATCCTTGCTAGGCGCTTCGCTCACCGCGGCCCCGCCACCCGAACGGTCCGAGCAGCCGCCAACCAAAGCCAATATCCCGAGGGCGACAAGTCGAAAATGGATCTTCATGGCTGGCCGGATTGCGAGGAGGTTTTCGAAACAGGGGAGGGGATCTCTGCCACGACGGTCGGTCGGGACATTCGTGTCGGGACGAGAATCGCTTCAGCCTAACCCTTGAGTGACCGAGCCATCAATGCCGCGACATCGACGGGCCTGGGGAGCGAAGCCTGAGCCCCTCGGACCGTGACGGCACAAGCCCCCGCGCAGACGCCATAACGGATCGCGGAAACCACCGAGTCCCCCAGCGCGAGCCTTGCCGCAAAGGCCCCGGCGAACGCGTCCCCCGCCGCCGTCGAATCGATGGCATCGACATCCGGGGCCGGGAACGACTCGACCCGGCCGTCAGCATTCGCCATGACAACACCCCGGCGACCGCGGGTCAACAACGCACACTTCGCCCCCAGTTCGCAGAGCCGACGCGCGACGACAACAGCCGACTGATCCGAATCGACCGCGATCCCTGTCAACGCCTCGGCTTCACTCTCATTCGGACAGATCCAATCGACATCAAGCAATCCGACGGGATAGCCGACCGGTGCCGGCGCCGGATCGAGCATCACCGGCGTGCCGAAACTGCGGGCGACTTCGATCGTCCTAAGGACGGCATCGATGGGGATTTCCAATTGCAGCATCACGACAGCAGCGTTTGCGATCAGTGCCGTTGCGGCGTCGACATCCGCAGCATCGACTCGGCCGTTCGCCCCGGCGATGACGGTGATCGCGTTCTCGCCGGCATCATCCACATGAATGATCGCCAAGCCACTGGGGAGATCGGCCGTGGAACGGACGTGGGTTAACCCGACCCCTTCTCGGCTCAGGTGCTGGCGAAGCTTGTGTCCGAAAGCGTCATCACCGAGCCGCCCGACCAGATCGACCTGCGCCCCCAATCGCGCTGCCGCGACCGCCTGATTCGCCCCTTTGCCCCCCGGGATTTCGACCAGCTCACGGCCATGGACCGTCTGCCCCGGCCTGGGGATCGCGGCACACCGCACCACCCAATCCGAGTTGATCGAGCCGACGACGACGACTCGGCCATGGCGTCGGGATCCCTGGTCGGCCATGTTCAACGCCCCGCGACCGCCGCCGGGGGCTGACTCGAAAGCTGCACCAACGCTTCGGTCACACGCACCCGCTGCTCGGGCGACACGGTCAGGTATCGATCGCGTCCGCCCGATTCCTCGTTGAAATTCGTCAAACCGTCTTCGGTCACAACGACCTTACCTTGAGGCGAAAGGCCGAAGTAACCGGCATCGGGCAGGACGGCATACAAGACGCTCGTCAGGTCCCAGGTCGGACGGTCATGCGGCGGTGGCGTGTAGAGGTGGTACGCCTCCGCCAGCGGATGATGTTCGACGTAACCGTAGTCACGCAGGATGCTCTGCGACGGGTAGGGGATCGAAAGCCCGATCTCGAAACCGCTCCATACGATCGGCGTCGGCCACCCCTCGGCCAATCGCCGCGCCGATGACAAATCCTCGACCACGTTGTATTCGCGATGATCGGTCGGCTTCCCCTTGTCGTCAGGGATTTTGGTGAAGGCACCGGCCATGACCGACAACAGCTTCACCTTACGGGTCACCAACTCCCGGCCGGACAACGGGGTGATGTCATCGGGTGGGGAATCGAGCAGTCTCGCCAGATTCGTCGAAAAGCCGACCTGCGCGATCACGACTGTCCCGTCAGGCTCCGCGGCCAGAAGGCGTCGCAACAGCGGTAAAGCGTCCTCGACCGACCCCGGCTCCAAATCGCGGGGGTACCTCAATCGCCCTTCATCCCGGACGTCGGACAGCCCGATGAATTTCCCCTGATCGGGCGTTTTCCCTTCACGCACCACGCCGATCGGAACGGCGCCGCGACCATAAAAAGTATTGACCGCATCAACGAACGGTGCCGCGAGGGGGCTGTCCTTGGTGATCGTCACCGCGAGCAATTCGCACTTCCCTCGGCTCTGCAGCGAATGAATCACCCCCAGCGCCAACACATCGTCGACGTCATTGCCGATGTCGGTGTCAAAGATCAACCGCACCGGCTCGGCCGATTGTGGCGTTCGGACTTGCGGGGTGGGAGCCTCGCCGAAAGC
>JBEIRZ010000604.1:0-2006 GCA_040375695.1 Planctomycetaceae bacterium
ACAAAGTTCGGATCATTGAGCAGATGCAATGCCTGCAGCGGCGTGTTCGACCGCTCGCGACGCGTGCAGACACGGCTCAAGTCGGGCAAATCGAACGTGACGAATTGCCCGAAAGGCGTCGTCCTTTGAATGAACGTATACCGCCCGCGTCGATACCGATCGCCCCCCGTCGCCGCTTCCCAAACGTTGCTGTACCCCGCCTCCGACACGCTCGCCGGTTGCGGCGGCTTGACGCTCGGACCCCCGATGCGCCGATCAAATAAGCCGCTGGCCGCCAACGCCCCATCGCGGATCACCTCTCCCGATAGCCTCAATCGCGATTGACGGGCCAGCCAGCGATTTTGCGGATCGACCCCGTCCAACTCCGGTCGCGACACCGACCGCTGTCGATACGTTTCTGACGTCACGATCTGGCGGATCAATCGCTTCAAACTCCACCCCTCCCGGACCAAATCGATCGCTAACCGATCGAGCAACTCCGGGTGCGTCGGCCGGTCGCCACGTATCCCAAAATTGTCCGACGTCGCCACGATCCCCCGCCCAAACAATTCCTGCCAAATCCGGTTCACAACAACCCGCGCGGTCAACGGATGCCCCGGCGCCACAAGCCACCGAGCGAGCTCCAACCGATCGGCCCGCGCCGCACCACTCGTCCCACCTACCGATCGCTCGCCCGATCTTTCACCTGACCTGTCGGCCGATCGCCGGATCGGCGGCAACGTATTGGGGGTCGTCGCGTCGACCCGATCGCCAGGGCGACGAAAATCGCCTCGCACATGAACGCAGGTCTCGCGCGTCATAACTGCCGACGTCATCCCCGGTGCCCGCGTCGGCTTGGGTAACGTCTTGGCGAGCTCATCGAGCTGCCGTTTGAGCTCCCCTAATTTCAACTCTTCAAATTTCGCCGCGTGCAAATCGCGGGGGTTGGCAAGGAAATAATCGAGCACCCGGTCACGCTGTTCCGCCGTCCGCGATTGCGGCGGTATCTTCAAAATGTTCAACCCTTCGAGCTGCCCTTCGCCGAGGTTCTGGCCCCATTGCAACCCGAGCAATTCGAGCCCCCGGTCCCAAACGAAATCTTCCCCAGGATGCGACTCGGCCCGCAGGATCCGCCGTTCCCAATCGGCCTGCAGCTCCGCCAAAGCCCCCGCCAACGGCGCGATCAATTCGGCCCGCTTCCGGTCATGCTCCCCTTTCGCCGCGGCATACGCTTCCGCCTCCCCCGCCAGCGGCGCATCAAAATTCGCTTCGTCAGCCGCATCGAAAAACGCATAGAGCTGATAACACTCGCGCTGCGACAACGCATCGAACTTATGGTCATGGCACTGCGCGCATTCGACCGTCAGCGCCAGCCATGTCTTCCCAAACGTCGCCGTCCGGTCGATCACCTGTTTGACCCGAAACTCTTCCAGCTCCGCTCCCCCTTCGCGATTGCTGAGCGTGTTCCTGAAAAAGCCCGTCCCCATCCGCGCTCGGATCGCGTCGCGCGGCGGCCAGATCGCATCCCCATCGCTCGCCCCTATCAAATCCCCCGCGACCTGTTCGATCGTGAAGCGGTCGAACGGCACGTCATCATTAAGCGCCTCGACGACCCATTGCCGATACCGCCACGCGACCGGCCTCAAAAAATCTTGCAAATAGCCGTCGCTATCGCCGTAATGGGCCAGATCGAGCCACCATCGGCCCCACCGTTCGCCAAACGCAGGCGACGCGAGCAACCCATCAACGGCCCGCTCATACGCCCCCGGCCGATCATCTTCCAGAAATGCGAGCGTCTCTTCCGGCGTAGGGGGCAATCCGGTCACATCGAGCGTCACGCGTCGCAATTGCGTCGTCCGATCGGCGGGCCCCGAAGGCACCAACCCCTCCTTACGCAATCGATCTCGGACAAAGGCATCGATCGAATGCGCTGCACCCTCGACATCCGGCGGCGCTGTGGAAACCGGTGGCCGATACGCCCAATGTTGACGATACTCCGCCCCCGCATCGATCCACCGCCGCAGCGT
>JBEIRZ010000517.1:0-2760 GCA_040375695.1 Planctomycetaceae bacterium
AAGATCCCTCAGCGCAAGGGATTTTTAGCAAAATCCACCACATGAAAACCAAGGGGACGGAGGCAATTCGGCGAATTGACCATCGTCACCTTCGTTCGTCCCCAGACACCAGCGAAGCAGGGTCAGTGATCGGCTTTGCCGCTTGGCACGTGATCGACATCGTGTCTTTTTTGTGCCGAACCGTGGTCAGCCTCGGGCTCGGCGGCGGGCTTGATCTCGAGCACCTCATCGAGCGCCGAGGGGTGGGGCGTTTCGTCACCTTGGCCGGCATCGACCCCGGTCTGTTTGCGGAGTTTTAACAGCGCTTCGGCGGCATGATGCCGTGAGGCGACCGCGGCCCCGGGCCACAGCCCCGCACCCAAGACGATCAGGCTGAGCGACACCAGGGCGATACGTTCCGCGGGCCGCGCCGTCAGCGGGATCGTCGCCACATGACGCTTGCCGGTAAAAATCCGGAAGTAGGCACGCAACACCGCGACGCCGTTGAGCGCCGCCGCAAGGACGACGATCATCCCGACCATCGGGTAGATTTCGACCGTCCCCTCGACGAGCAATTCCATCCCGAAGAAGGCGAGGCTGCCAGGAAAACCGATCGACGCCAAACCGGTCAGCAAGAAGATCCCGCCCAGGTAGGGCATGTGATCGAACAGGCCGTGGTATTGGTCGAGCCCGATCCGGCCGATGCGCGATTCGACCGCTCGCAAGATCAACGCGAACCCGGCCAGCGACACGCCGTTGGCGAGCCAAATGCAAAGGGCACCGGTCATCCCGACGGGGTTGGCGAGCTCCAGCCCCGCCAACACCAGCGACGTGTGGCTGATGAGCAGAAAGGCGAAAAACCGTCGGCCGTCGTTTTGCACCAGCGCTAGCGCCGCGGCATAGACGGCGGTGAGCAGCGACAGCACCGCCACGCCGTGCAGCGCCCAAACGGGTACGGCAGGGAGGACCAACCGCATCACGACATAAGCCCCGGTCATCGGGACGACGAACAGCAGCGCCGTCCCGAAGGTCGCCCGTTCGAACAGGTCGACGATCCACGAATGGGCAGGAAAGACACCGGCGCGGATCAGCGACGAACCGAGCAACAGCGCGCCGGCGACGTTCGCGCTCACCGCCCCGCCGCCGCCAAAGGCCAAAACGCCCAGCCCCGCGACCAGCAGCCCAATGTGCAGGGTCAAATACGCCGTGAACATCCGGGTCGATTCCCCCCGCGCCCGCAATTCGAGCCAGGGGGGGATCACCCCCAGGACGAGCAGCCCGACCAAGACGACCGGCTCTTTGCAACTGAGCGTCGCCAAGATGATCGCTTCGGCGAGCATCGTCAGCCCGAACGAAACCCGGCTCACCTTCGACCGCATCGTGACCGCGATCGTCAGCGTGAAGAGCAACGCCGCCATCGGCAACAGCGGCGCGCTAAGCTCGTCGACGACAAACGGCTCACGGCCGAAGATCCTCAGGAAGAGGCTCCCTCGGTCATGTGCCGAAAACGATTCGAGCGTCCAGAAATCGAGCCATTCGCCGATCGCCAGGACCAACGTCACAACACTGGCGATGAACGCCACTCGCTGGGCCTTGGCCTGGTCCGCCGAAAAGAAACAGACGATCGCCGCCACCAGCGGGATGAAGATCGATAGTTCGAGCCACGGGAAATGGAGGTCAGGTGTCATCGTGATTCCTCTCGGCTTGTCGATCGGAAATCGGGTCGCGGCGTGGCGGGCCACAAACCCAAGCGTTCCATCGCCGTTCCCAGGCGTCGAATTTGCGACAGAGCCGGATGAACGGGCCGGCGACCCATTCGTCGAGGATCGTGTCGAGGTAGCCCCGCTCTAGCGCCATGCGGTAGGTCCACAGCCTCGCCGGTGCCAACGGGTCGGACCCACGAACGGATGCCCGCGAAATCGGTTGGCCGAGGTTGTCTTCCAACCGTCGGTGGTCCCGCAGCAGCGACGGGGCGCGAAGCAATTGCAGCGTCCGCATCGAGGCGTGACCGATGATGTGGATCAACGCGATGTAGCGAAGCCCTAGGCCGATCTCGACCACGATGATGCTGACTTGCAGCAACGACGCGAAGGCCAGCGCGCTCTTGATGTCGGTCTGGGCCCGCGACGCGATCGCCGCATAGACCGCGGTCACCACGCCCAGCGCGATCACGATCAGCCGCAGGATCAAAGATTGCTCCAACATAGGGCTGACCCGCAGCAACAGGAACGCGCCGAGGTGGACCGATAACGCGCCGTAAAAGATGGCACTCGAAGGGGTCGGCCCTTCCATCGCCCGCGGCAACCAACCCGAGAAGGGGACGAGCGCCGATTTCCCCGCCGCCGCGACCAACAGCAGCAGCCCGCCGACCAACGCGTGCGGGCCGGAAATCGGGCACGAGCTCTCCGGCCAAGGGCTGTCACCGATGATCTGATCGAGGTCACCGCCGCCGGTCAGGTGATGCAACACCAACGCGGCCAACAAAAATGCCCCGTCGGCAAAGCGGTAGATCGTCCAAACCCGCAACCCGTTGGTGGCAGGATTGAGCCGGGTTTGAAAGAACGCGACCAACAGCGCCGACGACAGCCCGACCAATTCCCACCCCAAAAAGAGCGTCTCGATCGTCCCCGCCACCGAGGACAACACCATCCCCAAAGTAAAAATCGCGAAGAGCATGAAGAACCGGGAGAACCCTTCGTCACGATGCAGGTAACGCGCGGCAAAGGCGCCGATGACCCCGCACAGGGCGAGCGACAGGATCAGGAACGGGACCGACAACCG
>JBEIRZ010000169.1:0-9370 GCA_040375695.1 Planctomycetaceae bacterium
CAGCATTCGACGTTCGAGCGCTTCGGTGCGGAGTTTTCGGGCCATGGTATCGACCGCCAAGAAGGGATGAGGGGAGTGGGCTTTAGACAGCAAAACGATCAGTTTTGTGACAAAACCTGACTTTAAATTCCGGAATGTGTTGTTGCAATAATCCGTCAATATATTAGTCGGCCTTCGGCGGAGAAGGGCAAAAAGGTTATGTCAAAAATCTATCGTTTAGGCGTGGCATTTATGTCACATGATTGCGGCGGGATGGCTGCGCGTTGGGATGAGGCAATTGGGGGCGGAAAGGGTTAGCAATCACGCGAGATAAGTAGCAGCGTATCTCCGAGACGCGGGGGCTGGCTATTCACGGACGTCTCGGAGATACGTCCCTACTTATAGACGCGTGGTTGGCGTTCTTGGACGTCTCGGAGATACGTCCCTACTTATGCGTTTCCGTAAATCCTTCATTCATTCCTCGGATTCGCTGTTTGTTAGATCCTTCGCCCAATACAAGAATTCGTCCTGTCGCAATCCCGCCCTTTTCGGATTGTCCCGTATATATCGACGGAAATATTCGAATTGGCTTTCGCCGCGAATCAAATGATCAAACTGATCTGGTTGCCAAAAACTACCGGTTCGTTTTTCTAACTGGTTGATCGACTTGCCCGTAAAACGTTTCCACGCATCGCACTGCCGCAACATCGCGTCTTCATCGCCGAAGGCGGCGATAAAATGCAGATGGTTTGGCATGACAATGACATCGGTTAGGAAATAACGCTGCTCGTCAAAGTGTCGCAAGGATTCCAAGACGATTTTTGCATGAGCCGGGACCCGCAACGGACATCGTCCCCAGTGGCGATCCAAATACTTATCGCGGATCTGAAAGAGTCGCCAATGAATTTGGCTTCTCGACTTAGCGTCGCACCCGAGCATGAACTCGGAAATATCCTGGTGGCTCCCCATTCCGAGCGACGTTAGATGTTCAAGGATTTCTGCATCCAATCGTTCGAGGGCATTGTTTGGCAAGGAGTCAGCTACTCGCCAAGTGATGAAACAAAGGGAACCCGCTTGCAGCCAATGCGGGAGTCGGCGTTGATCAGCAATGGTCCACGCTTGTGAACGATCGAAGAAACGAAGCTCGTCGCGTCTCATGCTGCTGGTGTGCTCGCATTAACCGAGATCTGAAACGATTTAACTGTAAGTGTCTCTGAGAAGTAGTATACAAGTAGCAGTCATAAGTAGCAGCGTCTCTCCGAGACGCGAGGGTTGAGGTTCTTGGACGTCTCGGAGATACGTCCCTACGTACATTTTCCCTTGCGATGGCTGTTTCGATCCTTCGCCCCGATGGGTTGGACAACCCGCCCTTGTAAGAAATTTAAACATAGGAACGCTGTCGCGCGGCCCACTTACCGGCCGATTCTCGTATTTTGGGTAAGCAGGGGAAAAAGTTGGGATTTTTTCCCAAAGCCTGTTGCAATTTCGATTCCGGTATGAGATAAACCGATCTGAAGGATTTTACGGCCGCGGGATTGCTTTGGCTTGGCCGCCACCTAACGATTTTCGAGAGCTGATTCGTCAAAGGGGTTAATCGTGCTTCGTCTTCGAAAGCTTATGCTCACCTTGGTGTTGGCGGCGGTTGCTCCTGCTGCTGCAGATGCGAGTTTGATTTTTAATCTGGGTCCTGCCAGTTCTTCCGTGATGAAGCTAACTTATTCTGGCTCCATCACCACGTCGGATCTAACATTGGATGGGAGTGCCTCCAATGGTTCGAATTTTATTACCCCGAACCAGGGTGCTATCCGGACGGTCGGGGGGGTTGATAATTACGACACCGCCTCGACTAGCATTGGACAAACTTTCGGAACGCTCGGTCAAGCCGTTGCGACAAGTGTTACTGGGCCGGCTCTGAGGGTTTCTTTTACAAGTCCAGGCCTCATCGGGCTTCCTTCCGGCTACGTTTCAAATTCGGCGATTTCTGGGAGCATGGACTTTAATGGCACGTTAGCGTCGTTGGGTCTGACTTCGGGCACCTACACTTTCAGTTGGGGCGTTGGTGGTGCGGGAAGGTCTGTGACATTGAACATTAGCTCTACGCCAATTCCTGAGCCTGCTACGATGGGGGTTTTGGCAATCGGATCGATTCTCGGTGGATATTCTTACCGTCGCCGGGTCAAGCGGTCCGGGCCACAGGTTGCGTCACATTGATCTGGGCCGAGTCGCACTAGATAAACCGTACTAACGAAGTCGGCAGTGATTATTCGCTGCCGACTTTTTTCGTTTCGCTTATGGTTATTTTGGAACAGGGAGGTTAGTCTTTCAGGCAGGAATTGTCAGTCTCATCCCATCGGTATTATATGTCTGCTGGATCGATTTACCCTTCGCATGGCTCGGAAGGAAGCGTGCCGAGTGGCGCACAACGATCGGCTAAGCTTTTTTGGCTTGGCCTTTTTTTAGCGACCTTGCCGTTGTTGATCGTTTATGTTTCTACGCTCCGGCGGTTTCACGGGACGCATTACGATTACGTCCCGTTCGCACTGCTGCTCGTTGGGGTGCTTGTTTTTCTCCGTTTCGATCGGCGCTTTACACTGCCCCGTGATTGGTTCGCTTGGGGTTTGATCGGGTTGGGCGTCGCTGCGATGTTACCGGCCGTTTATCTGAATTCGTCTTGGCTGGGGACGCTCGCTTTTATCCTGGTCGGGGCGGCTTGGTTGTGGACTTCGCGGGAAACGACTGGAAGACGGCTCTTTGCGTTGGCGCTGCCGTTGGCGATGGTGCTGAAGTTGCCGGTGGGGCTTGATCAATCTTTGATCCAGGCGTTGCAGCGGGTCGCGACCAAGGTTTCTGGGTCGCTCCTGTCGTGGTTGGACGTACCTCACTTGGTTACCGGGAATGTCATCGGGCTTGCGAGTACGGACCTGTTTGTAGCCGAGGCGTGCAGCGGGATCCAATCGGTCTTTACGCTTCTGTTCATCGCGACGGTGTTGATCGCGATTAACCGTTACCGGTGGTGGTACGTCCCGATCTTTTGGGCCGCGGCGGTGCTTTGTGCTGTGCTTGGGAATTCGCTGCGGATCGTCATCGTTGCGATTGCCGAGGTCTGGTACCAGAAGGATTGGTCAGCGGGATGGGCCCACGAGGCGGTCGGATATGCGACGCTGTTGATCGCGATTTTGATGCTCCTGTCGTTTCAGTTTTTCTTTACGGGGATCTTTCATCCGATTCGCAACGTCGAGTCTGAGGAGAAGGTGCTTAGGAATGGTTTGGTTCGTTTTTGGGACCGCTGGCTCGCCTATGCGACTTCGCGATCGGAGACTCCGGCAAAGGTGGCTGTGAGAGGCGTCGAGAAGTCGACTGCAAAGACTAGCAAGCGACGGACACAGGCACGCACGATCGGGTTGGGAGCGGCGGCTAAGGGGGTGCAGGGCGGCAAGGTTGTTGTCGATCGGAAGGGAGATGACGAAGTGCCGGAAACGGACGCCAATCCGGGCGGTCAGCGATCCGAGATCGAGGCTGAGTTCGAGCGAGAGCTGAAGGGGGAAGGTAAGTTTGTCGACGATGTCGCGCCGGTTTGGGAGCCGGCCGGCAGTCGGCTGGGTTGGTTAGGTTGGGGTGCGGTCGCGATGGGTGCCCTTTTGGCGTTGGGGTCCGGGATCGGCCTAGCGCGGAATCTATCGGCATACACTGAGCAGCCGATCGTTGATTACTCGAGCAGTCGTATCTTTGCCCCTCCGGCTGACTTGATGCCAGCACTGCTAGGGGAATTGCCTGTCCGCAAATATGTTGCTGCCCGAGAAGATAATCAGCGGATCATGGGAGTGCCGGCGGACGTTTGGTCCATCGGCAATGAGCGTTTCCGAGGGGAAGTTGTCTTGAGTCAGCCCTATTTCGGATGGCATGATCTTTGTGATTGTTATTTCAACCTCAACTGGGAATTGCTCGATCGTGAATTGGTGGAGCCAGCAACTCGTCTCGATGACAGCGAGAGTAGTGTTTCTGGTTCGCCGACCTATGCCTTCGCGAGGTTTCGTCGGAAGGACAACGAGTACGGTTACCTCTGGTTTTCGGCGGTCACGTATCGTGGGGAGATGTACCCGCCCCCGAGTAACTTTGCCACAGAAGGATTGGCTAGGCGTTTGAGTGGGGTTCAGGAGAAGGTCGCTGACACGAATTTGATGCTCGTTCAGTTGTGGGTCGAGTCGCCCGATAACCTTCGCCCTAGCGATTTGGAAGTTTTGCGCCGCGGTTTCGAGATAGCACGCGGTCGGGTTGTGAAGTCGGTGCGGGATTCGGCTGTCGCACAACCGAAGGTCGAAACGCCGCAGGCGAGCGAGTAGGAGCGAAGCATTATGAAGCAAATCATTGCGGCCATTCGATATCTGTTCCGATCGTTGTTCGGATTTTTTATCGCTTGGATCACGTCGACGCCGTGGCTGAGCATCCTGGTGGGGCTCCCCTTCTGGTTGGCGATGGGTTTTTTGGCCTTCGTCTTTTTTCAACAGCGTGACCCGATCCGCCGCGACGTCTCGTTGACCCGGCAACTCGGAGACGCGCTGAATCGAAGCGATTTCGAGACGGCAAAATTGCTCCTTGAACGCAAGCTTCAAGATCGCCCCGATGACCGCAGCGCACGGCTGCAGATGGCACAGATCCTTGCCGAGAATGAGGAGACCGAGGCGGCGACGCGGATGATGTTCCAGCTCGCGCTGAACGATGTCCGCGCAGCCGATTTGTTGCCGATCACGGGAAAGGACGGCGCCGTCGCGACACCGACGGTCGACCCGAAGATCTTTCGCTTTGGGGAAGGGGATCCTCAAGCGGGGATGTGGCTGATCGGAAAGTATTACGGCAAGAAGGCCGAGAAGGGGGCCTTGTCTGAGGCCGATTTGGCCGTTGTCGATAAGCTCTTGCCCTGGCTTTACAGCAGTTATCCGGACAACGTTGACCTCGCGAACCTTTACGGCGAACGGTTGCTGACGCTCAAGATGCTCGGTGAGGCGTTGACGTTGTACGAGGGGATCGCAGACAAGGACCCGAAGTTCCGTTTCAACGCGGCGTTTTTGTCGAGGTTGGAAGGGAACGAAACCCGCGCCCGTGAACATGCGGAACGGTTGCTCGAAGAGGTCAGCAGGCTCGATTCGGACGACCTGCTCAGCTATGACAATCGGTTGAAGGTATCGGCGGCATACACGTTCCTTAATCGTTACCCGGAAGCTCTTCAAACGCTCAGCAACCTGGCCGCGGCGACGACCGACCCGGACAAGAAGCGGCAGGCCGAGGTGTTGTTTGCTCAGACGTTGATCACGTGGAATGACATGATCGACAAGAAGTCGCAAAAGACGGTGCAAGATCACCAGCAGATGATCGGCAATTTGCAGGACGCGATGAAGGTCGCGCCTGACGACGCGGCGGTGCTGGAGTTTTTGTCACGCTACGTCCTTGAGGCGACGGTCGCGGGTGACGAACAGCTCTCCGAGATGCAAAAGGCCTTGATGGCCAATTCGTCGCCAGGGGTGACGCATTTCATTCAGGGGACATCGGCGGCGCTGAAGGGGAACAAGGAGGACGCGGCGTTGCATTTGGATTTGGCGCTCAGGAGCCTCCCGAATAGCACGGTGGTGCTCAACAACCTCGCCTACACGATGTCGCAGGGAGAGGATGCCGATTTGCCCAAGGCGTTGACATTGATCGACGAGGCGATCGCGAAATTGCCTGAGCCGGCGCCGCAGTATTACGACACCAAGGGACAGATCCTATTGAAGATGGAGCGGTGGGCTGACGCGATCCCGCCGCTTGAAGCGATTTCGAATGAACCGGCGCACGGTTTGTCGGCTCACCAGGGTTTGGCGACCTGTTATGAAAAGCTCGGGAACGAAGAATTGGCGCGTGTTCACCGTGTCATTGCTGCTAATTTGGCGGGGGAAAAGCCAGCGCCAGAAACCCCCGAGAAACCAGAAACCATCGAAAAAGCTGGGGAAAGTGCTAACTAGCCCGACATTGATCACATTTTTTTGATTTGCCGGTTTTTCCCCGCTTGCATAAATTTTGCGAGTATGGGACAAATAAGTGTCTTGCGCAAGTGTTAGAATCCATACAATCAGGTCTGATCGATTGGTCATGAAGGCCTAGGATCGTTTTTCATAAGGCGTACCGATATGTCTTTTTTGCGAAATCTGGTCTTCGTTGCTGTCTCGGTTTTGTTGTCTGCCGGGTCGGCCAAGGCGAGTTTGATTATCAACATCGTTCAGTCGAGTCCCTCGACGTTGCTGATGACCTACAGCGGTTCGATCAATATGTCGTCACTGGGTGGCCCGGTTGCTACGAATTACAACCATGGTGTCTCGTTTGTCAGTTCCGTTCAGGGTTTTTTGAACGTTGGTTCTCTGGTTGACTTGTACAATACCGGATCGACCTCGCCACCGACAACGTTTGGGTCGGGTGGCCAGGTTTTTCCGACTGTAATCGCGCCCGGCAGCAATGCCTTTGCTGCAGACTTTGTGAATAAGACGCTGAGCGTTCCGGCCGGGTATGTTTCGGAGAGCCCGATCTCCGGAAGCGCTTCATTCGCGGGTACCTTTGCGACGAACGGTTTTAAAACGGGTACTTACATGTACTCCTGGATGAGAAATGGTCTCTCCGAATCGGTGACGTAGAACATTGGACCGACAGGCGTTCCCGAGCCAGGCTCGATGGCGGTTTTGGCGATCGGATCGATCGCGAGTGGTTTTGCATATCGACGCCGACGCAAGGTGGCAGTGGCCAAGGCATAATTCGCCCCGCCGCGTCTGTGTGTGGGATCAAAGCGGCAACGATAACGGTTGGGCGCGAGCCCACCGGTTCCGGTACCGCGGCGGGTTGGCCACGGAATGACACGGAAGTCCACGGAAAGGGAAAGCAAGGGGATGGCCCGCGCAGGATTCACAGCGAAGACGCGAAGAGCGTGAAGATTTCGCGCGTCATGGGCCACGGAATGACACGGAAGTCCACGGAAAGGGAACCCTGATTTTCGGTGTTTTGGGTCAGGGATAAGTTTTGAAACACTGAGTCACAGATAGCACAGAGTGCGATTCGTTGATTGGTGGTGACGTGTGTTGGCCCCAAGTCATTGTTCTTCTTTCTCGGCTCTACTTTCTAAAACGTCAGCGGCTTGGGCGCGAGCCCACCGGTTCTTCATCTGCGCGTGTTACCGGACGGCTCGCGCCGTGCCGCTTCTGTGCTAACTGCTAGCAACCCCCTACAAAAACTTCGCGCGCTTCGCGTCTTCGTGTTAAATCCCACGTGCGCCATTCCCTAGCTTTCCCTTTCCGTGGACTTCGGTGTCATTCCGTGGCCCATGACGCGGGCCATCCCCAAAAAAACTTCGCGCCCTTCGCGTCTTCGTGTTAAATCCGACGCGCGCCATTCCCTAGCTTTCCCTTTCCGTGGACTTCCGTGTCATTCCGTGGCCCATGACGCGGGCCATCCCCAAGAAAACCTTCGAGCCTTCGTGTTAAATCCCACGCCTGAGGTTTGGCGGCTTGCATCAGTTGAGGGCTTCGCCGCCGGTGGCAGGACGGTCGGGGGGCTTGGCCGGGGAGCGGCCGGTTTCGTGCGTAACGGACCGCTTCCAGAAAGGATTCCAAAAGGACCTGTGCGGCGATCGCGTCGACCTGCCGCTGGCGGCTTCGTTTCATCGCCGATTTACCCCCGGCGGATTTTCCGCCCCCCGATTTCCCTTTGGCTCGGTCGTTTCCTTCGGTACGCCGTGAGCTCGCACGCAAGCGGGCTTGGGCGTCCGATGTGGTGAAGCGTTCGTCGAAGAGCCGTACCGGGAGGGAGGTCGATTCTTGCAACCACTTCGCGAAGCTTCGCGCCTCGATGCTCTTTTGGCTCTCGCCCCCGTCGCAGTGGATCGGCAGACCCACCACCCAACCGGCGAGGGATTCCCGTTTCGCCAGGGCGCGGAAGTATTCGGCGTCGCGCGCCGGGTCGCTGACCAAGCGGATTTCGAGCGGGCTGACGAGGATCCACAGCGGGTCGCAGACGGAAACCCCGATGCGGACCGAACCGAAATCGACCCCTGCAAGCCGACCGCTGCGGGGGAACGGCTCCGGTTCGGCTTGGGGGATGACGCCGGTGTCAGCGGTGGGGATGCGCTCTCCCGCCGGGGGTGAATCGGCGGGGTCAAATGCGTCCTGGGGCGGGGTGCCGGTCATCGCGGGGCGTGCGTCGAAGGGGTGTGGTGATTGCTTATGCGGCGTGTTTGCGGAGGCCCGTCGTTTCGGACGCGACTTGCAGCGGGATCGCCGCGGGCTGGTCGGCCGCGGGGGAGTAAGGTTCGGTGAGTCGTTCTAAAAAACTCTGTGGCAGCGAACGTACATAAACGTCTTGTTGGGGGAACGCGATCTCGATCTTGTGTTCGCGGAAGGCGTCGTCGATCGCCATGTGGAGGTCGTGCCGGAGGATCCGCGAATTGAGCAAGCCGCAGGCGAAGACCCGCAATTCGAAATCGAGGCTGCTCGCGCCGAAATTCGAGAATACCACCACGGGGGCCGGGTCGGGAAGGACGAGCGGGTGTTTCGCGGCGACTTCGTAGAGGAGTTTTGTCGCCAAGCGGGTGTCGGAACCGTAGGCGATGCCGACTTGGATCACCACCCGCAGGTTCGGGCTGGAGAGGGTCCAATTGACGAGGTTCCCCGTCACGAAGTCGCGGTTCGGGACGATCAGTTCTTTGTTGTCCCAATCCTGGACCGTCGTCGCGCGGATCCGGATCCGGGTGACGGTGCCCGACACGTTGCCGATCGTCACCGTATCGCCGACGCGGACCGGGCGTTCGAAGAGGAGGATGATCCCCGAGACGAAGTTTGCGAAGATTTCTTGTAGCCCGAACCCAAGCCCGACCGTCATCGCGGCGACGAGCCATTGGACGCTTTGCCAACCGATCCCGATCTGGCGGAACGACGCGATCGCGCCGATCACGACGAGGAGGTATTGGGTCAAGGCGCCGGCGGCGTAGCGTGCCCCGGCGTCGAGCGGGAGCCGCTGGAAAAGCGAGATGTCCAACAGCCCCGGGAGGTTGCGGCAGGCGATGTAGGTGAGCGCCAGCCAGCCGCCACCCAGCAAGAGGTCGACGAGGGTGACGCGGGGGATTTCGCCGTCTTGCCCCGGCGAGGCGATGCCGTTGGTCCAAAGTTCGAAGCGGTTCAGGTAGCCGAGGGCCGGGAGGATGTCACGCCAGATCAGCATCAGCAGCGCCCCGCCGAGGATCGTGACGGCGATCCGGATCAGCCGTTGGCTTTGGCGGTTAACGTCCGACAGGTCGGTTTCGAGCGACGGGTCGCTGCAGACGTGCGGGTCGACCGTGGCGTCGGGTGCGGCGAGCCCTGCTTGTTGGGTCGCGGCGAGCCGG
>JBEIRZ010000402.1:0-3973 GCA_040375695.1 Planctomycetaceae bacterium
GGCTTGGCGCTGCAAAACGTCGTCCCCAAGTGGCTGCTTCGTCAGGTACCGGCAGAGACGATCACCACCCAGATCGACCATGTGGCGCTAACCTTGGTCGATGATGTCGATCAGCTCCTGCGTACCGTTTGTGGCCCCCGAGCCCGATCGAGCCGTTCGTCCGACACAAATGCAGACGAAGTTTGCGACGATCACCCCGAATCGTCGAAATCGGATCAGGTTCTGTCGGCAACATCGCACGCCCCGTCCCAGGCTTCGGCGGTCGCCGAACAAGGTTCAAGGTCGGCGGTCGCCGAACAGGGTTCAAGGTCGGCGGTCGCCGAACAGGGTTCAAGGTCGGCGGTCGCCGAACAGGGTTCAAGGTCGGCGGTCGTGATCGGGGCATCGAGGGACGTTCGTGACCGAAGGGGTCGATACCTAGGAGAAGGGGCGACGAAGCTGTCGGATGCCGACTCCAAGGCCCTGTGGAACGCCTATGCCGAGCTCCGCCCGTTCCTCGTCGATGGCTCGACGAACCTCTACCTGTTCGGCGATCAGACGCGCTCGGCGACTTGGTTCCGGTTGCTGCGAAGCGCCTGCTCGCCAGAAGCGGATGAATTGATCGAACCGCTGGAACGGCTCGCCGACACCCGCCGACAGTACAATCTTCAAAAGCGGCTGGACCGTTGGTTGCACGCTTGGTTGCCGATTCATATCGCCCTGTCGGCGGGACTTACCCTATTGTTGATCGGGCACGTCATCTTGGCGCTGCGTTACTGGTGATCGAATGCCGCCGAGGAAGTGAGGCGTCTGTGAGCGGATTGGCCGAATTGAACGAGCAGACCGGGAAGACGCGGGTTCGCCGCATCCCGCTCGATTACCACCGCACCCCCGGCTTGGCCGGGCGTTGGCGATCCTTGGCCTTTGCGATCCCGATCGCCGCTGGGGCCGCGTACTTGTTGTGGGTCGCGGCGACACCCGGCGGCGAAGCCCATCTCAGCACCGGCCCCCTGTCGCTGGCCCATGCCGCACTCGAAAGCAATTGCGCGGCTTGCCACGAGTCCCTCACGCCGATCGCGGGCGACGCCTTCCGCATCAACCCCAAGGCCTCGATCGAACAGAACGCCAACCGCTGCCTCGTCTGCCACCAGACGATCTACCCACACAGCGAACGATTGAGCGAAACGGGTCACCTCGCCGATCGGAATTGCGCCGCATGCCACCACGAGCATCTCGGGTTGACCAATCGCTTGATCCCCATCAACGATCGGACCTGCACCGAATGCCATGGCGATGTCGAAAGCCTCGTCGCCGCGACACGCCCCGAAGCGGCCATCGCATCGCCGAGCGATATCCCTCCGCGCGCGGTCGTCGATTTTTCCCGCGCGGGACATGGCGAGTTCCCGTCACTCGCTTCGACCGCGTTCACCCCCGACGCGGAACCGAATATCGCCGGGATACGATTCGACCACGCCCAGCACATGGCCCCCGGCCAAGTCCTCCCAGGACGCCGCGGCGCGATGACACTCGACCGTATCCCCCCCGCCGACCGTGATCGCTATCGCCAACCCGGCCAGGACGATGCCGCGATCGTCCAACTCGATTGCGCCGCATGTCACACCTACACCACCGGGACGATTTCGGCCGCGGCCCGCCAGTGGTCCAAGCTCTCCCAACCGATCCGCTTCGACCAACATTGTGCCGCTTGCCATCCGCTCTCCGCCCCAGGCCAGCGCGAGGGCCAAGCCGGGATCCCCCACGGCATCCCCCTGTCGGCGCTCCGTGACGAACTGGCAGCCCGCAAGGTGATCCTCGACGCCGAAGTCGACCAAGGCATCCGGCGCGGCGAATCGCCCCAACCCAACCCGCTACCATTGGCAGTCCCTGGAAGAGGAAAAACCCCGGCACGAAGGGCCAACCGATAGAGCCCGACGCGAAGGGCCAACCGATAGAGCCCGACGCGAAGGGCCAACCGATAGAGCCCGGCACGAAGGGCCAACCGATAGAGCTCGATCCCGAGACCAACGTCGAGATCGCCCCAACCAAGAACCCACTCGATCGATTCGACCCGGCGATCACCGACGCCCTCGTCCAAAAGGTCCGCGACCAATGCGTGGTCTGCCACGGTAAAACGGACCTCGAGCAGCAACCGCGCTTGCCACAACTCCCCGAAGCGAGGCTCGCCCGCGGCGCCTTCGATCACAACGCCCACCGCACCGCTGCCTGCGTCGTTTGCCACCCGCAGGCCGATCCGACCGCATCCTCCATAAGCGATCTCGCGAAGCCGGCCCTAGCGACATGGCTGAAACGTTTCGAATCGCCAGCGCTGATCCTGGGGATCGATTCCTGCACACCATGTCACCAATCCGGACCAAACGGCTTGGGGGCCGAATTGGTGTCAGGGCTTCGCGATTCGACACGGTCACTCTTCGGTGGCCTCTCCGATCAAGCCCCCGATCGCTGCACCACCTGCCATCTCTATCATGGCCATCACGCGCAACCCGCAACGCCGATCGAAGCAATGCCGATCGAAGCAATGCCGATCGAAGCAATGCCGATCGAGGCAACGCCGATCGAAGCGGTACCGCTTCAAACAACCGCTCCCGCCAGCCCGATCGATGACGCGGCCTCGATCACAATGCGGCCCAAAGCCCCCGAACTCCCGATCACTTTCACCCACGCCCAGCGTCATCGACCCGATACGGCCACACTGCTGATCCGCACGCTGGCGTCGGAGACAAGCGATCGACTGGCCCCAGCGCCATCCGTTGAAACCGCCCAAACGGACCGACCGGATGCGGTGGCGTTTTCGAATCGCGATGCCGAATCGGATGCACACGTCGGGCCATGGCTTGGCAACGCGTCGTGCGCGACCAGCACCTGCCATGGCGGGGCGATCGGCAACACGACATCGTGGCGGAGCAGTGTCACCACGTTCGACGCTTATGACCCCCACACCCGCGCGGGCCGATCGCTGATGACCGCAGCGTCGACCAGAATGATCCACACCCTCGACCCGCTCACCGCGCAGTCGCCACAGCGGTATGGCGAAGTCTTGCGGCTCCGCTGCAGCGGTTGCCATGCGCCGCGGGCCTTCGATCGAACGACCGAGTCGATCGATGCGACCGTTTCGATCCGCGAGGGTGTCGGTTGCGAAGGTTGCCACGGCCCCGCCGCGACGTGGATCGAACCACACCTGCAACACGACTTCCGACCGCACGGGTCGATGCGAGACATGAACGCCTTCGCCGCACGCATCGAGGGCTGCGCCCTGTGCCACGTCGGCTCGCGTCGCGCCGACGGCTTGACCCGTGACATGAATCACGACCTGATCGCCGCGGGACATCCGGCCCTGAGGTTCGACCCCTGGTCGGCACTCAAACGGCTCCCTCCCCATGGCAACGTCGCGACCGATGACGCCTTGCCGCGGATCCCAGGCGAAGCCGAATCGCGTCGTTATTGGCTGTCGCGACTGATCGCCTTGCGGTCGGCGATCGAATTGTCTCGGCAGCGATTCGAAGATTCCCAAACGCCGACCACCAACGACGAACCAGCCCCACCTTGGCCCGAATTGGCCGAACACGATTGTTTCGGTTGCCATCGGTCGCTTGACGGCAACGCCAACAAACTCACGATCAGCGACGGGATCCCCCGCCCCCACGCCTGGTTGCAAGCCGTGTTGTTCGAAGGCGGTTTAGGTCGACACTTCGAGGACGACGCCGAAAGATTGAATGACTCGCTGCGGCAGATGCGTTTGCGAGGCGCTGCGACGGATGAAATGAAGGGTGCGATGAACGATGCGATCCGTGCGATCGCCGCGATCGAGGCCCAGCTATGCTCACCCGAGCCCCTCCCCACCTCGATGGCCGGTTTGCAGGACGCCCCCTTCGATCGCTTCGATTGGAACGCCGCCGCACAGTGGACCCTGCGTGGCCAAGCGGTCCTTCGCGACCATCCCCCACAAGACGCCGCCGCTGCCATCGCCGCACTCAGA
>JBEIRZ010000369.1:0-4486 GCA_040375695.1 Planctomycetaceae bacterium
GGCGTCCGAGGTTTACGACAAGGTTACCTTGGCGACTTAGCAACCGGTGCAGGTGATCGCATCGTCATTGAAAACGTGTCAAGCTAGTCGATCCTTTTCGGGCTCGGCGCGCGTCACCACGCGCGGCGAGTTCCACACACTTCATTCCCACCTGAACGTCGATCATGAACCGCGTTGTCACATTTCTTATCGCCCTTTCGGTTCTTCCCCTTGGCGAATCGGCAAGTGGGGAGCTCGACCGGCCGAACGTCGTGTTGATATTGGCCGATGACCTTGGGGCCCGTGACTTGGGGTGCTTCGGGAGCGTTTATTTTGAGACGCCGAACCTCGACCGATTGGCGTCGCGGGGGGTACGGTTGACCAATGCCTATTCGGCGAGCCCGCTCTGTTCGCCGACGCGCTCGAGCATCATGGTGGGCCAGCACCCGGCGCGGACCGGGATCACGTCGCCGTCATGCCACCTGCCGGCGGTGCAGCTCGACAAGAAGCTGGTGCTTAATGACGCACGTGTGCACATCGCGAACTCGGTGACGCGATTGAAGCCCGATTACCACACGTTGGCCGAGGCGCTGCGGGGTGTCGGTTATGCGACCGCCCATTTCGGTAAATGGCACTTGGGGCACAACCTGATGGCCGGTGACGCGTACGAGCCACGCGACCAGGGTTTTGATCTCGATTGGCCGCACACCCCGAAGGCACCGGGCCCAGGGGGCGGGTATCTGGCCCCGTGGAAGTTCATCACCGACGCATCGATCGAGGAAGAGCCTGGGCGTCATGTCGACGAGCGGATGGCTGACGAGGCGGGCCGATTCATGCGAGCCAGTAAGGGGCGACCGTTCTTCATCAACTTTTGGCTCTACTCGGTTCATTCCCCGTGGAACGCACGGAAGGATTACATCGAGCATTTCGAAAAGAAAGTCGACCCGGCCCAGCCTCAGCTAAACCCGCTCTATGCGGCGATGGTGAAGAGCATGGACGATGCGGTGGGTCGGCTGCTTCGGCACCTCGACGAATCGGGTGAGGCCGAAAACACGATGATCATCTTTTGGTCGGACAACGGCGGGTTTGCTTACCCGCCCAAACAGACCGACCCGGTCGGTTATGCCGAGGTGCCCGCCACCAGCAATCTCCCTTATCGCAGCGGCAAGGCGTCGCTGTACGACGGCGGGACGCGAGAGCCCGGGATGGTCGTTTGGCCTGGTAAGGTGAAGGGAGGGACGACGGCAGACTTTTTGATCCAATCGACCGACCTCTACCCGACGTTGCTGAGCGTTTGTGGCGCGACGCCAAGGCCCGACCAGAAGACGGATGGGTTTGACCAAAGCCAAGCCTTGCAGGGAGGCCCGTCACCAAGGAAGCGGCTCTTCTGTCACTTCCCTCACGGCAATGCGGCACGCGATGCGGTGATGGACGGGTTTTATGCCGGGTCCTACGTCCGTGAAGGGGACCACAAGCTGATCCGTTTTTACGGGCGGGCTGACGACGGTTCGGATGAGCTCGAACTTTACGACCTTGCCAGCGACCCTGGGGAACGAAGCAACCTGGTCCAAGCAAAGCCGGAATTGGCGAAGGAGCTCGGCGGTCTGCTCGACGCTTTTCTGAAGGAGACCGAAGCGGTGATCCCGAAGCTGAACGTCGACTTCGGCAAGGTAGTCGCGTCGCCCAAGGGAGATGCGAACAAGAAACCGGCGGCGGATGACTTGCCGGGCGGTTGGAAGAATCGTGCGGGTGAGGCCGTCGTCCGCGAGGGGGCTTTGAACGTTCGGTCCAAGGGGCCGAATTCGTTTTTGGGGCTCGGCGCGGGATTGCCGCCGGGGACGACACGTTTTTCGTTTCGCGTGCGGGCGCCGTTGGCCGGTGAAGGAAAGGTCGCGCTGCTCGCGGCGGCGGGGGGAAGCGAAACCTTGAGCGTCCCTTACAGCGTGGCGGGCGAATCGGAATGGCAAACGATCACGGTCGAATTGCCGGTCAAAGAAAAGGCGGGGATCCTAAGGTTGTATCTCCCATCAGGCTCGCCCTACGTCGAGTTCGATGACATGGAGTTGTCCCCGCCGGGCGGCAAGCCGCGACGATGGGCCTTCTGAATTTGCACGGCTTCCGAAAGTTTTGCCAACAGAGCAGCCGCCCCGGGTGAAGAATACACGAGCCCGCTCAATGGAAGGGCTCGCGTACCCACGATCGGTGAGATGCAGCGACCTCGTTATGGGAGCTCGCGAATGCGAAGCTTGCGGAATCGGATCGGCGACCCTTCGCTTTCCAAGCAGAGGAAACCTTGCCGCGGTTCGATCGCCGTCCCGCCGGAGACTTCTTCGCCATTCACCCACAGGCGAACCTCGCCATTGATCGCGCGGATGTAGTACTGGTTCCACTGGCCATGTCCTTTGGCGAGCAGCTTGCGGGGAAAGCTGCGGCTGCCATCGGGCGACAGCGGCGGGAACGGGGTCATCTTGACCCCCACCGGAAAGACGTCACCGTTGGTACCGAACCAATCGGTCTTTCCCCCTTGGGCTTTGACCATGTCGGTGTAGCCATGGTCAAGGACTTGGACTTCGATGCCGCTGGGCAAGCCCGGTTTACCCGCCGCGGTCAAGCGTTCGATCGATTCCGGCGTGGTCCAGAGGAAGACGCCCGAATTACCCGCCGCCTTTTCGTGCATCCATTCGACGATGAGTTCGAAGTTGACGAATTCCTTGGTCGTCCGAAGGACGCTCACGGGTTGGCCGGTGCAGAGCAACATGCCGTCTTTCCAAGACCAGGTGTTGTCGGCGCTGTTGACTTTGGTGAAATCGGCTTGGGTTAACGACCGCCAACCGGGGGTTTCATCGTCGATGAAGGGGCGGACGGCGGCCGATTCGGCAGGCGCTGTGGCGGCGGCTTTTTCTTGCGCGAAGCAGACCGCTGTCGCCGCGGCGGTGGTACCAGCCACGAGGGTGATACCAAGCAGGGTGATGGCAAATGTTCGGATCGGTTTCATGGCGGGTCGCAAAGGAGGAAGGGATGAAAAGGGAAGGTTGGTGAGTGTCATTTCAGGTCGGCGGGTTTCACGCCCGGCTTGACCCCTTGGGCGCCGACCGGGCCCGGGGCATAGTCGCCGGGGATCGTCATATCGGCTTTGGGGTCGATGGCGGATTCCATGCCCATCGACCAGAAGGCGGCGTTTGCCAGCATGCGGCGATAATCTTCGATCTTGAAGGCATCGCCATGCCCCATCGTCGTGGTGAAGATGCGGGCTTTTTTGCCAGCGGCACCGGTATAGGACTTGGTCCAGGCGATCGGTTGGGGTTGTTTGTCCGGACTCGGGGCATCTTGAGCCGACCAGCCGACGAGCGGTTGGCCCATCAAGACGGGGGTGCTGTCGCCCGACAGCGAATCGCTGATCCCGTAGACGTCGTCGGGGATCCAGAAGCTATTTTTAACGCCCCGAAAGATCGGATGGTCAATGGCCGAAGCCGCGACGTCGCAACGGGTGCTTTCGATCAGGTTCTTGCCATAATGCGAGACCCAGGTTTCGCCTAAAACGAGCCGTCCCCAACCCCCTTGCGGGTCCTTGCTCGACGAATCGAATCGCGCGTAGGGACTGTCCGGCCGATTGACGTAGCGGAACGGGTGCGTGGCGTTGCGGATCCCGATGATCGGCCGCCCCGATTCGGTGTAATCGATGATCTCCTTCATCTGATCATCCGGGAGTTCACGCCATCGCAAAAAGGCGACCATCAGATCGGCATCGCGTAAAAGTTCGAGCCCCGGGATGTTGTTTTTGATCGTCGGGTCGATCGTCCCTTTCGCCGGATCGATGGCAAAGAGCACGGTGCAGCGAAACCCCATCCGCGACAGGATCTTCGCCATGACCGGCATCGATTCCTCGGAACGGTATGCCTCTTCGGCGGCGATTAAGACGATGTGCTTGCCCTTGCCAGGACCATCGCCACCCGGGAGATCGAGCCAGGGGTCGGCCCCAAGCAGAGATGGGAGCGGGACGAAGATCAAGCCAGCCAGGGCGATCAAAATCAGGCGGATTTTCTTGGGCTGCATCGGCGTGGTGGGATTGGGGAAGGGGACAGGGCCGTTGCCCTTTGGTGACGGGAGAGGTCGTGACGGGACAGGTCGTGCACGGGACAGGTCATGCACGGGAGGGAACGGGCATCGCAACATGATCGCGGATCACTAGACGGAACGCGACCTTCGAGCGACCCAGATGTCGACCCCGATGGCGACCCCGACAATCACCCCTTAGCATACCGTCCTCGGAGCCGTTCTGATACGATTGGCTTGGTCGAAGGCCCTTGGCGGACGATCGCCTGACGGATTCATCAACCGGCGGATCGATCCGCCCATTTTTTTGGATTCCATCTTGTTTTAACGATCCCATCCGGTCGATCGCGACGTCTCCGACGATCGATTGGCCCAGACAGACGGGCCACAAGGTGGGCCCAGATAGACGGGCCACAAGGTGGGCCCAGCGAGCTTTGATCCCCCAGCAACCCAC
>JBEIRZ010000237.1:0-6876 GCA_040375695.1 Planctomycetaceae bacterium
AAGGTCTCGGTCCATGTTTGTCGCGACATGGCCTGCCACCTCCGCGGTTCGGGCGAGCTGCTAACGCGGCTCGAAGCGATCGCGGCCGATTCGGCAGATGGGGAGGTCGATGTTTGTGGCGTCTCCTGCTTGGGCCGCTGTGACCGGGCCCCCGCCTGCATCATCAACGAACGGCTCCACGTCGAGAAAAATGTTGAGGAACTGCAAGGCTTGATCGAATCCTACCGCCAGGACACTGAACCACCCGCCGATACCGATGCCGGCCACAGTGAGCGGTCCGTCGCACAGTCGAATGACCCATGGCAGATCGAGATTTACGGCCAGCCCGACCCGTCGGACCGCCAAGCCGAGGCCACACGCGATTATCGGATTGTTAGGAGCTACCTCGCGACACCCGACCCACAACGGGTCTTGTCGGCCTTAGAGACCGCGGGCTTGCTCGGGATGGGCGGCGCCGGTGGCAGGACCTACCTCAAGTGGGCCGACGTCCTCAACGCGGAAGGGGAAAGGAAATACGTCGTTTGCAACGCCGACGAGAGCGAACCGGGGACGTTTAAAGATCGCGAGGTGATGACCCGTCACCCCCATCTGCTGATCGAAGGGATGATCCTCGCGGGGCTCGTCGTCGGGGCAGAGCAGGGGTGGATCTACGTCCGACATGAATATCCCGAACAGATCGCCAAGCTTCGCGAAGAGATCCGCAGGGCGCGATCGATGCGATTGCTCGGCAACGGTTTGCTCGGTACCGGAATGAGCTTCCAGCTCGATGTCTACATCAGCCCGGGTGGCTACATTTGCGGCGAACAGACAGCCCTGATCGAGGCGATGGAAGACAAGCGCGCCGAACCACGCAATCGCCCTCCGGAACTGATGACCAACGGCTATCGCAACCAACCGACGCTGCTGAATAATGTCGAAACGTTCGCTTGGGTCCCCGCGATCATGCACCGCTCGCAAGGGAAATGGTTCCGTGATGAGGGGGTCAAAACCGGCCCGTTCGATTTAGTCGGCCAGGCCGACCGGGTGCGTGGACGGAGGCTCTTTTCGATCAGCGGCGATGTCGCCAAACCGGGCGTCTACGAAGTGCCGACGGGGCTCACCCTCGGCGAATTGATCGATCGCTACGCCGGAGGGATGCGCGACGGGATGGGCCTCGCCGCCGTCGCGCTCTCCGGGCCCTCAGGAGGCCTCTGGCCCGCGCAAATCCCGGCCGAAGGTTTCAGCCGTTCGTTCGCCAAGACACTGAAAGAGACCGGCATCAGCTCGCTTAGCGCCCGCGACTTGCCGCTGGACATCAACGTCTCGCGGGCAATGGGTTTCATGCTCGGCGGGGGACTCGTCGTTTACGGTGACCGCTGCGACATCGTCGCCGAAGCCCTCGCGTGCAGCCGATTTTTTCGCAACGAGTCGTGCGGCAAGTGTGTCCCCTGCCGCATCGGTTCCCAAAAGGTTACGGAAATGATCGGCCAGATCGCCCGCGGGAATGTCTCGACCGATTCGCTGCCGGTGATCCGTGACACGATCGCCGAACTCGGGTCGGTGATGGAAGCGACGAGCATCTGCGGGTTAGGGCAAGTCGCCAGCAACCCGGCCCGAACGCTCCTCAAATTCTTTCCCGATGCCGTCGCCAAGCGCTGTCGTACGAATCCTCCGGATGACGCGACCACGATCTCGCAAGGTGCCGGTTCATCCAACCCAAGTCATCTGCCCGGGAGCCCACGATGAACGGCGACGCCCCCAACGATCCGACCACGACGCCTCCTGGGACAGCGATCGACCCCGCGGCGGTCGCTTTGCTCGCCACCGAGCCGACCGGCAGGTACGATGACGAAGGCCTCTTCGCCCGCGACATCGACGGGCGGCTCGTCCGCGTCCGACGCTCGACCGCAGCCGACTTTGACACCGAAGTGCGACTTTCGATCGATGGCCGTGCCGTAACGGTCAAAAAGGCACAACCTCGCCGCGACTCGCAGGGTGTCATCATCCGCGACGCCGACGGCAACGCCATCCCCCGACCCACGACGATCTACGACGCCGCCGCCGAAGCCTTCGTCCTCAAGGCAGGCGACGTCAACCCGATTCCCACGCTCTGCCACCGCGAACACATGCCCCCCGTCGGCGTCTGTCGCTTGTGCATGGTCGAGGCGGTGGAAGAAACCCGCAGGGGCGTTCGCAGCAAGCTCGTGCCGTCCTGCGTCCAACAGGTCACCGACGGGATGATCGTCCACACCATTCGAAGCGAGGCGAGCCCAGAGTCGGCCGAAAGGGTACGCAAGGCCTGCGGGCTGTTGACCGAACTGCTCGTCGCCGATCACCTCCCCGCCGCAACCCCCGCCCACAGCCCCGGGCTCGACGACCGACGCCCCGCCGATCCCGCGACGATCGGTGATCAACCGAACCGACTGGGGAACGAATTGCAATCGCTCGCCCAGCGATTCGGCATCGATCAAAGCCGATTCGCGCCGCGGGATTGGTCCACCCAAGGCGGCGGTTCGGGCGACCAACCGCAAGTCACCGCCGAGTCGAAATCTCGCGGCCCGCACAAGGCCCCCCCGCCTCGACTCGACCTTTCCAACCGGATGGTCGCGTTCGACCCACAGCAATGCGTCCTCTGCGCACGCTGCGTCCGCGGCTGCGACCAAATCAAAAAGAACCACGTCATCGGCAAGTTCGGCAAAGGGTACGACAGCCACATCGGGTTTGACCTCGATGACCCGATGGGTGAAAGCTCTTGCGTGTCGTGCGGCGAATGCGTCATCTCCTGCCCGACCGGCGCTCTCGAATTTCAACCGACCTACCTCGCGGCGAGCCGCGATGCCGACGATACGATCCCCGAGATCGAAGAGCTGATGTCGATCCCGCTCTTCTCGGTCTTGCCGCCGAAATTCGTCCAGTTCAATCAGAACTCGTTCCACATCCGTAAGCTCGCACCCGGCGACGTGCTCTGCCGCGAAGGGGAACATGGCGCAACCGCTTTCGTGATCGTCAACGGCCGCTTCGAAGGGCGAATCCGCTCCGCGGCCAAAGCCGAAACGACGCGTCCCGAACCGGCTTGGCGACGGCTGCTCGGGCTCGCACGCCGCGATCGCTCCGAATCGTCCGCCGTCGCCCGGATCAACGATTTACATGGCGCAAAAGTCGACGACGGGAACCGCTTCGAAATCACGGCAGATGACGTCATCCTGGGCGAAATGGCCTGCCTCAATAATTACCCGCGTTCCGCGACCGTAATCGCCAGCGAACCGTCCACCGTCGTCGAGATCCGTCGCAACGTCCTCTACATGATGCAGCGAAACGAGGCGGCACGTGAATTCCTCGACAAGGTCTATCGCAACCGAAGGCTGCGAGGACAAATCGCTTCGCTCAGCATCTTCAATGGGCTCAGCGACGATGACCGCGCCAAGGCCGCCGAATGGTTGAGCCAACATGTCGGGCTGATCACCGTCGACCCCGGCCAAACGATCTTTCGCCAAGGGGAAATCGCCGACGCGCTCTACATCAATCGCCTCGGTTTTGTCCGCCTCAGCCAACAGTATGGGGCGACCGAACGCGTCCTGGGTTACGTCTCGCCCGGCAACTACTTCGGCGAGATCGGTTTGCTCACCCGACTCTTTGGGGTCGAAAGGCTTATCGATGACCCGTCTTCGACCGTCATCGCCGGACGCCGCACCGCGTCGTTCGCGGCCCTCGACCACGTCGAACTGATCCGCATCCACGCCAATGATTTCGAAGAACTTCTGCGGCGGTTCCCCCAGATGACCCAGCCGCTGCTGCAGACCGCTCGGAACCTGCTCCGCGAAGACCTCTCCGCACGCCGCCAACAATCGTCGGTCGAGGCGAGCGAATTCATCGATCAGGGGCTTTTCCTAAGCCAAAGCCTGCTCGTCCTTGATCTCGAAAAATGCACGCGGTGCGACGAGTGCACGAAGGCCTGCGCGGACACGCACGGCGGCGTCACGCGAATGATCCGAGAAGGGCTTCGCTTCGATAAATACCTCGTCGCCAGCAGTTGCCGATCATGCCTCGACCCGTATTGCCTCGTCGGCTGCCCCGTCGACGCGATCCATCGCAGCGGCAAGTCGCTCGAAATCAACATCGAAGACTACTGCATCGGTTGCGGGCTCTGTGCCCAAAATTGCCCCTACGGCAACATCAACATGCACGGATTCGCCAAGACCGAACCCGACCCGAAGACGGGCAAACCGCGCCCCGTCTTCCAACAGCTCGATGGCCGCCAGATCCCCGTGATCCAGCAGAAGGCAACGACCTGCGACCTGTGCCGCAGCATCGACGGTAAACCGAGCTGCGTTTACGCCTGCCCGCATGACGCGGCACACCGGATGAGCGGCGAAGCGCTGTTGCGGATCGTCGAACGGGATGGCCAAGCAATGCTGGGGTGATTCCCGCCACCGATCGATCAGTGCCCCTTGGCAAAGATCCCGGTGTGACCATCGGTCTGATAGGCACCAAGCCCGCCCTGTGATCGGCCGCCGGTCCAACCGAGCCATATCCTTCGGCCCGGCAAATGCCCCCGATAGTCGAGCCCCCAAACCCCTTCCGACGGGCAATGACCACGCCCCCCAAAAGCAGCGCCACCGCCGACAAAACCGCACGAATACTTCTTGTCATACGATGGCTTGGCCCATCGAGAAATCGCTCCCGGTCCCCCGGCCCGATCCGCATCCTCCATGCAATATCGCCCAGGCGGATTCTTCCCACGATTGATGTCACCCGGTAACGGATGGCGTGGCTTGCGAGGCCAACCGGGTGACTTGTCCCCACCACAGCCAAAACACCCATCACCCGCGACCACGCCTTCCTGCTCGCCAACACCTGCCCCTTCAGTAACCTCGCAAGGCTCCCTCTCCCGATCGACAGCTTCGATCATCCCCATGTCGAGCATCAGATCCTCTGCCCCCGAGACGACCGGCGCGGCCATGGGCAAATCGATCGGTAACGGGACCAAGATCTTCGACTCGGAAGGACAGCCGGCGGACGCTAAACCGTCGATCACGATCCGCTCTTCCGCAGAAAGTTCCGTCCGCGGGTCGACAGATGGCAGCTCAACGGCCCAAGCCGCCATCCCCCCAAAAGCCCACGCCGCCAACGTCCCGATCCCAAACCAAGTCTGGGTCAAAATAGGCCATCGCCGCTCGTATCGATTCGTTGACATGCCAATCCACGCGGGTCAAACGACAAACTCTTCCGGTACATTAAACTTCGCTCAACCCATTCGATCGGTCCGCTACGGTTACCGCGATCAGCAAAGTGCCCCCGGACGCCACACCAAGCACAGCCGACACAACCCGACCGATGCCGCTGCTTTCGATCAGCACCTGCGAAGCAAAACGCGCTGCCTACAGTCGAAGCCTTCATGCCGAGTCACGAGATCCGCCGGCATGTGCCAACGGCGCTTAAGCGAACAACACCATCACGCAATCGGCTCACAGCCCGGGGACGCGATTGAATTTCTGATACGGGAGCCGCACGCCGCCGACGATGAATTTGTCGGCACGGAGCGACGCGATCGGCTCGAACCCCTGCTGCGCGTCGGCCGTCACGACGTCGTCCTGGTCGACACCATCACCGCTCACACCCAACCCGCCCCGCAACTGCCCGTCGCGGTACAGCGATGTGCTGCCGGGGAAGAAGATGACCCCGTTCTGGTTGGCCAACGGCTGCGCGTCCGCGGTCCCCGAGATCACAACCCCGGCATCTCCCGGGTCGCGGAAATTTCTCGACGGTACGAACGCGTCAAAGAACATCGCCGTGACGTCATCCGGGTTGGCGGTGAAGTATTGGTCGATCGCGGTCGGCGACATCGGATCGAGGTTCTCGGCCGTGTACGGGTTGATCCCCGCCATCCTCAGCGAACTGAACGGCCCCACCAAACGCGCCAAATCGGGCCGCTGGTCGGCCAATGGGATCGCAGGGTCGAGCGTCCCGCGCGGCTTGGGCAACTCGGCGAGCGTCGGGTAGCGCGGCCCCGCAAGGAACCGGAATGTGCGGTTGGTTAGCGCCGTTCCTAAGGGGACCGTGTCGCCGGGCTGGCGAAATGAAGTGCTGACCTGTTCGAACAGTCCGTTGCCGTTGAAGTCGATCCGGTCGACAGGTTGCAATGCCGCGGCATCGGCATAGTACGAGGTGTTCCGGGCCTTCGCGACGGCGACGTCGATCGAGAAAACCGTCGCATCGGGCATGCGAAAAAGCCCCAGCACATTCCCTTGGGTGTCGGTCACCGCAAGGACCATCCGCGTCTGGGTCCCGGGAAGAAAGTTCTGGTTCAAACGGATCGCGGCACGTGTCTTCTCGGCCCGCGCGACCCCGGATTCGATCATGCTCACGACCTCCGCCTCGGTCAATTCGCCCGCCACCGGAGAATCATGCGGGGCCACCAACCATCCTTCGGGGACCGCACGACCGTCCAATTGCAAATCACCACCCGAGGTCACCGGAAGATCGACCCCGCTGGGGATCGCGACATTCCCGATGCGGGCTCGACCGAACGCGAGCAACCGATCGATCCCCGGCATGCGGAAGGCGCGGCTGGGTGTCGGCCCGTAAATTTCGAGCGTGATCCCGACAAGGTCGATGCGGCCGTTGAGCGCGACGAAGTTCGGTAGCGGCGGTAACTTCGCGTTGATGTCGCCAACGTTCCGAACGAACTCGCTCCGTCCGACGATCCCGCCACCCGCGGCCGCGGCCAATGCCATGAATTCGGCCTCCAACACCTTGTCGGCGTTGAGCCGAGTCAATTCGGTTTGAGGCTTCCCACCCAGCTCGCTCGAATGTCGAACGCCCTGCTCGTGCGTCGCTAACCCGTCTTCTCCCGGAAATAAAACGCCGATGCCGCCGACGAGGTTCACCCCCGATCCG
>JBEIRZ010000077.1:0-16438 GCA_040375695.1 Planctomycetaceae bacterium
GCCGGCGCGAACCAAGTGGCGAACGGCCGAGATCACAGAGACCTTTCGTTCTAACGTGGTCATCGAAAAGCCGTCGATCCGCCGAAGTATTTCGCGATCAGCCTCCGAAAGGTCATCGGTCCGACCCTGTCCTTGCGACTGCCACTTGTACCCGAGGACAGTATGACCGAACGAACGGACGGTCCTATAAAGCATTCTCTTCATGGCAGGAACTTAACTTTTGGAACCGGTCCGCGTGGACGTTTGCTTATTCACCCGAATCGCGTAACTCACACAACCGTCGTTAAACAATCCGCTAACCCTCAAGTTCTTTAGCTCGCAAAACTCGAGAACGGCCCTCTTCACGCCGAATTTCTGGTAACTTCGGCACTTACGGGGATTGATCGCGACGTCATGCCCGGCGATCCATCCCGAATGCTTCACTTTCTCGTAGCAATTCAGAAGGTCGGCGAGACATCCCTGGTAATTGTGATCTCCGTCGATGTAGATCAAGTCGAAATGATCATCAGGCATGCAGCGGACCGTGACCTTGCTGTCCCCCTCATGAAGGCTGACCCGAGGATCAGAACCGAATGCGGAAATGGCATTCCGATAGACATCATCGCCCGACAACACGCGGACGTTGTTGCCGTCGCAATCGCCTGAGCAAATCGATTCGGCGGTCCTGAAAAGGTCAAAGAGATGCAGCTCCGCGGGCTGGTACCGGTTGATCAGGAACTTGGCGAAATCGCCCTCGAAGATCCCGATCTCACCGATGACGGGGGGCGAATCAAAAGCGATCAACTGGTCGATTTGGTTGCGGCTCTCATAAAGTCGCAGAGCACCGTCGGCCAACGACTCGAATTGACGCAGCAGCGATGCCCGCTGGGACGATTCCGACACGAGCCGCCGAGAGATCGGCCATGATGCCTTCACGGCGGCGGACCGCAGCAACTTCATTGGGGATCGATACACGAAAGCACCTACCGCTTAGGTAAAGAACGGCGTCAGTGAAAGGACCGAAAAATGTCGGGATAAACCGACCGGCTGGCTAACCGCTAGGGCTGACGCGACTCCATTTTAATTGCCGCTCATCACGAAACAAATCAAGCCCCCGATTCGGCGTCACCGAAGCGTATCTATCCGTGACCGCTGACGATGACGCGGAGGGACGATGGAAAAGGGCAATTGCCGGCGAGAGATGTTGACGTGTTGTCTGTCAACAGGCAAAGTCGGCATTCTCATCGCGGACGTCGAGGCGGGCATGTCGCGATCATCACAACCCGCGCGATCATCCCGCCGTTTGAACCCACGACAGATTTTCGATCACGCACGCGGCTCCGTTACACCCTTGCGGCTTCGCGTCTGGAAAAAAAACGCACGAGCAACCAGAAGGCGGTGCCAGAGAGCAAAACGGAGGGGATGACCCCCGCGCCGACGTAACAGATGGCCAGCGGCAGCTCATTCCATTTTTCGCCGACGAGGAACACGGCACAAATGGTCGTGAAAAAAAGGGCCCAGCCGAACGCGGCGGCGTGGATCGAGAAGGCATTCAACGAATCGATCCGGCGAAGGAAAAACGCGATCGGCATCCCGATGAAGCCCGCCACCAGGTAGCAGGCTACGACACCGACCGTGAGGGCGATGGCTGGGAGGACGAGCATCGAAGCCTCGTTGACATCCCCTCCCAACACGACGGAGAGGTACCCGGCGATGAAGACGATCGCGACAAACGCGAGCGGTGCGACGGCGGGTGCGTAGAAATAGGCCCGCCACATGGCCCGGTTTGTCGGCCTAAGGGCGGTATTCGCTGCGACGCTAGGGAAATCAGAGGGGGTGTAGGGGTTTTCGGCATTCAACGTTTTATTGGTCCGATATCAGGAGGCGTGCGGCGCGGATCTGCAAGAGACCCGCAGCGAATGGATTCGTACCAAGCTAACAGAAATGCGCATCAACTTCGCCCCTGGTGGCAACGCTTATCAACACACAAAAGCGGCACGGCGCAAGCCGTCCGGTACTCGCGTGCATAGCAAACAAAAGCGGCACGGCGCAAGCCGTCCGGTACTCGCGGCCTCGAACGACCCCAGCTTCGCCAGGCCCCTGACCCCAAAAAAGTACCCCCATCTCCTTTTCGGTGGGGGCCCCTTTTCGTTGGGGTCGTACCCGGGATTCGGGATTCGCAGAAAATGGTCTCGGTCCAAGTTGGGCGAGCGGTTATTCCGCCCCGCCAGTCTCGCGTTTGAAAACCGTCGTTCCCTCTTTGATCGTTTCGAGCACCTGGATCTGTTTGATCGTCAGCGGGTCGACCTTCAGCGGGTTTTTGTCAAGGATCACCAGGTCGGCGAGTTTGCCCGGCTCGAGCGTCCCTTTGGTGGCTTCTTCTTTGAGCTGGTAGGCGGCGACCGCGGTGACGGCGCGGAGGCCGTCATACGGCGAGATCCGTTCGTCGGGCCCGATCACTTGGCCGCTCCCCGAACGGCGGTTGGTGCCGGCGTCGACCAGTTCCAAAATCCACGGTTGGGGCGAGACCGGCGCGTCGTGCGAAAAGGTGAACGGGAGCCCCGCGCGAAGGAACGTCTGTGCGGCGATCGACTTGGCAGCGCGATCCGCGCCCCACAATTTGACGACGCTGTCTCCACCAGGGACGATCCCCGATGGCAAGAAGCTGGGGATCGCGCCGAAGCGTTTCATCGATTCGATCTGGTCGGGTCGTAGAACGGAGCCGTGGACAAAGACGGGGCGGGCGTCACGCATCCCGTGCTTCTTGACCGCCTTGGCGATCGCGGTCAGCGCCTGGTCGGCGGCGGCATCGCCGTTCATGTGCATGTGGATCTGGATATCGGTCGCCCAAAATCGATCGATCGCCGCTTCGATCAATTCGTCGGGAATTTGACGGAATCCGGAATAGGAGCCCGTCTTCCCGGCCGGGTTCGATGCATAAGGTTGGGTGAACCATGCGGTGTCGATACTGCCATCGAGCCAAAACTTGATCCCGCCCAAACGGACGCGGTTGACATAGCGGCGATCGAGGTCGGGGCGTGAAGCACGAAGCTTTTGCAGCGTCCCATCGGGGGCAGGGTTGTAAGCGGCGGCGACGCCATAAGCCGCGGTCAACGTGTCGTCGACCGCGGAATCCTTCGCGGCGATGTACAGGTCGATCGGCAACAATTTTTTATCGATCGCGTTGAGCACCACCCCGAGGTCGTCGCTCCCCAAACCAAGTCCCGCTTCCATCGCCGTCGTTTGGCCGTAACTCGCCCAAAGTTTCGCCGCCCCTTGGACGACCGCATCGGCAAGTTCGCCGGTGAACGGAGGACGTTTCGACCTGACGGCGTTGAGCGCCGTCTCTTCCATCGGCCCGGCCAGCGACTTACCGTCCTCTTTACGCGAAAAATTGCCACCGGTCGGGTCGGGCGTGTCGGCCGTGATCCCGACAACCTCAAAGAGTTTCGAATTGCCCGCCCCCAGGTGCCCCGACGAATCGACGATCATCACCGGGCGATCGCTGCTGATCGTGTTGAGCTCTTCGATCGTCGGGGGTCGGCCCTCTTTCATCTGGCGGACCTGATAGCCGAAGCCGACGATCCAACCGTCGGCCGGGGTCCGCTCGATCTGCTTTTTCATTCGCGCGATCAGCTCGGGGATGTCCGCCACGCCGAAGAGGTCGGCGTCGACGAGGTTCTTGCCGAAATAGATGAAGTGCCCGTGGGTATCGATGAAGCCGGGCAGAAGCGTCTTACCCGCGAGGTCGATCTGACGCGTCGTGGACCCCGTGAACCGGGCGCTGTCGGCGAGCGTGCCGACGAAGACGATCCGGCCATCCTTCACCGCCAACGCTTCGGCCATCTCGGGCTTGACGCCACGCATCGTCAAGATGTCGCCCCCCGAATAAACGGCATCGGCAGCCGCCTCTTGTGCGGCAAGATCACTGACGGGTGATAACGCAGCGAAAATGCCAACGACAATCGCGGCTAAAACGAAAGGCAGGGCGTGAGTGGAACGTCGGGGATGTTGGCTAAGATGAGATTGCGTCATGGCCATCGCAATAATACGGGGTCAGGGAAAAGGTTTATCCCCACGGGGAGGAGGGGTCACGAATCACAAATTAACTGCTAGGAGCCCCCCCTTCGTAGTGGCTAGCGATTGCATTATTCGGACGTTCCCGGAACTGTCGTCTGAGGTTAGGGTGAGACGATGGCTAAGAAGTCGCGTAGGTCGTTTTGTGAATCGGCTCGCGGGTCTGCCGCGAAGTCGCTCCGTCTGGCCGTTCTTTATCGCGGCTCGAAACCTGCATCGGTTTTTGGTCGGGCGACGCGAATCGGTCCCAGTAGCCCGATTCATCGACTTCGAAGCGGCGACCGCAATAGACCAAGGGCCCGGTCACGGGTTCGATTCGTCCGTGAAGATCGGCGAAGCGTCGGTTGGTGTGGGCCTCTTGGAAGAACCGCCGTATTTCGTTCAATGACCGATGATGCCGGTGCAGGGCGATCGGGAAACAGATCGCCGGGAGGGCCCTTTTGCACAGCCGGCGTCGTATGTGAGCGGGCAACCGGCGGATGTTGGACCATTTGCCTCGCCCCCGTCGGACATCTTTGATCGAGTAGCCGGCCTCTTCGAGGCTCTCGGCATAGATTTGGTCAAACGACTTGCCCAGCGGCGTGTACTTGCTTCGCCAAAGGCCTAACCACGGCCGGTCGGTGATGTTGAAATGGATCAAAGCAGGCTTAAGGCTCTCCGCGTAACCGAGCCCGTGGATAGGAAACTGAAAATTGAATCGGGGGCTCAGTTCGGTCCAGCGGTCCTGAAATTCGTAATTCAAAAAATCCTGATCCATGAACGTTATCGCTTTTCCATACTTAACCGCGAAAGAGGCGAGCCGCGAGATCAGATCGGCCTGGGCCCATTTTTTCGGTTCGATCGCGAGGACCCCTGCGTTGAAGTAGCGTGACGATCGGATCCCCAGGCTATCGAGCCAGTCCCTTTTGGGTCGGTCCCTGTGGGCGGTCAGGTCGCCAACCAGACAAAGGTCATGCACGGCGCCGATCCCATGTGGCAGATCGACCTCCCAGATCGCGTCATCGGGTCGCAGAAAGCAGACGTCGGAATCGAGATAGACGACCCGTTGGTATTCGCCCAACAGCAGTGGCGCGATGATCCGGTAATAGGTGATCTTGGGGAACCTGCTCGTTTCCGGCAGCCCTGGCGGGAGAAAGTTCGCCAGTCGGTCGTAGTGATAGTGGATCGAAGGTGACGAAAATTCTCTGAACCGGCTCCCCTCGCCAAGCCCTTCCAGAAAGACGTGAACATCGTCTTGGGTAAGCCGCGCGATCCGGGCCGCTTGGGCCGCCGCGATCTCCGCAAACTTCTTATCGGCAACTAAAATGTAAGCTCGCATCCGACCTAACTTCGTCTAAAACCCTACCTACGCCGCTCGGCTAAACATCGGCAATCCCGATTCTCACGGTCGCCGCAAGCCGAACAACACGCACCGTACATCGCTTAGCGTTCGTCAAAACCGAATGCGCCCCGCTGGGGACAGCTAAATAGTTTAATCTGGTTTTGAAATAAATCTGCCGAAATCGCTGTGGACGAAAGTCGCAAGGGGCGTTGGCATTTGGCTCGACGGCGAGCGTCCCCTCTCGATCATCTTTCGGGAGGAGTATGATGAAAACCACAACACCGCCGGCGGAATAACAGGCTCCGGATCAGCCCTGCATCAATAACCACGCCCTGATCACCCGATGACCGACCACCCCGACATCATCTTTCGCGTCCGGGGTTTGGTGAAGGAATACCCGCTGGGGGAATTGGTCGTGCGGGCCCTGAGCGGGGTCGACCTCGACGTCGCCGCGGGGGAATTTGTCGTGATCCTGGGACCAAGCGGCAGCGGCAAATCGACGCTGTTGAACCTGTTGGGCGGGCTCGACACGCCGACCGCGGGAACGATCCGATTCGGTGACCAAGAATTGACCGCGGCGACCGGCCACCAATTGACCCATTACCGTAGGGAAAGCGTCGGGTTCGTCTTTCAGTTCTACAACTTGATCCCGAGCCTGACGGCGGGCGAAAACGTGGCGCTGGTGACCGACATCAGCGACCGGGCGATGACGCCGCAAGAGGCATTGGCGATGGTCGACCTTGCCGATCGGATCGACAGTTTTCCGTCGCAGCTTTCGGGGGGGCAACAGCAACGCGTCGCGATCGCGCGGGCGATCGCCAAGCGGCCGCGGGTTTTGTTGTGTGACGAGCCGACCGGGGCGCTTGACGTGAAGACCGGGATCGGAGTCCTCGAAGCGATCGAGACGATCCATCGCGAGCTCAGCACGACGATCATCGTCATCACCCACAACGTCGCGATCGGAGAGATCGCCGATCGCGTCTTGACGATGCGCGACGGTCAGATCGCGGAGGACGTCCGCCACAAGCAGCGCCGCGCCGCGAGGGACTTGCAGTGGTGATGCGGTTCGCAGACACGTCACGACCGGCGGCCGCGGATGCGACCTCCCGCGGGGGGACCGATTCGAGGGGTGGGTCGAGCCCGCTGCGTCTCAAGACGCTCGATCGGAAATTGGTCCGCGAGCTACTGGGGTCGTGGGTCGCCTTTGTCGCGATCGCGACGGTCGTGGCGGCGGGGGTCTCGGTCTTCGTGATGGCCCTGAGCGTTTTGGAATTTCTCGATCTGTCGCGCGAGCGGTACTACGAGCGTTATCGGTTCGCGGACGTCTTCGCGGAATTGACCCGAGCCCCGAACCATCTGGCCGAATCGATCGCCACGATCCCCGGTGTGGCGGCGGTCGACACGCGCGTCACCGGCATGATCACGCTCGAAGTCCCCGGGCTGAACGAGCCGGCGACGGCGAAGATGTTGTCGCTCGGTGAAGGCGTCAACTCGATGGGGGATGATGCCGTAGCCATGGATCGCAACGCCAGGGATGCGGGGGATGGGAAAGGCTTGGCCGTTTCGTCCCGCGTGCGGGGGCTGAACGGCGTCCATCTCGTCTCGGGGCGTTGGCCTGACCCCGAAGCGGCGGACGAGGTCGTGGCGAGCGAAGCGTTTGTCGAGGCGAATGGGCTCCGGATCGGCAGCGAGCTTGCGGGGGTGTTGCAAGGGCGGTCGCAGCGGCTTCGCATCGTCGGTGTAGGGCTATCGCCCGAGTACGTCTTTCAGATCCGCGGGGGTGATTTCCTGCCGGATAACCGTCGGTTCGCCGTCCTGTGGGGGACGCGTCGGCAAATGGAAGCGGCGTTCGACATGGAGGGGGCTTTCAACGACCTGTCGGTTCTGTTGGTCGCGGGTGCGTCGCCGCGGCCGGTGATCCGGCAGATCGATCTGACTTTGCGCGACTACGGGGGCCTGGGGGCGTATGACCGCGAAGACCAATTGTCGGCGAGGTTTTTGGATGACGAGATTTCGCAGCTTCGCGCGACGGGGTTGATCGTACCGGCGATCTTTTTGGGGGTGGCGGCGTTTTTGTTGAATCTCGTCTTCGCGCGGCGGGTCGAGCTGCAACGGGAATCGATCGCGACGCTGAAGGCGTTCGGGTATGAGGGGTGGCAAATCGCATGGCACTTCGTCAAGTTCGCGCTCGTCGTGGCAATCGGCGGTTCGATCATTGGCGCCTTTTTGGGGTGGTGGTTGGCCCAAGGGCTGTGCGGGATCTACGCCAACTTTTTTAGGTTCCCGACGTTCGATTATCGCCTTTATCCCGGGGTGGTCGTCTGGTCGGGGGTGGTCAGCGTGATCGCGGCGGTGGGGGGCGTCCTGGCGACGGTGGCAAGGGTGCTCAGATTGCAACCGGCCGAAGCGATGCGGCCCGCGATGCCGCCTCGATACACCCATGGCTGGGCCGACGGGGTTTGTCGCCACTTGGGGTTGTCGACGCCGTGGAAGATGGTCGTCAGGCGGTTGGCCAGAAGGCCGGTCCCGACGGCGCTGGCGGCGGTGGGGATCGGCCTAGCGACGGCGGTGCTGTTGGTCAGCCGTTTCACGCTCGAAGCGGTCGACTCGATGATCGATTATCAATTCAACGTGATGCAGCGCCAGGATTTGCAGGTCACCTTTCGCGAGGCGATGGCCCCCGCGGCGGTCGATGAATTGCGACAGCTCGACGGGGTCCGGCAGGTCGAACCGTTTCGCGCGATCCCGGTGCGGCTACGCCATGGTCAGCGGGAGAAACGGGTCAGCGTTTTGGCGATCGGGACGGGGCCGCGAGGCGATGTCCCGAACCGGTTGTTTCGGCTGCTCGATTCGGGCGGCTTGCCGATCCGGATCGCCCCGGGGGGATTGGCGTTGACCGACAAGCTTGCCGAATTGCTCGGCGTCACCCCGGGGGATCGGGTCGAGGTCGAGGTGTTGGAAGGGCGGCGTCAGCGTTTTTCGGCGCGGGTGCTGGGCGTCGCCAAAGAGAATCTGGGGACCAACGCCTACGCCACCGACGCGACGCTGCACCGCTGGTTACAGGAAGATCGGCGGGCGAGCGGCGTTTTTCTCAAAATCGACGCCGACCGTTCGCAGGCGATCTATGATGCACTGCGTCAATACCCCGAAGTGATCGCCGTTTCGGCCCGCAAGGCGACGCTCGAGTCGGGGCTCAAGACGATGCGGGAGAGTCACGGCAAAATGGAAGGGTTCACCACCGCTTTTGCCGCGGTGATCGCGCTGGGGGTCGTTTACAACATGGCTCGGTTGACGATGGCGGAACAGAGCCGCGAGTTGGCGACGATGCGGGTGATCGGTTTCACGCGATGGGAAGTGTCGATGGTCTTTTTGGGTGAAGTGTTGTTGGTGACATTGATCGCGATCCCGATCGGATGGCTCGTCGGTTGGGGCTTTTGCTGGGCGATCGTGTGGGGGATCGAATCGGACCTGTATCGGATCCCGATGGCGATCAGCCGCCACAGCTACCTGATCGCGGGGGGATGGACGATGCTGGCCGCGATGGCCAGCGCGACGATCGTGCGTGGGGCGATCGATCGGCTCGATCTGGTTTCGGTGATGAAGGATCAAGGATGAACGTGATCGCGAAACGCGGGTTGGGGTTGTTGTTAGCGGCCGCGGTCGCGGTGATGATCTTTTATTGGATGCGGGTTGATCCGCTACCGATCGAGACGGCGGTCGTCACCCGCGGGCCGCTGCGCGTGACGGTCCGGGACGAAGGGGTGACGCGGATCCGCGAGCGTTACGAGGTGTCATCGCCGCTGACGGGGCGGTTGCAGCGGATCACGCTCGATGTCGGCGACCCGGTCGTGGCGGACGAGACGGTGTTGGCGAGGGTCGAGCCGAATTTGCCGTCGCTGCTTGACCCCCGCGAAGTCGCCACGGCCGAGGCCCGGGTCAGCGCGGCGGGGCGAAGGTCGGAGGTCGCCAGGTTGCGGTTGCAGACGGCGCGAACCGAAGCCGAACACGCCGAAGCGGAACGGGTGAGGCTTTATCAGTTATCGCTGCAGGACGCCGTATCGGATATCGAAACGGACCAAGCGGAATTGACGGCACGGCTGAAATCGGATGCCCGCCGCGCGGCGGAATACGCGGTCGAGATCGCGCAGTACGAGTTCGAGCTCGAGAAGGCAGCCCTCCTGTTCACGCAGACCAAAGGGGCCGATTCGGGAAAGGCGGAAGAGCTCGTCATTCGGGCCCCGATCACCGGCAGGGTCCTGCGGCTATTGCACGAAAATTCGGGCGTCATCCCGATCGGCACGGTGTTGATGGAAGTCGGTGACCCGACCGATTTGGAGCTGATCGTCGATGTGCTGTCGCGCGATGCCGTCCGTGTCCGGCCCGGGGCCGAAGTCGCTATCGTCGCTTGGGGAGGGGACCAATCGCTGCGCGGACGCGTTCGCTACGTCGAGCCTTCGGGGTTCATGAAAGTTTCAGCGCTGGGTGTCGAAGAACAGCGAGTCAACGTCATCATCGACATCGAGGACCCGATCGAGAAGCGTCAGACACTCGGGGACCAGTTCCGGATCGAAGCGGAAATCACGGTCTGGAAGGGGGATGCGGTGCTGCAAGTGCCGACCGCCGCGATCTTCCGTGGCGATCGGGGATGGATCTGTTACGTCGTTCGAAACGGGATCGCCGAACTGAGGGAACTCGAAATCGGCCAGATCAACGAATCGGCGGCCGAGGTGCTCAAAGGGCTCGACGAGAACGATCGGGTGATCATTTATCCCGGCGATCGGATCGCGCCAGGTAAACGGGTCAAGTGGTAAGGGCCAGCGCAAAAGGGACAGCGCAAAAAGGGTTGGCGGGTGATGAATTGAAATGCTGGGCTTTCGTTTGGGCCGACGAAAGCGTAAGAAGATCACGACTAAAAAACCCTTTCTCGTGATCTGATCGACCGGACCGCATGTCCCAACTGTTCATCCTCGATCACTCGCTGATCAGCCCAGGGACCCATCACTACACGCACGCGATCGGATTCGCAGAGGCGGCGAAGCGGCGTGGGATGGTGCCGATCGTTGCGGGGCATTTACGGTTGGATGTGGGACGATGGCCCGTCGAGTGCCAGGCAATGCCGACCTTTCGCGATTGGGTCCACTCCGGGTTTTCCGTGTGCGCCACGAGGCGGCCCGAGCCGCCCCTTAACCCGCTCGATCCAGGATGGTATCGAACGCTCGGTCGGTCCCCATCCTTCGATCGTTCGGGATCGGATGCCGATGCGACCCCTACGGGCGGATCGGGCACCTTCGTTTCGTCATGGCCAGCGGGCTTGGGGGAATGGTTTCGCTTGCCCATGCGTTGGCGGCATCGCAGACGCGGGCTTCGCGTGACGCGGTCAATGATCGAAGCGCTGGAAACGTTCTTTGCGGCGCACCCGTGGCAAGACGGGGACCAGGTCTTGATGCCGACGGTTACGGAATTCGATCTGGTCGCGTTGACGGAGTACTTGGTGCGCAACCCGAAGGCCCAAACGATCCCTTGGCATTTTGTCTTTCACTTTCCGCTCGTGATCGGCCCTTGGACGGGGGATGCGGTACAACGGCAACGGATCGAGACGATGCGGACGCACTTCACAACGTTGCTCGGTCGGCTCCGCGAGAATTGCGTCCACCTGCATGCGACGAGCGACGCATTGATCGAGCAATACCGGATGCTCGATGTCGGCCCGGTCGATTTCGCCCCGCCACCGGTCACGGTGTGGCCACGCTGCGAGAGCGATAGGCAGGGCGACGATTCGAGGCCGCTGCGGGTGTTATGTGCCGGGGGCATGCGGGAAGAAAAGTCGCAGGAATTGCTATCGGGTGTGATCGAGGATCTGGCGAGTGATGATTTTTTCGGAGGTCGGATCGCGATTTGGGTGCAGTCCAGGAAGGTCGAATTGCTATTGGATGTGGGTGGCGGGCGGGATTGGTATCGGGCCGATCCGATGGGGCAACTTCCCCCGGCGAGCGCACGGCTTGTTCATGTGCAGCATCCGTTGCCGGTCGATGCCTTTGCCAGGTTGATGGGGATTGCGGACGTCGCGATGCTCGCGTACGACCGCTCGCATTATGCGAACGTTTCGAGCGGGGTGATGGGGGAATGCTTGGCCTCGGGGATCCCCACGTTGGTCACGGCGGGGACGGGTCCGGCGGCCGAGCAATTGGCGGGGGCGGGTTCGCCCGATCGTGTCGCGGGTTTGACCGCATCGACGTCGGAAGGGTTCGCTTCTGCGCTGCGACAGATCGCGGCCGACATCGACCTTTATCGCGAGCGTGCGGCGATGATCGCGCCAGGTTTTGTGGCGAACCATTCGGCCGATGCGGTGCTCGATAAGTTGTTGGCATCCGCGCACAATGGGTGAGCGTTGGTCGGTCGCATCGTCGTTTAACTGCGGTCCGATCCTACTCGATCCCACTTTTCGGATTCCCTGCTATGAATCGACTTTTGCTGCCGATGGTCCGTGACCTTAGCGCCGCCCTTGTGATGCTCTTCGCCGGCGCGATTTGTTTTGAGTTTGTTTCGGTCGCGGATGGGGCAGAGGGACGTCGTCCGAACCTGTTGTTGCTATTGAGCGATGACCACAGTTATCCCTACCTGAGCACGTACGGCAGCCCCAACGTCAAGACGCCGGTGCTCGATCGCCTGGCGGCCGAGGGGATGAAGTTCCATCGGTTTTTTACTGGCGCGCCGCAGTGCGTCCCTTCACGGGCGACGCTGATGACGGGGAGGTCGCCGGTGGCGGCACGGATGACACGGTTTTCGGCACCGCTACCCAAGGATGAGGTGACGCTGCCAGAGCTGCTTCGTGAGCACGCGGGTTATTTCACGGGGGTATGCGGCCGCAGCTTTCACCTCGACGGTTCGACCCGGAGCGAGACGGTGTCGCAACTCTATGCCGATTTGGGCTTGAAGACGTTTCGCGATCGGGTTGATTTTTTAAACACCTGTGGCGACGCGGAAGTCGCCAACCAAGTCGAAAAGTTTCTCGATCAGAAGCCTGCCGACAAGCCGTTTTTCCTATGGGCCAACTTCAGCGACCCGCACCACGTTTGGAACGCGCCGCCCGAGTTCCGGCCCGACCCCGCGACGCTCGAATTGCCCCCCCATTGGCCCGACCTGCCGGGGATGCGTGAACAGTTGGCCGATTATTTCGCCGAGATCAATCGTCTCGACGCGACGATCGGCGGCGTCCTGGATGTGCTCCGGCGACGCGGCGTGTTCGACGATACGTTGATCGTTTTTTGCGGCGACAACGGCGCGGCGCTGCCGCATGGCAAAGGGTCGCTCTATGACCCGGGGTCGAACGTCCCCTTCCTGATCCGTTGGCCAGGGGTGGTCAAGCGTGGGGGCGAATCGCGGACACTGCTCAGCGGCGAAGACGTGGCGCCGACCCTGCTCGCCGCCGCGGGTTTAGAACCCGGTAACAAAATGAGCGGCATCAGCTTCCTCCCGCTGCTCAAGGGGGAACCGTACACCGCACGCAAGCAGATCTTCGTCGAACGTGGCCCGCACGGCTCGGCCCCGGTGTCGGCGGAGATGACGAATTCGGGGTACGACCTGTCCCGAGCGGTGCGGAGCGACCGTTACAAGTTCATCTACAACTGCACCCCTTGGGTCCCCTACTCCCCGGTCGATTCGGCGGGTGGGCAGGGATGGAAAGAGATCCAGATGGCAAACGCCCAAGCGAAGCTGAGCCCTGGGGTGAGTGCGACCTATTTCACAAACCCCAGGCCGGTCTACGAGTTTTACGACCTGGAGGCCGACCCGTCGGAACTGAACAACCTCAGCGGCCGACCGGAGGTCGCCCAGGCCGAACGGGAGCTGCGCAAGGCGCTCGCCGAGAAAATGATCGTCGATGTCGATTACCTGCCGCTCCCCGCCATGCTCGGCGAAACGCCCCAGCGGGCCCAAAACCCCGGCAACCAGAACCCTGATAAACGTCGTAGAAAATAACGTTCAATATGTAGCTCCCTTCGGCTTCACGAAAAAAGTTTCGCAAATGCCGGAGTATTTAGCGAAAAAAAATTGACTAGCGGTCCGAAAGCCGCTAAACACAGGCTTAGGTGCACTTCCGGTCCCGTATCTGATGCGGGTACCGATCTCATCCTACCTTTTGATCCCTCCTTCTTTCCTTTCTTCCCGTTCTTAAGGGAGCTTTTTCATGTTGCGTTCTGTTCGCAGGACCGGCTTCACGCTGGTCGAATTGTTAGTGGTCATCGCAATCATTGGTGTGATGGTCGGTTTGTTGCTTCCTGCCGTACAGTCAGCCCGTGAGGCGGCACGGCGGATGAGTTGCCAGAACAATCTGAAGCAGATCGGTTTGGCATGTCACAATTACGAGAGCACGTTCAAGCAGTTGCCTCATGGGACGATGAACGACGACCCGGCCAACGTTCGGCCGAACAACATTTGGACGGCGGGCCCATGGCGGAAGGGTTCGGTCCTGGTCAAGATCCTGCCGTTTATGGAACAGTCGGCGCTGATGGATCAGATCAATTTCCAGGGTGACGTGATCGCCCAGATTGTCGCGCAGGGTTATTCCGGTGCGAACGGCAAGCGGATGAGCATCTACACTTGCCCGAGCGACGGGACGAGCGGCGCGAGGCTGACCAACGCGCAGCAGTTTTACAACTATGCCACCAGCATCGGCAACCAAAACATGCCGGCGCAGTGGGGCGGATGTAACCTCTACCCGAACGATTCGGCGAACACCCGAGCCCAGAATGTCCTGGGAGGAAACATTTTCCGAAACGGGTCGACCGGTCACGGCAGCGTGAACGGCGGGACCAACATTTCAGGCGTCTTTTCGCGCTTCAATTGGGCGGCGAAGCTGCGTGATATCACCGACGGGATGAGCAACACGATCATGATCGGCGAGATCCTCCCGATTTGCGGCGACCACCACCGCGGCGGCTGGTATGACCCGAACGCCCTTTGGACCGCGACGACCGGCGGGATCAACTTCAACACCTGCGGCAAGCGGGGGGTACCTGACAACCAACAGAATTGCAACGACTTCCGAATCTGGATGACGTCGCAGGCCTTCAAGTCGGATCACCCGGGTGGTGCCCAGTTCGTCCTTTGCGACGCGTCGGTCGCCTTCCTTTCGGACTCGGTCAATTATTTGCTTTACCAGCAAATGGGTTCGCGCAACGACGCCGAACCTTTGGCCGGCCAATTCTAAGTTTTGCGTCTTGAGCCTGACGGCTCAAGGCCAGTTGCCCCAATCGCCAGCCGCCCGATCTGCCGGGCGGCTGGCTTTGCCCGTTCTACCGCATTTTTCAAAGTGCCAAAATGCGGGCCGCTCGGCGGGGCGTTCGACGATCCTGAGGCGTCCCGCCCTTTGTCCCGATTGATTTCATACGTCTCGAACTCGATTCATTCATCACGCTTTCGTATCAAGGATTCAACAGGATGCATCGCATTCACCTAACCGCGCTTCTCCCTTTGTTTCTGGTTGCCATCGGTTGTGGCGGTGGGGGTTTGAAGCCGGTCCCTGTGTCGGGAACGATCAATTACCAAGGCAAACCGGTCACTGAAGCACAGGTCACCTTCCACTGGACCGGTGGCGAAGGGGGACGTTCGGCCAGCGGTAAAACCGACGCCCAAGGGAAATTTAAATTGACGACCAATTCGACCAACGATGGCGCCGTCCCGGGCGATTATGTCATCACCGTCGCGAAGTATGACCCCAAAGCGGTTGGCATGTCCGAAGGGATCGATGTCTCGGCCGGCAATTACGGCGCGAATTACGAGGCGATGATGAATGCGGCCGCGACCAACAAGGGTGGCGGGGCCGTGCCGATGTCGAAGGAGCTGCCGGCCAAATACAACAACATCGCGGAATCGGGGCTCAAGCGTTCGGTCGCGTCGGGTCAGGATAACGACTTCACGATCGACCTTGAGTGATATCACGCCCGTGGTAGGACAACTAGTTGTGCCGGCACGATGACCCGTGCTGGCACCTCGCTTCGCAGGACACCACGCTTCGTATGAAACTACCGATGCGGCGGCCGTCAGGTCGCCGCGGTTTGACTTCGCGCCGAACCGTGTATGCGGTCTTGGCGTTTTTGCTTGTGGTCGGGCTTTTGTCCGACCTTCCGGGGCGGGCGTGTCGCGGTCGAGCCGCGTCGGCACTTTCTCAAAACCGTCCCCACGTCGCGCTCGCGTGGGTAACGCGGTCGAGATCGCTTTCTTTGAAGCCGTGGGCCGACCGGGAAGCGGATGCCGCGACCGAAGCGCTCGCATGTTTGCGGCTCAATTCTGCCAGCCGCGCGACAAAGACGCTCGACGGCATCGCCACACCTTCGACGCCTTTCGCCCGCACGCGGGCCGCCCTCGAAACGCTCGCCGATTGCCAGCGAGGGGACCTGACGCTCGTCCCTCGCCTGACCGCTGATTTCGTTGACCAGTTGCCTCCCCCAGCGATCTTCGAAGCGATCGTGCGGTGCGCCCAATTCAACGGCCGCTTCGAGATGGCCCGCTCGGTCGTCGACGATTGGCAACGGCAATTTCCCGCCGATGCGGCCGCCGCTTACCAACGCGGCCGAAACGCCGAGTTGACCGAACGGTTCGACGAATCGATCACCGCCTACCGCGAGGCTTTGCGTCTTCAAAGCGACCTCTGCCAAGCGGCCTTTCGCGAAGGGGTGGTGCTCGCCGCACGCCGAGACTTCGAAGGTTCGGTCGATGCGCTGCGGCGATGTAACGACACGCCCTGCGCCGCGATCGCGGCGATCGAACGGGCCAATTCGCTTTGGGAGTTGCAACGGATCGATGAGGCATGGCAGACGCTCGCCCCGCTGATCGACCTTTCCCCCGCGTCGCTGGTCGACCCCTACCTGCAGGCCGACCATTATGTCGAGGAAGACCGCATCGCCGTCGTCGGGTCGCGGATCGCCGAAAGCCGCGGCGATGACCCGCAAGCGATCCGGTTGTTGCAACGGGCGCTCGAATACAACCCCCGCAACTTCGAAGCGGTCGGTCGTTTGGCGGCGATCCTTCGGCGTAGCGGCCAAGTCGAAGATGCCGATGCCA
>JBEIRZ010000247.1:0-6741 GCA_040375695.1 Planctomycetaceae bacterium
CCGGTGAATCCCTGCCCGGCGTATTGCCGCGGTTTGCAGCAGGGTCGCTTTGCCAGCGCCGGTCGCCGTCGCGGAACCGATCACCTCGCCATTAGGATCGACGACCTCGATGCTGCCGACGAAATCCCCCTTGGTCGGGCTCAACCAGACGCTGACTGTCTCGCCGATCCCCAGATTCACCGAATAGGTATCGGCATCCCCGGCTTGGTGAAAAATTCCTGTCGCGCTGCCCGACAGCGTCATCGAACCGAGAGGTTGGAGCGGGTTGATCGTCAGCGGTTGGTCCGCGACTTTGTCGGTGATGAAATTGAGGACGAAGTCATCGCCGGCCGAGCCGTTGGCGTTGCCATCGAGCAGGTTACCGGCGATATCGCGAATCGCCGACGAGCTGCTCGCCAATCGCACCCGCATGTTCCCTTCGGGGAGCGCCGTGTAACTTACCGACAATTCCCGCGAGGTCGCGTCGTAGCTGAACGAAGACGGCGTGAAGGTCGCTTGGGTCGTCAAGTCCGTCAGCGTGACATCTTCGGGGCCCAGGCCGTCTTGCGAGATCGGTTCGCTGAAACGGAAGACCAGCGTCAATTCGCCTGACGACACGACACCACCTTCGGCGACGGAGGTTTGGGTCACGGTCGGCGGGGTGTTGTCGTATTTGAGTGAGCCGGCGAATTGCGTCAGCGGTAAACCCGACGCCGAGGTCAAGGCCCCCGCGGCGATCGCGACTTCATAAACCCCTTCGCCGTTGAAGGCGTTATCGATGCGGAATTCGAGCGTCTGGCCATCGATCACGCTCACCGATGTTGCTGAAGCGACGCCCCCGTCAGGACGCGTCACCTGGAGGTCATCGGCAGCGATCGAACTTAACAGCAACGGGTCAGAGAAGCGGACGCGCAAGGTCTGTGGGAACGTCCCGAGCATCACGCCCGTCTCGGGGGTCGTCCCTGTTACTACAAATGTAGTCATGGCGCTCGAGCCTAGCACTTTGACCGTGTACGCCCCCCAGCCCGATTCGGCCAGGACGCGGATGGTGTAATCGCCGTCGGCGGCGACGGTATGTCGGATCAGGGCGTTCCTGCCGTCCCCGGCACCGCCGGTATTGTTGGCGAGCGATTGGCCGTTGGTCGCGATCAGTTCGAGCCTGGGCACCAACCCGTTGGGCGGTTCGTTCGGAGCGGAACCGGGGGTGGTCGTTTCGATGACCAGCGTATCGCCGGCCTTGGCGGCGAAGCGATACAGGTCGCGATGCGCGTCGGTCGTCACCGTGATGTCGTCCCACCCGCGGCCGCCGGAGGGAAGCACTTGGTCGCCGTATTGCTGGAACCGGATCTGCACCCTTTCGTTCAATTGGACGCCGCGGAGGCGAGCCTGTTCGACGAGGTCAACCGTGACGGTCGACCACGATGTGGCGAGGGTCGGCGACCACAGCCGGTACCAGACTTGGCCATCGACGCTGAAGGCGACGCCGTCTGACGAAGGGGCTTGAAGGCTAAACGAGGAAGGCATGGGGTCAGACGTTTCGTTGCCGAAGCTGCGGTGGTTGAAGCTGAGCGACGCCGTCGTCGCCCCGGCGAGGTCGAGCGTCATCGTCGCTTCGTTAAGCGCTGCGGCTCCTACTCGGTACGAATCCATCAGCAGTGCTTGTGTGCCGACCGCGGCGCCATAATCGCCGGACACTTGGGTTCGACCCGTGTTGAACACATTCCCGAGGGTCCAATCGCGCGTCGGCAGCGTACCCGGTTCGAACCCTTCGGCCGAAGTTCGCCAAAGATGTCCCAAGGCGACGCGGTTTGGACCTAGCGGGATCGACCGCGCGTCGGCATCGTTCGGTTCGACGTCAAAGACGCCGTCGCGAACGACAAGCAGCGAATGCGGCGCTTCGGACACGACACGCAGGAAGTACTTGCCTGCCTGGGGCGCGACGAAGTTGTTGATACTCTGGGTCGGCGAACCCGAACCCCCGCTGCCCGTTACCAATCGCTGGCCGTCGGCATCCAGCAAATCGATCGCCACCGCCGCCGAACCCTGCGACGTGACTACATTTGTAATCAATCCGCCCTGGGGGAGCGTGATCGAGTAGTAACTTGGGGCGAGCAGGTCGAGTTCCGAGACCGAGTACCTGCCATCGCCGGAGACGGCCCGAAGGCGAAGTCGCTGCGTCGTTACCGTTGTCGGGAAGATGAGATACTGGTTCGGGTCGGTTGCCGGGTGATCCGGGCGGGTCACGACCCCCGAGCCGATCCGTGTGGAGTAGTTCGGGATCGTCCAGAGCGGTTTCCAGGTCTGCGAGCTGGCATCGAACCAATCGAGTTGGTACGCGTCGTTGTTGTCGGCTTGGATCCGCGCGCCGGCCAGTTCTTGCGGCGAATCGAACGTGACTTCCAGCGTCGTGGACGCGTCGGTCCAGTGGACCGTGTCGGTCATCCAGAATTGGCCACGTGGGACGAATATCCCGTCGCGGATCGTCTGGGGCGAAGCCCCCTGGGTCGTGCCGTTTGCCAGCGAGACGGTCCCGCCGACGATCGTGTTGGGGACGCCGAAGGTCCCGGTCCGCTCGATCCCGTTGCCGACCGACACCGCACCGCCGTCGAGGGACATCGCCGAATCGCGGTTCACGTTTGGCGCCGCGGCCGTGATGTGGGGCGGGGGGACGAGGTTCAGCGACATCCACACCCGATAGCCCCCTGACGACCCGCCAAGGCTGCTGATCCGCAGCGTATGGACCCCGGCCGATGTCGTGCGGCCTTGGTTCACGACGATCCTTTCGCCGTCTCGCGTCGCGGCCGCCGAGGCGATCGTTGTGTCGTCGGGGGCGCGGAGTTCGATCGCGCCGCGGAGCGTCGATTCAGGTTCCAAGATCACGCTGACCGATTGCCCTGCTTCGAGCGCGATTTGGAACGTGTCGACGTCCGATCCGCTATGCAGCGCGCCGCGGAACCATCCCGAATCGAATCCCATTCCCCCCAAGGGGCTCGTTTCGCGAAGTGGGACCGGGGCCGGCGTTTGGCCTGTCGCATCGACGGCGAACGAGACGACGAAGTCATCGGGCGATGGGTTCCCTTGGCCCGATGGGAGCGGGAAGCTGGGGCCGCCGTTGAGCCGATTGCCGAGCGGATCGCGAAACCCGCTGGCGCCGCTCGATAACCTCAGCTCGAAAGCCCCTTCCGGCAAGGGACCGAAGCCGACGGTCGCGGTGAAATTCGCGGCGTCGTAAGTAAGCGACTGCGGCGCGATCTTGGCCCCGGTTTGTGTGTTGATCAGCGATACGTCCTCGGTGCCTAAGACGGTTCCGTCGAGCGCCTCGTTGAAAGTCGCGGTGAAGGAGAATGGGCCTGGGGCGATGATCGCGCCGTCGGTGTGGCTGACCGCGGTCACCACGGGTGAGGTGCTGTCGATCACGAAGCCGATCGCGTGGGCGAGGTTGGTCGTGCCGTAAATGCTCGAAATTACCCCTGCCGCGATCTCGATGCGATACTGACCGTCACCGCCGAAGCGGTTCGTGATGTCAAGACTCAACGTGTCGCCATCGACCCAGTTCACGCCATCGACCATCGAGCCATTGATCGTGAAGTCAGCGGCGGAGACCGACTTGGCAAGGAGAGGGGAGTCGAAATCGATCGTGATCGAACTTGGCCAGGTGCCGAGTGTCGTGCCGTCGGCGACCGAGGATCCGACGACATTGACCGGTTGTCCGCCATCGCCGGTGGCCCCTGCGACGCGAAGGAGGTAACGGCCGGAGCCTTGGATTTGCGCGACCCTGAGACGGTAGGTTCCCCCTTGATCGGTCGGGACGGTGTAGACCAATCGCGAGTTGCGGCCGTCGCCGCCGTCGGCGATTTCCCAATTGTTGTTGCTCGCGACCAAGGTCCCGTCGGGGCGATAGAGTTCCAAGAGCGGGTCGAGGTCGTTCGTCAGGAGGCCTGGCCCGTCACCGGGGGTCGAGGTCGTGATCGTCAGCGCGTCGCCGGGGCGCACGAAGATCGAATACTGGTCGACGTTGTCGACGCCGCCCCGTCCGGCCCACGCCACCGCTTGTTCGAAGAGCCGGTCGGCCGGACCGCTTGTTAGCGTTGTGTAGGACACGCTTTCGGAAAAGATCGGGCCCAAATAGACCGCTCGCCCGAGCCCCGGTTCGCCCGTTACCACGGCGGGGGTGACCGAACTTTGGGCCCGCATCACGCCCCAGGCATCAACCCCTGCCGGGGCGAATTCCAGATAAGGACTGTCGAAACTGCTGACCCCTTCGGTGACCGGGTGCGTCGGGTCGGTGATGACGACGGTCGCGTTGGTGCGATAGTTGTAAGACGAAGTTAGGTTGATCGGCAGGATCGCATCGATCGCGCTGTTACCCGAGGCGGTAAAGACGGTCCAACCGGTCGCGACGATCCCGCCACCCCCTTCGACCCATTGCCGGATCACCGGGCCGAGCGAATTCAGCGCGTTTCGTGAGCCTTGATCGCCGATCACCAGGACGTCAAAAGCCCTCAATTCATCGAGCGTATCGATCTCGGCGGTGGTCACGAGTGTCGCCGCGAAATCGAAATAGGTGTCGTCGTTCAACTGCCGATCGGCGGTCATGTAACCCTGTCGCAGCAATGCGACCTTGACCGTTTGGCCGGCGCCGTCTCCCTCATTCACCTGCAAGCTTCCCAGCACCCCGCGGTCGACCGTCAAAGGTTGTGCGGTGGCGGCCGCTGAATTCGGTTCGATATCGAGTGTGATCTCGCGGGTCACAACCACCGCGTAATCACCCGTCCCTTTGATCGACAGGTAAAGCGTCCCCGAAGACTCGGCTCGATAGCCGACGAGCTTTTGCAGGTTCGATTTGGGATCGGTCGGCCGCGATGTGTAGGCGACCGCTTCGCCGGAAGCATCGAAGAGCCCGATCGTCGCTTGGCGAATACCGCTACCACTGGCGGTGATCGTCACCGTTTGTCCGGCCTCGATCGCGAAGGCATACCAATCGGTTCCTGAGCCATCGACGGGGAGCGACCCCACGACCGCACCGCGCGATCCGCCCCCTGGGAAGCCGGTGAAGCTGGGGTTGAGGCTTTCGGCCGTTGCCAACGAGTTGTTCGAAGCCCCGGTGGCCCCTTCGGCTTCGATCGTGGCATTCAGAACCGCGTCGAGGTCATAGCCACCGATGCTCGGTGTGACCCCGCTGACGATGACGCGATACCGACCCGCGGTCGGGATCGCGGCGCTGCTGATGATCGCCGCGCCGCCCGCCCGTTGCCCTGCCGCCTCGGCGATCGTCGTCCCATCGGAGACGCGGACGATGCGGACGCGAGGTTGCAGTGTCGCCGTCGGCCAGACGACCAGCGACAGGGTTTGGTTCCCATCCAGCTCGACGACGTAACCGTCTTGTTCGGCCTGGGTTGCGATCGCCCCGCGGGATCGGCCCAGATGGACACCTGCCGCGGCGGCGGCGACTCGGTCGAACGTCAACGGCCGATCCTCGTTCGACAGGGCGACCGCGAATCGGGTGACATAATCACCCCCGAAGGTCCCATCGCCATCGCCGTCGAGCCAATTGCCGAAGAGGCCTTCGAAGCGGTTGGGCCCGCTGAGCATCGTGAATTCGTACAGGTCTTCGGTCGCGATCGGGTAGGTGACCGTCAATTGCCGTTTCGCCGCGTCGTAAGTGAACGAATTCGGAGACAACTCTTGCCCGAAAAACTTACCCCGCAAGCGGACGTCTTCGGGGCCCAATTGTGTCTGGCTCAGCGATTCGTCGAACGTCGCGACGAGCGTCACGGTCCCTGCCAAGACGGTGGCGTTGTTGGCGGGGGTGATCGTGACGACCTGTGGCCCGCGCCGGACCACGTTGAAAGAAAACGTCGCCCCGTCGATCGGTTCTCCGCGGAGGTCCGTCATCGCGCCGGCGGCGATCTCGAACCGATACGTCCCGACGACGGGGTTGATCGGTGGGATCACGAATCGGAGCTGATTCCCATGCAACGCGTCGACCGCGGTCGCGCTGACGACATTCCCGTTGGGGTCGATCAGCCTCAGGTCGTCGGGGCCGATGGTCGGGAGCAGCACCGCGTCGGAGAGTTTGAACGTCGCGAATTGGGGCAGATCTGTCACGGTGGTCCCGACCGGGAGATCGCTCGCGATGACCGCGAACGGGTCGCGGACGATCGCTTGGGGGTCCGAAGAGACGACGTTGAGGTGATAAGCACCGCTCCCATCCGCCGCGCGGACGACGACGTCGTATGTCCCCGCTTCGGTAAGCGTGTGGATCAGTTCTGCGTTCCAGCCGTCGGCGGCGTTCCCTGCGTTCTGGGTGATGAATTGACCCTGAGGCCCGAAGAGTTGCAGCAGGGGGTAGAGGTCATAACCGGGTTCGTTACCACCGCGCAGCGGCGTCGAGGTCGACAGCGTCAACGTCGTCGGCCTGTCGATCGTGATCGTGTGGCGATCCCAATAGGTGCGGCTCGTGAGCGAAAAGTTGGCGACCGAAGCGATCTCATCGGTCGACATCCAAGCGAGCATCGCGGGGGTCGGGTTGGTGAAGTTCGCGATCTTCCCCAGCAGCCGGTTGGGGTCGTAATCCTGAAGGCCGAAGGAGAGGATCGAACGGGTCTGGCCAGGATCTAACTGCAGGTCGAATTCCCAATCGACACGGTCACCTGTGAGCGAAAAGGTCATCGGCCGGGCCCCAGACGCGCCGCTGACCACATGGCCTACCGCCGGATCGAATCCGTTGTCATCGGTCACCAACCAGTCATCGGCAGTGGA
>JBEIRZ010000673.1:0-1336 GCA_040375695.1 Planctomycetaceae bacterium
CCATAACACCCCATCTCCTGACCATGATCCTCGCTCGATATCCAAAGGATGTTCGGCCGATCCTCGCCGGTTGCCCTCGCACCACCCGCAACAAGCATCACCCCCCACAGGACGATGCAACCCAACGCCCATCGCCCGGCAGCTAACCGAAGGCCACCAGACCAAAAGCCACCAGACCCGCCACGATTCATCCCCCAGCCCTGACCAATAACAGACAACACGCAACAAGACGCTTCGCGATTTTTCATGACAAGCCGATCAGCAGTGGGTGGTGCGGGACGTTCTGAAGACTATCGAATCAGCCCTTGGCAAGCCGCTGCCAAACCTTCGCGTTCTCGGCCATCGCCTCGGCGAGGTTTTCGGGGACGCCACCTTCTTCGATCAGCGTCCAGCCGGTGAACCCTGGGGCGTTGCACTTGCGAAGCTGTGCGAACAGCTCTTTCCAGGGGTAATTCTCTTTCCGCAGGTCATGGATGTGGACCGTCCCCATCCACTTCTCGACGAGCTTGTAATTGTGCTAGAACCCTTCCCCTTCCAAATCTTGCGGGTTGCAATTCCAGCAAATCGTCGCCCCCGGGTGGTCGGCGACTTCCATGATCGTCTTGACGTGCCTCAGCTCGCTCGTCCCCTTGCCGTGAACCTCAAGCCGCAACTGCACGCCGTAATCCGAAGCGTACTCGGCGAGCCCCTGGAGCGCCTTGCCGATCTGCTGGAGCGTCTTTTCGACCGGGACCCCATCGGGCAAACCGTTGGGGCGAACCTTGACCCCGCTCGCCCCCAGGTCATGACAGAGATGAATGAACTCCTTCGTCTCCGCGATGTTCTTGGCAAGCACCGCGGGGTCCGGCGAATGGTACTCGCACGCCGACCCCAACCCGACCAGCACCACGCCACTATCGGCAAACGTCTTGGCGACCTTTTCGCGGGCCGCGGCGTCGATCCCGATCTCGACCCCATGCTTGTGGGTGCTCCGCAGCTCCACCCCCGCGATCCCCGCCGCTTTGCAGCTCTTGATCAACTCCTCGACGGTCATGTCCTTGCCCCAGTTGTAGGTCACCAACCCCAACTGCAATTCCGCGGCCGGATCGGCCGCTTGCGATAGTCCCATTTTCGCACCACAGGCCATGGCGGCCCCTGCCGCGGTCATGCCGGCAAGGAACGATCGACGACGGATCGAGTAGGGTTGGTCGGGTCGCATCGAAGTGGGCTCCAAAGGGTATGGCACGAAGCGGCGTGCCGATGACGGGATAAGTCGCAAATGGCGAGGTCCGCATTTTATCACCTGTCGCCCCTGCGGTGGTAACGACCCATCGGCGACGCGCGACTGATTCACCGC
>JBEIRZ010000336.1:0-5020 GCA_040375695.1 Planctomycetaceae bacterium
AACTTATTGTGGTTCGCTCCGGTTTTTACTTTGGGGTTTTTTTGTGTGGTGTGGCTCGGTCGCGTGGGGGGGTTTGTTGGGGGTTTTTGTTGGGGTGTTTTTTAGGGGTGGTTTTTAAGGGTGGGTTTGAAGGAGCAGTGCAGGGGGGCAGGCCGTCGTCGGAGGCGGTCGGGGGCCGCGAAGGCTTCATCGAATCTTGATCGATTCTGAATCGCAAGCGGCGTGGGAGATCGTGTACACTGCGGCATCGGTCTCGACGCATTGAGCGGGGGCCGACTTTTTCTGCCAGTCGGTTTCCCACCTCCGTACCCCCTCCCTCATTTGGATTTCGGGTCATGACGAATCGATGCCGATCGAGCCGCCTTGCGAGGCTCTTCTGTTTGGCCGTGTTTGCTTTGGTATCGATCCCATGCGGCATGGGCGATCTCTTTGGCGAAAATTGGCCGGCCTTCCGCGGCGGTGTGACGCGTCAGGGATCGACATCGGAGCGGGTCGACGGGGAGCTGCGAAAAGGGTGGTCGTACAAGACCCCGGCGCCTCCGAAGCAAGCCTGGTCGACGGCCGAAGGGCGGGTGATCGAGTCGCACCTGTTGCAGAGCAGGACCGAGTATGACGATGCGCTCAACCCGGTCGTTGTCGGGGATCGGTTGTACGTCGGATCGTCGGTCGACCATCATGTCCATTGCATCGACCTGAAGGGGGGCAAGATCGTTTGGAGTTTCCCGACCGGTGGTCCGGTACGGTTGGCGGCGACGGTCGATTCGGGGAGGGTCTATTTCGGCAGCGACGATGGCCATGCTTACTGCGTCACCGCCGACGAGGGGAAATTGGTTTGGAAGCAGCGGGCCGCGCCGGATGAGCGGTGGTTGCTGGCACGCGGCGAGATGATCTCGCTGTGGCCGGTGCGGACGGGGGTGACGGTCGATGGTGGGGTGGCCTTTTTCGGGGCGGGGATTTTTCCGCACGAGGACGTCTACCTTCACGCGGTCGATGCGGCGAGCGGCAAGGTGATCTGGAGCCAGGACAACATCAGCATTCAGGACGCGGGGCGAAACGATTTGTCGCCGCAAGGTTACATGTTGGCCGACGATCGCTACCTCTATGTCCCTTCGGGGCGTTCGATGCCCGCGGCTTTTGATCGGAAGACGGGGGAATTCCTTTACAAGCGGACCTATTCGTGGCGGACTACGGCGGGCGGGGTCGTCGGCGGGTTCGGGGCGCTGTTGGCCGATGACCAGCTTTATGCCAGCGGTGCCCATCACTGGGTGGCGCTCGACGAGGCGAAGGGGGACGTCGGGTTCGGTTGGTTCGACGGGCGGCAGATCGCGGTGCAGGGTGACGCGGCGTTTGCGGTGACCGGCAGCGAGGTGGCGCGGTACGACCGTTTGCCCTATGCCGTCAACAGTCGCGAGCGAGAGCGGTTGGAGATGCTGATCAAAGATTGGAGCGGTAAGCTTCGTTCCGCAAATGATGAAGAGAAAGTTTCGCTGAATCGACAGATCGACGAGGCGAAGAAAAAGCTGGAAGAGATCGCCCCGATCGGGATCGTTTGGAAGACGCCGACGACCGACGAGGCGGCGTTGGTCGTCACCGGGGACCGGGTCTTTGTCGGCGGAGACAAGCGGGTGACGGCTTACGACGCGGTGTCGGGGAAGCAAGTCTGGCAGGGTGAGGTCGACGGGATCGCCACCGAGATGATCTATGCCAACGGGTGTCTGGTCGTCAGCACGACGACGGGGGCGATCGAATGTTTTACGAAGCGCAGCGATGTGGCGTCGGGGGCGGAGGGGCAAGGTGTGGCTCAAGGGGACTCGCCTTTTGCCGAGGACGAGTGGACCAAGGTTTATGCCGAAGCGGCGCAGCAGATCTTGACCGAGTCAGGGGTGCGGCGAGGGTTTTGTCTTGTCGTTGGGGCCGAAGAGGGGCGGCTGGCGTATGAGCTTGCCAAGCAGAGCGAGCTTAAGATTTACGCGATCGATGCGGATGCCGAGAAGGTAACACGGGCCCGCGCGGCGCTGCTCAAGACGGGGCTGTATGGCCACCGTGTCGTGGTGCACCAGGCGGAGGCCGACCAGACCGTCTATGCGAATTACTTCGCCAACCTGATCGTCTCGGACACGCTGGTGCGGACCGGGGAATTGCCCCCGGGGAGTGCCGCGGTGGGGAGGCATTTGAAGCCGGTTGGCGGGGTGATGATGTTGGGGACGCCATCGAGCGCGCCGGCGAAGGTGATCGAGTCGGTGGCTCGGCCGGCGCTGGCCGATGGCTGGGTCGGTGAAGCGAAGTTGGCCGATCAGGTCGTGAAGTCGACGACCCCGAGTTGGACGCGGTTGGGGCGGGGAGTCTTGCCGGGTGCGGGGGATTGGACCCACCAATATGGGAACGCCAACAACACGGCGGTCAGCACCGACACTCGCGTCAAGGGCGGGTTGGGGGTGCTTTGGTACGGCGACCCGGGTCCGGACATGATGGTCAACCGGCACGAAGGGGCGGTCGGGCCGTTGGCGGTGAAGGGTAAGTTGATCGTGCAGGGGGAATGGTCAATCCTCGCCTATGACGCCTACAACGGGTTGTTCCTGTGGCGGCACGAGAACCCGGCGGCGATTCGCACGGGCGTCTTCAACAACCAGAACCCGGCCAACGTCGCGGCGAGCGACACGCACGTCTTTTACTTCATGGGAGATCAATGCGTGCAGCTCGATTTGGAGACCGGCGAGACGACGCGGATCCATCGTTTGCCAGCCAAGATCGATAACGGCAAGTACCAATGGGGTTACTTGGCGGTGAAGGACGGGATCTTGTTCGGGGCGGCGACGATCCGGACGGAGCTCGACGAACGTCAGCGGCGGCGCGGGAAACGGACGGAGGATGCGACCGACCATTTGTTCGCCATCGATGCCCAGACGGGGGCGCACCTTTGGCAATACGAAGGGCAGAACATTTCGCACCACACGATCGCGATCGGCCCGAAGGAGGTCTTTTTCATCGACAGTTCGATCACCAGCGAGCGGCGGGAAGAGATCTTGAAGCAAGACAAGACGGCGCTGGCGGGGTTGGAAGGGAAAGAGCGCGAGTTGGCCGAAGAGCGTTTGAAGAAGGCCGACGTGCGTCAGGCGATCGCGCTTGTAGCGCGGACGGGCGAGAAGCTTTGGGCCCAGGGGGTCGACGTCACCGATTGCAGCGACATCGGGATCGGCGGCGGGAAGTTGACCTTGATGTACCAGGACGGGGTGTTGTTGCTTTGCGGGGCGAATGCCAACGGGCATTACTGGAACCAATTCATCGCCGGCGAATTTTCGCGGCGACGGATGGTCGCGTTGCAAGCGAATGACGGGTCCAAGCTGTGGGCCCGCGACGCGAATTACATGAACCGCCCGATCGTCATGGGGAATCAGGTGTTGGCCGAGCCTTGGATTTATGACTTGCGGAGCGGTGTGCAGAAGACCCGCAAGCACCCGATCACCGGCGCGGAGGTGCCGTGGACGTTGATGCGGACGGGGCACCACTGCGGGATGTTCACGGGGGCCGATTCGGGGATGTTGATGTTCAGGTCGGGGGACACGGCGTTCTTTGACATGGAGACGGAGAGCGGCGTCAAGCATTTCGCCGGCCATCGGCTCGGTTGTTGGATCAACGCGATCCCTGCCGAAGGGTTGGTCATGATCCCCGAGGCGAGCGCCGGGTGTGTCTGTCAATTTTCGATCGCGGCGACGATCGTGATGGAGCCGCGTGAGCCGAAGCGGGATTGGGCGATCCACAGCGCGGTGGGGGCGCTGTTGCCGGTCAAGCAATTGCTCGTCAATTTCGGAGCCCCTGGCGACCGCCGCGACCCCAGCGGCGAGATTTGGCTCGCCTTCCCCAGGCCGCGGCCGTATCGCGAAAGTTCGCTCGACATCGAATTGCCGATCGTGGCGACGTTCGCCAACGGCACCACCGATTATTGGAACGTGCGGGACACCGAAGCGCCGGCGGTCGACGTCGCTTCGCCATGGCTATTCACTTCGGGGGCGGAACCGCTGAGCAAGTTGTCGGTACCGCTCCGCGGGGCCAACGACGGGGCGGCGGTGTATGACATCAAGCTCTACCTGCGGCATGACGGGCCGCTGCCATTGGGTGCCGCGATCGCCAAGTTGGGAGGCGAAGTGATCGAGTCAAAGTTGGATGTCGTCGACCGCGACCCGCAGGCCGGGGGCGGGGCGAAGAATTCGGTGTTGACCGCGAAGGTGAAGGTGGCCGGCGATTTGGTGATCGACTTCGTCAGCGGTGCCGCGGGCGGGAAGTTGTGCGCGCTGGAGGTGCGGGTCGCGGAGTGATCCGATCTCTCTCAATGCCCATGGCTCGCGGCCTTCTAACAAGGCCCGAGCTTTGTTTCTTTAAATACGCCGCAACCCCGTTGCGGCCTCTTGATCGTCGTATCGTCGATGTGGACCGCCGTTGACCGCAGCCGCGAGTGCTTCATCCGCATCACCGGCGGACGCTGAGGCTAGTCAAATCGAGCAGCCAACCGCAAGAGTTGTTGCGGCGGATCGTCCAGCCGATTCGGCTGTGGATATCTTCTTTGCGATACGGCGGGATCTGATCGCCGAATCTCGATAGCGGCGTATGGGCGGCAAGGCCTTGTGCCGGCCACCGTTTTTTCGATCGGTCCTTTGTCCCTTGGCGTCTCGCAGGTCCTTTGTCCCTTGGCGTCTCGCAGGTCCTTTGTCCCTTGCCGTCTCGCAGGTCCTTTGTCCCTTGCCGTTTCGCAAAGGCTTTGCACAGCGGATTCCGCCACTCGCGATTGGCGGATGAACTGATGCCCTAAACCAAGGTCCGAACCGACACTGTTTAAGACGGTCGTTTTGAAATGCGTCAAAGCGTTCGACGCTTAAACGATTCGCCTCGCAAGCGCGGGGAGTCCTGATCGGTTGAAGGAAAAAGAAAATGGATCGGAGAAACTTGTTGGCATCCGCCGGTGCTGTCGCTTTGGCGAGTGTTGCGGCAGGCATTTCGCATGGCCAAGAGGGTGGAGCGGCTTCGG
>JBEIRZ010000105.1:0-13491 GCA_040375695.1 Planctomycetaceae bacterium
AGGGCCGTAGGGAGATTCCGTCGTGAGGGATCGTCCTGCGGGCGGATTTTGGGATGCGATCTCCCTTTCATCGAGCCCTTGAACCTCTTGCGAAACATTGTCAACCGATCTGGCCTTCGACCCGCTCGTCGACGCGACGAAGCGTCCAGGGTGATCGCGCCCACGGTGATCGCGCCCACGGTGATCGCGCCAGGTGGTCGGTTGATGTTGGCCATGCTGGTCGGCGGCGTGGCGTTGATCGTTGGGTGTCACGGCCAGGCGTATCGGGAAGTTTACCAACAAAAGATGATTCGCGAGATCCGCACCCTGGAGGATCGGCTCAACGAGGCTGAGTACCGCAACCGGGTATTGATGCAGCAAATGGCTAGGCGTGGTGAAGAGATATTTATGACGCCGATCGGGCAGTCGGTTCCGATGGAATCGTCTCCCGTACAACGAGAGGGGCAACGGGGAGGGACGGGGTCGATCCGTTCCGTGACCCCCGAGCGTTTGCCCAAGCCGCTGGAGCGGAGCGTCGATGGCGGGGCCGCGTCAGGTGATGCGACTCGAAGCGTACCACCGACGCTTCCGGCGAGGCCGTTGCAAGACATGCCCAGTGCGCCGAACGTCCCGATCGACCCGACGTTGCCCGAATTGATCCCGCCGGCGGTGCCGATCCCGCCGGGGAAAGAATCGATCGAATTCCCGGATGTCGATTTGGGTGACCCGGTACCGCCGGCGGGATTGAACGCGCCGATGGAGCCGCCACCGGGTCAGATCCCGATCCCCGCACCGCCCAAGGCGATCGAGGTTCCTGCTGCCGAAGAGCCGCAGCGCGACCCGGTCGGGATTCGGATCGACACGTCGATGTCGGGAGGTCACCGCGAAGACGGGCCGGAGGGTGCGACGGGGATGCAGTTATTGGTCCAGCCGATCGATGCCAGTGGTGTGCCGATCCCGATCGATCGTTTCGACATCGCCGCCGATCTCGAAGTGGTACTGACCGACCCGGGTTCGGACCCTGCGGGAGAAGAGCTTGGGCGTTGGGTCTACGCGGCCGAGGAGCTTCATGGACTGATGCGACCGGGAAGCGGCGGTGGCTTGCAGCTTTATCTGACTTGGAAAGGGAAGCGACCATCGGGTGATCGGGTCACCGCGCAGGTCAAGCTGCTCGATGAAACGCAAGAGTTGGAGCTGAGTGCCGAAGCGGAATTGTTGACCGTCGAACCGTCGGCCGCCGATTGGAACCCGCGGGCCGCGAGGATGCCCGATTCGAAGCCGAGGGAAGGGATCATGCCCCCTTCGGTAAGACGCTGAAGCTTTGCGTGCCTAGCCCGCGTGCTGACCTCGCTGCATGCGCGAGTTGGTTACGCATCACCAGCCGCGCCGGATTTGATGCGCCCGTGGTCGTGGTTGATCACGGTTCGGGTGGTGGGTTGCCGCCGATGGAGGTCATGGTTTGGCCGGAGGCGTCGATCGTACCGCGGCTCATTGCGGGGGTCGAGAACTTGATGACGGGTGGTCCGGAGGGGCCGATCGCGATGAGGCCTCCGTCCCCTGGGGAGAGGATTTCGAACATCACCTTTTGCGTCGCGGCATCGATCGTCATCCCGGCATGCTTGACGAACCAGGCGATTTGGGCGGCGGCGGAGTGTCGTATGAATTGTTCGCCGATCCCGGTGGCGCTGACGGCGACGACTTTGTTTTCGGCATAGGTCCCTGCCCCGGCGATTGGCGAATCGCCGACGCGTCCTGACATTTTGCCGGTCCTGCCGCCGGTGGAGGTGGCCGCGGCGAGGTTGCCGCGGGAGTCGCGGGCGACGGCGCCGACGGTCCCTTCGCTCGCCCGTTTGGCGGGGTTAGGGAGAGGTGGCAGGTTGAGTTCGGCGCGTCGTTTTTGGATCGCTTCGAAGTGGCGTGGGGTGAAGAAGTATTCTTGGGTGACGGTGCCGAAGCCCTGGTCGATGGCGAAGCGATCGGCGGCCGGGCCGATCAACAGCACGTGATCGGTTTGATCCATCACGCGGCGGGCGACGGAGATCGGGTTGCTTGTCTGGCGGAGGCCGGCGACGCCACCGATTTCGAGGTTGCTGCCGTCCATGATCGAGGCATCGAGTTCGAAGGTGCCATCGATCGTCATCACCGCGCCGCGACCGGCGTTGAAGAGCGGGTCATCTTCGAGGACGCGGACGGCCGCTTCGACGGCATCGACCGCCGATCCGCCGTCGCTAAGGACGACCGCGCCGGCCGCCAGGGAACGTTGCAAACCGGCGTTGTAGGCGGCTTCGAGGTGAGGAGTCATCACCTTTTCGCCCGTCCCCGCGCCGCCGTGGATCGCGAGCGCCCAACCCGCGGTCGCGACCCCCGCGGCGGCGGCTGCCACTTGCGGTGCGGTCGCGGGATTTGGGAGGTGGGTCGGTTGCTCGATCGCTTCCGTCGCTTTCCTTTCGCGCGACTGCGCGTGGGTGGTGTTTGCGACGAACGAGCCGACGATCAGCAGCAGGATCGGGGTCAGCATGTTCGGTACGAATCGACGAAAAGACATTTCGATGACCCCGGGAAGAAGGGTGCAGAGGGTGTTGCGGAGACGCGCGAAAGGGGACGCCTGCCGGTCGAGGTTAATCGCTGTGATGCTGGCCGGCAATCGACACGACTTGCCGGGTAGCGATCGGTGACGCGGAATGATCGCCCAGAAGATGAAGCGTTATGGGAGATGAACCGAACCGGGAGATGAAGCGTTCTGGGAGATGAGCCGAACGGGGAGGAATTGAGGTTCGGATCAGCCGAGTTCTGCGGGTGCGGGGGCGATCGCTTCGACGGATGCCGGGCTTGGCGACCTGACTTGAGAGCGGGTTTGGGTCGCGACGAGCGTGATGAAGATGCCCCGCTGGACGACGCGTCCGTCCTGGTTCACCAATTCGCGCAGCCAAGTGACCCTTCCGGCGCGACGACCGTGCCGGGCGACTTCCTTGACGACGGTTACTGAGCGGACTGAGTCGCCGAAGAAGATCGGGTGTTCGAACGACCATTCACGGAGCGAAATCAGCGCCAGGGTGGCGACGTGTGGGAAGTTGCTCGATAACCCCGCCAAGACGCTTAGGCCCAACAGCCCATGAGCGACCGGGCCGCCGAAGGGGGAATCACGCTCGATCAATTGGTCGGTATGAAGCGGGTCATGATCCCCGGTCAGTTCGGCGAAATCAGCGACGTCCTCGGCGGTGATTTCCCGCCAAGGGCTGGTCCATGAATCTCCGGGGCAGAGATCCTCGAAATGAAGAGCTTGTCGCATGTCTGGCGTCACGATGGAGGAACTCCTTTCTCCGAACCGACGGTGGGTTGGAAACCATCCCGCTCAAACAGCAGAATGATCCCCTCATCACGAAATTTAAAGCGAAAACCGGCCACCTTTTGCGGAAATGACGGATCAGGCTGCCGGTGGTAGCGACAGGGAAAAACCGGGTAAGACGGCTGACCTTGCCGATCACGGGGGGCGGGTGGGGCGAATCACCCGCTTATCACGTGTTGAAAACCATTGACAGTTTTTCAACATCCCGCGTCAGATGCAACCGGGTTGCGAAAAAAAAGGTGTTCGGGGTGACCGCAGGACGATGCCTCGGATCGAATTGCGAATTGATTTTGCAGGGTCGCTCGCGCGGGGCGCATGGCGGGTGCGAGCGATCGACGTTGGGGCTTGCGTCAATTTCGGGGCGAGGGGCCTGCGGCGCGGATCGCGTCGCTGCACCCTTCCTCGAATTTGCGGAAATTGTCCCGGAAGAGTTCGGCGAGGCGGTTGGCCGTCTGGTCGTACGACTCGACGTTGGCCCAGGCGTCGCGTGGCCAGAGGATATTCGCGGGGAGGTTGCCGCAGGCGACCGGGACATTGAACTTGAAGGTCGGGTCGGGGCGGGTGAGCGATTCGGCGAGTGAGCCGTCGTGGATCGCATCGATGATCGCCCGGGTCACCTTGAGGCTCATCCGTTTCCCTGCGCCATAACCGCCACCGGACCAGCCGGTGTTGACGAGCCAAACGTTGGCGTGGTGTTTGCGGATGCGATCGGCGAGGAGTTCGGCGTATTTGGCGGGATGCCAGACGAGGAATGCGGCGCCGAAGCACGCGCTGAAGGTCGCGGTCGGTTCGGAGACTCCCATTTCGGTACCGGCGACTTTAGCGGTGTAGCCGCTGATGAAGTGGTACATCGCCTGTTCGGGTGAGAGGCGGCTGACCGGTGGGAGGACGCCGAAGGCATCGCAAGTCAAGAAGACGATGTTCTTGGGGTGGCCCCCGACGCAGGGGATCTTGGCGCCGGGGATGAATTCGATGGGGTAGGCGACGCGAGTGTTTTCGGTGATCGAGGCATCGTCATAATTCACCTCGTGCGTGCTGTCGTCATAGACGACGTTTTCGAGGACCGCGCCGTAACGGATCGCTTGAAAGATTTCGGGCTCGTGTTGAGGCGAGAGGTGGATCACTTTGGCGTAGCAGCCCCCTTCGATGTTGAAGATCCCCGAATCGGTCCAGCAGTGTTCGTCGTCGCCGATCAGGCTCCGTCGGGGGTCGGTCGAGAGGGTCGTCTTGCCGGTGCCGCTGAGCCCGAAGAAGAGCGTCACGTCATCGGGGTGTTGGATGGAGCAGTTAGCGCTGCAGTGCATGCTCAGCACGCCGCGGTGGGGCATCTCGTAATTCATCACGGTGAAGACGCCCTTCTTCATCTCGCCGGCGTATTGGGTCCCCAAGATCACCAGTTCGCCCTGTTCGATGTTCAGGTCGATGCTGGTGCGGCTGGTCATTTGCGGGGTGTAGGGGTTGGCCGGGAAGCTACCGGCGTTGAAGATCACGAGGTCGGGTTCGCCGAATTCGCCGAGTTCTTCCGGCGTCGGTCGGATCAGCATGTTGTTCATGAAGAGCGCGTGGTAGGCGCTTTCCGCGACGACACGGACCTTCATTTGGTGATGCGGGTCCCATCCGGCATAACCATCGAAGACGAAGATGCGTTTGCGGGTGTTGAGGTAATCGATCGCCCGTTGACGGTTGATGAGGTACGAGCGTTCGCTGAGCCGGATGTTGACGTCGCCCCACCAGATATTTCCTGAGCTTTCGGGGGAGTCGACGATCCGTTTGTCCTTGGGGCTGCGGCCTGTTTTGTCGCCGCTGCGGGTTGCCAGGGCGCCGCTGGCGGCGATCGCCGCGTGCCGATCGATGATCGCGTATTCGTACAACCTAGCCGGGGTGGCGTTGCGAACGATGTTCTTGACCGTCAATCCGTAAGGGGACAGGTCGATCGGGTTGATGCTCATAAGACACCCTCCGGGTTGTGTGTGCCGATGGCGGGCGGAAGTCGGACGACTCGAAGGCCACGCCCCCTTTGTATCGTGGAGGATTTCGCGAGCCGGTCAAGGCGTCGTCCCTGCGACAGTATCGCCCGTGAAGAAGGGATCGGCGAATCGCGGGTCGGCAATCAGCCGCTCGTCCGTTAGCGTTTTGAGGAAGGCGACCAGGGCCTCGACCTCGGATTGTCGGAACGCGAAGCCGGAGCCGACGATGTTATGCAAGCGGCGGTCGAGGTTCGCGTGTGGGCGTAAGCTCCACCCGTAATGCTCGATGACGGCTTCGAGGGTCCGCAAACGGCATCGTGCATGTAGGGGCCGGTCAGGTCGACACACCTCAGCGAGGGGGATCGGAAGCGGCCCAGGTCAGCCGACAGGCCGCTGATCCCGCCGACGCCCGGGTCGATTTTTGCGCCCGGTGATTGGGGCTGTTCGCTGTCGATGCCGTTGACCGTGGGGCGATCGAGAAAAAAGAAAACGGCTTGGGGTTTTTCGTCGCTCCCTTCACGGTTGGCCAAGTGACATTGGTGGCAGCGTCCTTCACCGAAGAAGATCCCCTTCCCTTCGTTCTCTTGCTCAGTGAAGTTCGGGAACGGCTTATCGGGCGAACCGGCGACCGCGAGCCCATGATCGTAGCGGGTGTCGAAGGAGACGATCGTGCGAAGGAATTGGGCTAGCCCCTTGGCGATCCGATGGCGGTCGATCGATTCGTCCCCGAACGCGGCGCGGAAGAGTGGCGGGTAGATCGGGTCGGCGGCGAGTTGTTGCTCGAGTTGGCCCAGTTCATGACCCATCTCGATCGGGTTTTCGATCGGCATCAGCACCTGTTTTTCGAGCGTTTGTGCCCGATCGTCCCAGAAGAATCGATTCCCCGGCGAATAGCGAAGGTTGATCAGGCTCATCGAATTCCGGGTCACCTTGCCCCCTTCGAACCCGGTGCTGACCGCGGCCGGGTCGGTGAAGGCGGCCGATTGTTGATGGCAAGAGGCGCACGATTTCGTGCCGTTGCGCGACAGGGTCGGGTCATAAAAGAGGACCCGTCCGAGCGTCGCCCCGTGATCGGTGATCGGGTTATCGGGCGGCATGTTGTCGAATCTCGCGGCCGCTTCTTTGGCGTGAGGCGGAGGCTGGATCCCGGCGTACCGGTAAGGGACGGCCGGGAGGTTCAACCGCCTCGCTGGCGTGGCCTTGTTGCCAGGAGTGTTCGCTTCATCCGCCCATGCGTTGGACGCCGCGATCAACATCAAGCCGGTGGCCAAAGCGTTGATCGTGATCAAGCCGAGCGTGACGAAGCCGGTGGTGCCAAATGACAACGCCCGCAACAGTGATGACGGTGCGACTCGCTGCGGATGAGTTGGTGACCTGTGCTCAGGATGACTATCGCGCGGCGGCTGGGGCCCGATTCTGATTTGGGGGGGTATCATCGGGTGGCGATTCTTTTCGTTCGGTCGGTGGTCGTTCATTTGAGGGATATCAGGTAGGCGACGAGGTCGGCGGCTTGTCGTGCGGTCAATCCGTCGATCAGGTTTTCGGGCATCAACGATTGGGTGACCGCTTTTTCGTCGGTGATCTCATTGAGAGGCAGGTCGAGGAGCGTGCCGTTTGCGTCGCGTAGTTTCAACCGCTGGTCATCACGGCTGATCACGACCCCGGTGAACGAGCGTCCCGAATCGGTGACGACTTGGATCGCGCGATAGGGTTCGGCGATTTCGGCCGAGGGTTCGACGAGGTGTTTGAGCACGTCTTGTGGTTGCGTGTATTTCGCGCCGATCTTTGACAGGTCGGGTCCGACGTTGGCGCCGACCCCTTCGAGGAGGTGGCAACGCGAGCATTGGCCGATGCCGTCTCGGAAATGGGCCCGTCCGGAATCGGGATCACCCTGCAAATCGAGGACGAGTTTGCGGTCGAAGCCGCTCCCTAAGCGTTTGACCCGTTGGGAGGCGGGGAGGAAGGGTTCGAAGAGTTCGGCGACATCGGGCGAGGCGTTGGCGGCACGTTTCACGGCGAGGTCGAAATCGTCAGGGTCGATCGTTCCGGCGATGGAGGCGGAGAGCAGCCCCAGCGCGCCGCTGGTCGAACGGAGGAGTTCGTCGATCGCCGCTTGACGCTGCTGGTCATCGTTCGCCGCGGCGATTTTGTTTAAGCATTCGGTTGTCGCGACTTTTGCCGCGGCGATGCGATTCGCTGCGTCTTCGTCCGATGCCGTGGGGTTGGGAGCGGCTTTGTCATCGGCGGTTGGGGGCGGGAGGGGTGACAAGCCGGCGGTCCATCGCGCGAGCAATGCGACGCCGGCGGCATCGACGTCGTGAATGCCCAGCGCGGGCATCCTTCCCGAACCGAGTTTGGCGATGCGATAGAGGAGTGTCGAGCGTGCGGGGTCGCCGGGTGCGATCACCCGTGCCGCGTCGATCCCGAAATCGCCTCGCATCGGTTTGGTCTCGATCAGTCCTGTTGCCGCGAGCGGCTTATCGAACGAAACGTCGATCGCGACCGAGGCGTTGCCACCATCGAGGTGGCAATTGGCACAGTTGGCATGGAGGTACGACCTGGCCCGCAGGTCGATCGGTTGATCGGTGTCGTGGGGGTCGACCAGTCGAGCGGCATCGGCCGCGACTTCGGTGGGTCTCGGTTTGTCGACCCGGATCCAACCGCCATCGAGGAGTCGTTGCCAAGACCCTTGGGGGTCGCCTTGAAGTTGGGCTTCGGTCAGCCCTAGGGTTTCGCCGCGCCATGGCGTGTGGCACGTGCGGCATTGGCTCCTGGAGGCGAAGTCCCATCGCTTGGGTTGGCCGTTGGTTTCGAGCATCACGCCGAATTCGCCGTTCCCGTCGACCAATTCTGCTTCGTTGCCTGCGGCGTTCCAGCGGTAGGTGTAATGGTTCCATTGGCCGCGTGCGACGGATTGGGCGATTTGCGTTTCGATCCTGCGGGGGGAATCACCGGGCTGTTGGGGGGGGAGCGAATAGGTCTTGGCGATCACGGTCCCTTCGGGGAAGAGGACGCCTGAGCGAAACCAGTCGAAGGTCGGTTGGCGATCGGCATAAAAGGTGATCGGTTCGTCGCCGGGGACGGCGAGCCAATATTCGGCGGCCGCGGCATCGCGATGCATCGGGGCGGCGATCGAATAGGGGACGACGCCGGGGGCCGGCAGGAGTGGTCGCAGCGACGTGAAGAGCCCGGTCTGGCTCAGCTTGCGTGGGAATTCGGCATCGGCTTGGCGGACCGGGTTCGGCTGGAGGCGATAGATCCCCGAGCGACCGCCGCTGTTGTAATCGAGGATCAGCAGTTCCCCTTGATGATCGAGCTCGAACGAGACCGGTTTAACGTTACCGATAGCGATTTCGCGATAATCGAGGACCCGTTGTGAATCGAATTTCGCGGCCCAAAAACGGCGGGTGATCCAATCGCCGAAGACGTATTGGCCGCGGAGTTCGGGCAACTTTTGGCCGTGATAAACGACGCCGCCGGTGATCGATGCCGCGTCGGCATGTGACAGCGCGACGTCGGCCGGCAAGATCGGGGTCGGGCCGCGGGGGATATCTGAGCGGACGTTACCGGGACCTTCTTTGATCGGCCAGCCGTAATTCCCACCGGGCCGGACGCGATAGATCATTTCCCACGATTCCCAGCCGACATCGCCGACCCACAAATCGCCCGTTTGGGCATCGAAGCTCATCCGCCATGGGTTGCGAAACCCGTAGGCGAAGATTTCGCCACGGGCGCCCGGCAAGTTGACGAAGGGGTTGTCTTGGGGGATCGAATACCCCAGCCCTTCGGAGGGGTGATCGGCATCGATCCGCAGGATGTCGGAATAGATGTCACCGAGGTTCTGGCCATGTTTGAAGATGTCGGGTGGGCTGGGCGACGTCGCGTCACCCGTCGAGATGTAGAGCATGCGGTCGGGGCCGAAGAGGACCGTGCATCCGTTGTGACCGCCCGAGTCGAAAGTCATGATCGTCTTCTCGGAGGCGAGATCGATTTGGGGCGGGTCGGATCGAGACAGTTCGAAGCTGGCGATGTGCGTCCCGTCGGGGCGTCGGGCACCTTTGGAGACGATGTAGCAGATCACGACGCGGCGGTTTTCTTGGAAGTCGTGATGAAAGGCGAGGCTGTAGACGGCGACGCGTTTCGAATCGTCGGGCGACATCCCGCTTTGAGGCGGAGGGGTGTTGCTGAAGTCGGCGATCGGTTCGGCGCGGGGCTGGGGCTCATCCGCCAGAAACGTGAGGATCTTGCCGTCTTCTTGCAGGACCAGCATGCGGTTCGGCTTGACCCCTTCGCGATCGGGGACGGCGTGGATCGACGTCGGTTTGTCGAAATCGAGCGTCGGGAAAGCGTTCGTGATCAGGTAGGGGGCTGGGGGATCGGGGGAACCGACCAGCCGCGAGCTCGTCCAGGGGACCCGTTTGCCGACTTGCTGATCGGCGAGTTCGTCCTTCCAATCGGCGTACTGGGTCGCCACCAACATCGCCATCGCGCCGCCGCGGTTGTCTTTGCCGAGGATCGCTTGGCGGTCGAGATAATCGCGCAGGCTTTTTTGTTTTCCGGTCCCGGTGCAGACATCGAAGAGGCCACCGTCGTCACCGATGCGAAGCTTGATCGCCGCCCAAGCACGCTCGATCGCGGGCTCGAACTCGGCGGGTTCGAGCCACCCTTGGCGAATCCCGCGGATCATCGCGTAGGTGATCATGCAGGTCGATGTGAGCTCGGCGTAACTTTCGTGGTGATCGATCACCTGGTGCCACATCCCCGTGGGGCCTTGCCACCGCGACAAGGCACGCAGGTGATCGCGGTAGGCATCGAGCATCTCTTGTCGTTCGGGGCGTGATTCGGGGATCTGATCGAGGCAGAGTGCCAGGCCGAGGGCCGGGAATCCGTTGCCTCGTCCCCACGCGGTCTCATCGAGCGGCGAATGGCGATGCAGGCCGTCGGGCCGCAGGTTCAGTTTCAGCATGAAGCGGAGGTGCTTCAGCGCCAGCTCGTAATACTTCGTTTCTCCCGTCAGCTTGCCGGCCTCGACGAGCATTGGGGTGCTCATGAAGACCGCGTCGCTCATTTCGGAGTGCGTCGGCATCGCGTCGAGCGGTTTGCCATCGGCGGTGAAGCCGCGGTCGGCGACGCGTTTGACCGGCTCGATGTAACGCTTGTCGTCGGTCGTCCGCGCGAGTTCTGCGAAGAGGAGGTGTCCGGCGAAATTGCTGCCGGTGCTCTTTTCGTCGAGCGTCGGTTTGTCGAGCCACTGGGCCGCGATCCGGATGGCGTCGTTTTCCATATCGGCATCGCCGATCAGCCGGGCCAAACGCAAACGGGCCAGGACCGCGGTCCCCTGCAGGTATTCGACCGGTTCGAGCTTGTGGCCGTAATGCTTTTCGAGCGACCGGGCGACTTCGAGCGGGGATCGCGCCGCGCGGCCGCGAAGCGTTTTCCTGGCCGATGATTCGCCGACAGGGGCGAGTTTGTGCCAGGAGTTCGCGAACGCATCGAGCGAGGCGAGGCCTTCGGCGGCGACCTCGAAACGCCAACCGGGGATCTGGCCGATGTCAGCGATTCGGTTCGCGGCGGATGCGGCGGCGAGTTCTCCGGCCACGAGCGGATGGTCGGTACCGGGGCCAAACCATTGCTCGTGGTTCCCTTCGCGGATTTCGATCACCGCATCGGCACCTTCGATCGCCAACCGTCGCCACAGGTATTGGGCTTCGGGGTGTGTCGCGCTTTGATAATCCGCGGGTTCGGGGGGGAAGGTCGGGCCGGAAGATTTGGTGCCGCTGGTATCGGCAACGGCATCGGGGCAAAGCAGCGGGATCACGGCGACGTCCCAATCACGCAAGGTCGGCGACTCTAGTGCACCTTTCAAAATCGTCATAGCGGCATCGGAGCCGCGATCGCGCCCCGACAAGCCGGCGACGATCACCAACCGGCGTGCGTCGGCATCGAGTGACGGGCGGGATGGCGAAGTCCCCATCCAGATCGGTGAGCCACCCCTGGTGACGCCGATCGCGACGGCACGAAAGCCGGCTCGTTCGATCCCCTCGCGCGGGTCGAACCTCTCTTCCCAGGCGAAGGCCTTGTGAGATGGCATCCAGACCGCGATCGCTAGGGCGAGGCATGGGAATGAGAGCCAACCCGGCGATAACGTTTTGACCAGTGACCGGTGGGAAACCGGGGTCGTGCCGCGGGGGGATCGAGATGAGTTCGTTGAGCGGTTCATGACGGTCGTTTCCGGGGTCGGGTTCGCATCGCTCGCGGGTCCGTACCTATCCGACGAGCCTTCTCAGCCGCTACGATTCTAGCGTATTTGCGGGTCGGCCCTGAAGCGCATGACGAGGAACGCCGGAGGAAAAGCGAGAGATGAACGTGGAGCCCCAGTCCGGGATGTTGCCGCCGCGGTCGGTCGAGGAGCTGGACCTTAGGATCAGCACACCCGGAGCGGAAGTGATCGATGCCCTGCGCCGCTGTGATGGCGATTTTGTCGTCTTGGGTGCGGGGGGGAAGATGGGGCTGCATTTTTGTCAAATGCTGCGTCGGGCGTTGGACGAGTTTGATCCCGCACGGCGATTGGTCGCGGTCTCGAGGTTCGGTTCGCCGGGCGCGACGGCGTCGTTTGACGCGTCGCGGATCGAAACGTTATCGGCTGACTTGAGCGACCCGGCGGATGAGGCGAAATTGCCCGCGGCGGCGAATGTCCTTTATTTGGCGGGGGTCAAGTTCGGGACGGGGTCGTCGCCGGAATTGCTGCGTCTGATGAACGTCGAAGTCCCTGCGAGGATGGCGAGGCGGTATCGTGACAGCCGCATCGTTGCCCTATCGACCGGTTGCGTCTATTCGTTCACGACACCGGTTTCGGGCGGGTCGAAGGAGATTGACGCGACCGACCCACCGGGCGATTACGCGCGGTCCTGTTTGGGGCGTGAAGAATCCTTCGCCGAGGTTAGCCTTGCGAGTGGCACGCCGGTGGCGTTGATCCGGCTGAATTATTCGGTCGAGATGCGTTATGGGGTGTTGGTCGACATCGCCCGCAAGGTGTTGGCAGGTGACGCTATCGACGTCGGGATGGGGTATGTGAACGTCATCTGGCAGGGTGACGCGGTGTCACAGATCTTGAGTGCCTTTCCGCTCGCCCAGTCGCCACCGTTGGTCCTCAACATCACCGGGGTCGAGACGTTATCGGTCCGAGATTTGGCGATGCGATTCGCGAAGCGGTTGGGGAAATCGGTAACGCTTCGCGGGGCCGAGTCGCCGACGGCATGGCTCAGCAACAGCGCGGTGGCGACGAGACTTTTTGGGCCCCCCAAGGTCGACACACAGACGCTCATCGATTGGACCGCCGATTGGGTCGCGGGTGGCAGGCCGCTGCTCGGGAAGCCGACGCATTTCGAAAACCGCGAAGGGAAATATTGATGACCGAGGGAGAAGGTTCGTTTTGGCGAGCTCGATTGGATGAAGGGTTAGTGATCCCGGCCTGCCCGTTGACGCTCGAAGCGGACGGGAGTTGGTCGACGAGGCACCAGCGAGCGGTGATCCGTTATTACCTCGCCTCGGGGGTTGGCGGGATCGCGGTCGGGGTCCACTCGACACAGTTCGAAATCCGTCAGCCGCAGCACGGGTTGTTCGAACCGATCTTGAGGCTTGTCGCGGAAGAGATCGATCGGCATGAGTCGAAAGTGGGGATGGAGAGTATCGTTCGGATCGCTGGGGTATGTGGCCCAGCGGAGCAGGCGATGCGCGAAGCGGGGCTCGCCGCGGATTTGGGTTATCATGCCGGTTTGTTGAGTCTGACCGCCGTCGGTGGGGCTGGCGAAGCGGCGATGATCGCGCATGCCAGGCGGGTGGCGAAGGTCATTCCGATCGTTGGCTTTTATTTGCAACCTGCGGTCGGGGGAAGGGTGTTGGGTTTTGATTTTTGGAGGAGGTTTTGCGACATCCCTGAGGTTGTCGCGATCAAGATCGCCCCGTTCAACCGTTATCAGACGCTCGACGTGGTCCGTGCGGTCGACTTGTCGGGGCGCGACGACATCGCCCTTTACACGGGGAACGACGACAACATCATCGCGGACCTGTTGACGCCGCTGGATTTCGGTCGTGGTCGGCGGTGGATCGTCGGCGGGTTGCTCGGCCAGTGGGGCGTATGGACGCGGGCGGCGGTCGAGCTGTTGGAAGAGATCCGCAGCGTCAGGGAAGAGTACGAAG
>JBEIRZ010000657.1:0-1492 GCA_040375695.1 Planctomycetaceae bacterium
CGTCGGTCACACCCTCCGCGCCTTCAACGCCGTCGCCGATGAATCCGATCGCCTCTCCGAAGATGACATCGCGGCGTTCGAATCGAGCCCCGAACTCGCTGCCACCTGGCGGCAATCGATCAAAGATCCCACCTTTGGCAAAAGACGCCCCCTCTTTCGTCGCGTCTCCAACTCCGCCAAAGTCACTATCTTTCAAGGCGGTCACGAAATCGTCTTCCCCGCGGGGCTGGCATGGCTCGAACAACAACGCAAAGGGAAACCGCCGGTCTGGAAGTTCGATCCGCCCGCCCCCATCGAGCTGACCGAACAGCCTTAAGCATCGCCGAACCGATCTCGCTTAAATGACTCAACGATAGGCGACGACGAACGTACGGCGGAAAGGGAACAGCACCTTGCCATCCGCTCGCTCGGGGTATTCGCTCATCACGCGACGATACAGCTCTTTGAAAAACACGAGCCGTTCGCCTTGCGTTTCGAGCTTCGCGACGAAGGGTCTCAAGCCCGTCCCCGCGACCCAGTCGACAATCGACGAAGCCGTGTCCATGACGTGGATGTATTCCGTCTCCCAAATGTCGAGCGATTTGGCGTCGGCCGCGAGCACGTCGTAATAGAACTCTGGTGATTCCATCGTCAGTGCCGATCGTGCCCCCGCCATCCGCTCATCCCATTGCGGCCAGCGTGAGATCTCGAAAATCAACTCGCGGACCCGCGGGAAGGTGCGGCTCGGGATTTGGAACGCCAACACCCCTCCCGGCGCGACATGGCCGAGCAACCGACGGACCAATTCGCGGTGGTTCGGAAGCCAATGAATCGCAGCATTCGAAAAAAGGACATCGACTCCCTCTGGCGGGGCATACGACGCGATGTCGTCACATCGCCACTCGCGATCGGGATGCGCTCGTCTGGCGGCCCCGATCATCTCTGGCGAACTGTCGATCCCGATGACCCGCGCCCCGGGCCAACGTTGCCAAAGCAGCGCCGTGCTGTTGCCAGGACCACACCCCAGATCAACGACATTGCGGGGCGATTCGATCCGAATGTTTGTCAATAAATCCGATGCCCCGCGCGTTCGCTCGGTCTCGAATTTCAAATACCCTTCGGCATCCCACTGGGTCATCGTAACCACCCGCTGCACCCCAACCCCCGCACCTCCGGCCCGCCATAGATTTCCTGCAACTTGGTGATCGGTTCCGACATGATGGGCGACTCCTTGTCTTGAAGGGTCGAGTTAACGATCAAATGACGGCGGGGCAATGCTCCCCTGTAATCTATGGCAATCTACTGAAGCCGCAGGCCGGATGCGACCGGGGTAGGGTATTGAATGACTACATTTGTAGTAATAACACCGGTTTTTCTGTGGGCCGCAGGGGCCTAGCGGTCCGAATCGCCCTAGGAAAATCGTCCGATCCGACTATGATTCACTGCAGCCCCTGCCGGCTGACCGAGTCGGATCGTCGCCTGGAGCCCAATTGAGTAATCGCCTTTTTTCCCC
>JBEIRZ010000455.1:0-3450 GCA_040375695.1 Planctomycetaceae bacterium
CACCCAAAACCCTTCATCGGCCCCGGCGAATTCGCTTCGCGGCGGCAATTCTTTCGCAATTCGCTCCTGGGAGCCGCGGCCCTCGCGTCGCTCGATGGCGGCACGGCGGCGCCGGCAAACGCGGCCACAAAACCGCCGCACTTCGCACCCAAAGCGAAACGGGTGATCTACCTCTTCCAATCCGGCGGCCCGTCCCATTTGGAACTGATGGATTACAAGCCGCGGCTGAAAGAGCTTCACGGCAGCGAACTGCCGGACAGCATCCGACAAGGCCAGCGGCTGACCGGGATGACTTCAGGGCAAAAGAGTTTTCCTGTCGTCGCCCCGAAATTCGCCTTCCACCAAGCCGGCTCGCAAGGGGCCTGGTTCAGCGAACTGCTGCCGCACACCGCGAAGGCGGTCGACGACCTTTGCATCATCCGGTCGATGCACACCGAGGCGATCAATCACGACCCCGCGATCACCTTCATGCAAACCGGTTCCCAACAACCCGGCCGCCCGTCACTGGGGGCATGGCTCAGCTATGGCCTAGGCAGCGAAGCGGATGAATTGCCAGCCTTCGTCGTGATGATCTCGCACGGCACCGGCAGCGACGCCAACCAAGGGCTGCTCGATCGGCTCTGGGGGAGCGGCTTTTTGCCGTCGAGCCACCAAGGGGTCAAGCTCCGCAGTGGTTCCGAACCGGTCCTCTACCTCAACGACCCCGCCGGGATCGACCGGTCGCTCCGCCGCGACATGCTCGATCAACTCGCCAAGCTGAACGAACTCCAGCAACAACAGGACGGCGACCCCGAAATCGGCACGCGGATCGCGCAGTACGAAATGGCCTTCCGCATGCAAGCCTCCGTCCCCGAGCTGACCGACCTCAAGGATGAGCCCGAATCGGTCTTCGAGATGTACGGCCCCGATTCGAAAAAGCCCGGGACCTACGCCGCCAATTGCCTCCTCGCCCGCAGGATGGTCGAGCGTGGCGTGCGATTCGTCCAGCTCTATCACCGCGGCTGGGACAACCACGGCAACCTCCCGTCGAACATCCCCAAACAGTGCCGCGACATCGACCAGCCACAAGCCGCCCTGGTCGCCGATCTCAAACGCCTCGGCTTGCTCGATGACACCCTCGTCATCTGGGGTGGCGAATTCGGACGGACCGTCTACAGCCAAGGGTCGCTGCAAGACGATTACGGCCGCGACCATCACGGCCGCTGCTTTTCGATGTGGCTGGCCGGCGGCGGGTTCAAACCCGGCGCGGTCATCGGCGAAACGGACGATTACGGGTACAACATCGTCGCCGACCCGATCCACATCCACGACCTGCACGCGACCATGTTGCATTCCCTCGGTTTCGATCACCAGCGGCTGACTTACCGCTACCAAGGACGCGACTTCCGACTGACCGACGTCCATGGCCGGGTGATGCAAAACCTCCTCGCCTGATCGACACTAACTGATCGTCACCAACTGATCGTTACCAACTGATCGTCATCACCGGATCGTCGCCTTTGGACCATCGTCGCCGCGTGTCCGCTCCACCAGCAAGACCTTCACCCCCACACTTCAACCCCCAACGTCTCGATGCCCGCACCGCTGAAGATCACCGAATTCGACACCTATGATTTGCGGTTCCCCACATCGCTCCATCTCGACGGCTCGGACGCGATGAACCCCGACCCCGATTACTCGGCCGCCTACGTCGTCCTGCGGACGAATTCGCCCCAGCTTTCGGGGTACGGGATGACGTTCACCATCGGGCGGGGGAACGAACTTTGCGTCCAAGCGATCATCTCGCTCGCCTCGCTGCTCGTCGACCAACCGCTCGATGCCTTGATGGCCCGGCCGGTCGACCTGTATCGCAAGCTGACCGCCGATTCTCAGCTCCGCTGGGTCGGCCCCGAGAAAGGGGTCCTGCACTTAGCCGCCGCCGCGGTGATCAATGCCGTTTGGGATTTGTGGGCCCGGTCGAAAGGGAAGCCGGTCTGGCGATTGGTCTGCGAGATGTCCCCCGAACAGTTCGTCGATTGCGTCGATTTCCGTTACCTCACCGACGCGATCACCCCCAGCCAAGCGATCGAAATCCTTCGCCGCCGAGAGGCGACCAAACCAGCGCGAGTCGAGGAACTCGTCGCCGCCGGTTACCCCAGCTACACCACCTCCGCCGGTTGGCTCGGCTACAGCGACGAGGCGCTCCGCGAAAAGTGCCGCGACCTCAAGCAACGCGGTTGGTCGCACTTCAAGATCAAGGTCGGCCGCGACCTCCAAGATGACCTTCGGCGCTGCCGCGTCCTCCGCGACGAAATGGGACCCGACGCACACATGATGATCGACGCCAATCAGGTCTGGGACGTCCCGCAAGCGATCGCGTGGGTCGGCGAATTGGCAAAATTCAACCCGTGGTTCGTCGAAGAACCGACCCACCCCGACGATATCCTCGGGCACCAAGCGATCGCCCGCGCGATCGCGCCGATCCGCGTCGCTACCGGTGAGATGTGCCACAACCGGATCATGTTCAAACAGTTCATGCAGGCCGATGCGCTGCAGGTTTGCCAACTCGACAGTTGCCGCTTGGGTGGCGTGAACGAGGTCTTGGCGGTGATCCTGCTCGCCGAACGTTTCGGGATCCCCGTCTGCCCCCATGCCGGCGGCGTCGGGCTGTGCGAATACGTGCAACACCTAAGCATGATCGATTACGTCTGCGTCTCGGCGACCCAAGAGAACCGCGTCGCCGAATATTCGGATCACCTGCACGAACACGTTTACGAACCGGTAATCATGAAAAACGGACGCTACATGCCCCCCGAAGCACCGGGGTACAGCGTTCAGTTCACCGACGCGGCGATCGACCAATACCAATGGCCGCGAGGCTCGGCCTAAATGCCCGACGCGATCAATCGGTCACATGCGGCCGCGGATCGGTCCCCATGGCCGACCGATCAAACAGCCCGCCTCCGCCAAAGCGTTCGATAGGCCAGCAGGCTGGCAACGATCGCGGTGGTGTAGGCCGTGATCAACACCCATTTGTTGACCGTCATCGGCCACCGCAGCGTCACCGCATAACCGAGCAAGACGAACAGCCCCAAGATCGCCGCGATCAGGCCGTCTGGGATCGGTGATTCCGATCGCCCTCGCAAATACCGACGCATCGCGACCGCGATCGCCGCCAAGAGCAACAGGTCCGGGATGCAGCCGACGACCGAGGGCCAGACGAGGTAAGGCAATACTTCGGACTCAAACCCGTGCTGCTCGGCCCAGCCGCGTATGCCGTTTCGGATCGAACGGCTAGCGGCGAACCAAATCGGGAGCCCCCCGCCGATCAGCGACGCGGCCAAACCATCCCGCCACGATCGCGATCGGTGATCGCTCAGTGTTTCGCGCGCTATCTCATGCGAAGCTTCGGCCCCCAGGTTGCGGAAGGCGTAAAACGCCAACCCCATCGCCAACCCGCCACCCAAGCCG
>JBEIRZ010000580.1:0-2210 GCA_040375695.1 Planctomycetaceae bacterium
CCTACCGCGGGATCAATCGCGGTTATGGCGGGGCTAGGTACAGCGATCTGGCCGTTTTTGCCCAGCGGCTGATCACCCCGCACAAGTACGCCGCGGCCGTCGTCTTTGTCGCTAACGACATCGTCGGCAAGCCGGCCGACACCCCCTTGGAGGAGCTCGATCGGCTCGTCCGACACATCGTCGACGTCTCGAAAAAACACCAACCCGATGCCCCGGTGCTGATCGTGGAAATCACCCCGACCGAGTCCCGGTTCGCGGCTTATCCCCAAATCCGGAAAGCGAATTTCGTCCTGCGAGAAATCGCCCTCACCGAGCCGGGCGTCTTCCTTGTCGAGACGAACGATTACTACCTCACTCCCGATCGCAAACCGATCGCCGACTATTTCCTCGACGATCGCCTCCACCAAAACCCGACGGGTTACGAGTTGTGGGGGTCGTTGATCAAACGGGAACTCGATGAGGTGCTGGCGAGCCGCCAGTCGGGTCGGATGCGGCCCGTCGAAGATTTGGCCCCCGCCACCCCCTGAATCGTTTGCCCCGCATCGGTTAGGCTGCGGGCAGATCCTTCCCCCAGACGGTCGGCCATCATCGATCGGACCGACCAGCCATCACGAATCGAAACGAAGTCCCCAACATGATCGACCCCGAGTTCTCCGCGGCCCTCCAAAAGAACGGTTACGAGTTGGATGCCGCCCAGGCGGAACGGATCGAGGCGTACGTCAGGCTCGTCTGGACGCTGAACGAGAGCATCAACCTCACCCGCCACACCACATGGGGCCTTTTCGTCGAACGCGACCTGCGCGATTGCCTGCAATTGTCGAAACTGATCGCGACCGACGAGGACGTCTTGGACTTGGGGAGCGGCGGAGGGGTCCCGGGGATACCGCTGGCGATCCTCCGTCCCGACATCCGCGTATCACTGGCCGAATCGGTCGGCAAGCGTGCCAAGGTGCTCGACGAAATGGTCAGCGACCTGAACCTGCCGATCGCCGTCTACTCGGCGCGGGGCGAGGAGCTGCTCGAAGATTTCCGCTTTTCGACGCTCGTCAGCCGCGCCGTCGGTTCGCTCCGAAAACTTTGCGAATGGGTCGAACCGCACTGGGAATCGCTCGATCGCATGCTGATCATCAAGGGGCCTAAATGGGTTGAAGAGCGGGCCGAAGCGCGGCACGTCGGTGTTCTCAAAGCGGTCAACCTCCGCATCGCCGCCTCGTACCCGCTTGGTGACGGCGAAAACGAAGGGGTGATCCTCCAGATCTGGCCGAAAGGGAGAGAACTCGCTAAACGCTTCGGGGCACCCGGCCAAGCGGCCGACTGATCTCGACCAACGCGGCCGGCGATGCCACACGCCTGCTCCCCGATTCGAGGCTCCCCGATTCGAGGGTACCCCGCTCCGGGTCGAGTCGCGGCTGCGTCGCCAACAGGTACACAGCCAGCGCGATCCCCAGCGCCGAAACGAGCAGCGCTAAGACGACCGAAACCAGTCGGGAATAGGCCGGGGGCAAGTCCGGGCCGCGGAGCGTCCTTAAGAACCGATGGTGCTGGATCGCCGAGACCAAAATCGCCGCCGAACCGACCAGGACAAAGATCACCCCGAGCACACCTGACGTGACAACGCTCTGCTGGTCGATCCCTGCGGTTTCGCCACGCGACGCGCCGGCGAAGTGCAAAAAAAGCCCAAACCTGGAGACGACCAACCCCACGCCGATGATCGCGATCCCGGTCCGCACCCACGCGAGCAACGTCCGCTCCGAAGCGAAAAAGACGCGAGGGTCTGATTCCGAAATGGGCACTCGACCAACTCCTGCTGACACTGATGAAAAGAAAGTCTTCGACTCGGTGATTCGCCACCAATAAACAGCGGCTTTGATCAGCCGACCGGCGAAAACGGCCCGACCGTTTTCCCGTCGATCGGTCGGTTATCCCGAATCGCCGTTATCGGTCTGAATCCTACCAGAACGACGGTCCGATGGTGGCCGATCGCCCCCAAGACAGACTATACTTTGGAAGTGTGGCGGGCCATCGGCGATCGGCATTTCGGACGATTCTCGAAAACGTTCGCCCCAGCGCCCACTGGCCTGCTTCGGCCGCGATTTTCCTTCCCTTCCCCGCCCAACGGTCGCCCGCGATGTTGAATTTGATCGGACGTGGTCAATCGCACCAGTGCAACGGGATCACCCGACGCGATTTTTTGCAGGTCGGAACGCTCG
>JBEIRZ010000226.1:0-7126 GCA_040375695.1 Planctomycetaceae bacterium
CGCGAGCGATAAGGTCATCAGGTGGAGAGGCCGAGTACGTTTCACAGCAATACGCCTTTTCGAGTTGGAGAGGGTGGGGAGGGGGAAATGCTAAGCGACGCCGATACGCGGTGGCCAGTTCTTTAACCCGCGGCGGCCCGCCGGTCGCGTCTCGATCCCTGTCATCGCAGTATTCCGCCATCGCAGTATCAAGGGATGCCCACCTCCCTTCGAACCGGTCAACGCCCTTGTGGACGTCGTCGATTCGATGAGATGGAGCGACACTCGCGCGTCCCTGCAGGCATATTGTAACGAAGTAGACGCGGTCGCGGCCGGTCTCGCGGTAAGGGCGAATCATTCGACCGACAGAAGGTGTCGTCCAAAGTGACGCAGCGCCGCTGGCGAGGGAGCACCTCCGCGGTGGCGACGCGATCGCGCTAGTCCAACTCTCCGAATAAAATTTTCTTCGACACACGAACGGGCGACTATTGCATCAGGACTCTCTCCTCGCGTCGCGCAAAAGACGACGTTTCCAAATTCATCGCATGGTGTGACGACGGCTTCCTTCCGAAACGTCTTCAAAAAATGATTGCAACCCTCGCCGTCAACAATCGGCCAAAAGATCACTTTCCGCCGATCGCGTACAGTTTGGAAGTCGACCTAACAAAGATCGAACCATTGGCGAGCGCTGACGTTGCCCAATAGCGATCACCACCCTCGTTTGGTAAACGATTGGTCGTGACGAGTTTGAACTCCGCACCCGATTCTAAAACGAACGTGTTGCCGTCAGAATCTGGGCAGAAAATTTTGCCGTCATGAGCCCATGGCGATGCCCAGAAAGCTCCACCTTGGGGCAATCGAGTCACATAGGCCGTCTTGCCCGTTTTGGCATCCAAACATGTCACAACGCCGTCGCGTTTGCCTAGTAAATAGACATAACCCTGGTACAACAACGGAGACGACCGACCAGGTCCGTCAGTGTTCGACGACCAAGCTACGAACGCGTTCGATGTTTCACCGTCCTTTAAGCTGATGTCACCGGTCGCGCCAGAACGCACGGCGAACATCCCGCCACCGTCTCGGCCCACGTGACCGACGATCAACATCTGGTCATCTCCAGCAGGAGACGAGTTGACGCCCGAACGGCCAAAGTTCAATTCCCACAGAAGTTCGCCGTTTGTCGGGTCATAAGAACGGATCTTGCTGCCCGCGGTAATCAGTTCCGTGCGCTTGGCATTTTTCCATAGGAGCGGCGTACCCCAATTGGATGGTTCGTCACGTGTTTTCCGCCACTTCTCGTTGCCGGTGGCGATATCCATCGCCACAATGAATGAAGATTGCTCGTTATCAACTTGCAAAATGACGAGTCCATCGACAATCACTGGCGAACTCGAAGTCCCCCAATCGTTCCGCATCTTATAGGAACCAAGATCTTTTGACCAAACTTCGTTACCATCCAAGTCAAAGCAATACATGCCTGTCATACCGAAATAAGCGACGACATACTTGCCATCGGTGACCGGCGTTTCGGAAGCGTATGTATTGTCGCGATGAGTTCGGATGGTCGGTTTCGCCGTCTTGGGCGTCCTGGACCAAAGCGGCTGGCCGGTTTTTTCGTCGAGGCAAATGACCTGCCACTGGTGTACCGAATCGGGAGACTTCGTCCCTTCCGAGATCGCAGTCGTCACGATCACCTTGCCGCCAGTAACGACCGGTGCGGACCAGCCTTCGCCGGGGATCGACGCTTGCCAGAGAATATTTTTTTCAGGTTCCCACGTTGTCGGCAACGCGGCTTCACTGCTGAGCCCATTTCCGTTAGGGCCCCTGAATTGAAACCAATCGCCCGAAAAGGCAACCGCGCCGCAAGTGATCGCGGTCGAGAAAATGAATGCTTGAATCGGTCGGCGCATGGATAAGTCTCCGTTAATTCATTAATGATAGCCGTTCGCCGCGGAATCCTTCTGGCCACCGAGGCCCAAACCGGTCGGCGTTAAGCTCACCGCCGTAGCGGGGTCAAAAAACCCCGCCACCTCGATTTTCTAAGGAATCCGGCGGTTTTTATGGGCTCGATCATCCACCACTCTTGGCTCGCTTCGTTTCGCTTTCGCGTCAAGAATTGGCCCGCCATGTGACCTATCTCCGGGCAGTGAATCAGATCCTGCGAAGCAAGTTACCTGAGCGGGTCACGCTAAGCAATCAAGAAAGACGGAAGTTGCATCGTAGAAAAATAGATCTTTGGCTACTGACTGGTATTCATAGTGTCCAACACTCGAATGCTCGCGCCATTTTTTAGACATGGCGAAAGGTATCACTTGGTGATTGGCAGTGAGGCGGGTCAAGAGCGGCGATAGACCGGCTGGGGAGGTGCTCCGATCAGGAAGCGGCTCGGGTCGGAATCGATCGCTTGGCGATAGACTTCGAGCGCACCATCGATCGCCGCGACCGTGTTGTCAATGTCAGCATAGGTGTGCGAATAATTGACGACCAAGGAGCTGGCAAGGACGCCGCGGCGGATCGTCTCCTGCAAGAAAAGGGCCCGCATCACGTGCGATGGCGCGCCATCGGCATCGCGAGCGATGTAGCTGAGGCAACAGGGCCTGCCGATGATTTGGAAATGTCGTTCGAGCCCATGCGAGCGGATCGCGGCGTCGCAACCGGCGCGAAGCCTTTGGCCTAGCGCGGTCAGCGTTTCGATGACGGGGTGTTCGCGATAAAAACGCATCGTCGCGATGGCCGCGGCGAGGGCATGCGGTTCGGCGCCGTGGGTCGTGGAGAGGAGGAAGACTTCGGGGGGCGAATCGGCGGTGCCCCCCAGCCGCATCAGGTCACGAGTCCCGGAGAGGGCCGAGACCGAAAAGCCGTTGGCCATGCATTTGCCCCAGCACGACAGGTCGGGGCGGACGCCATAGACGGATTGGCCACCCCCGCGGTGCCAGCGAAAACCGGTGATCAGTTCGTCAAAGATCAAGACGGCGCCGTGTCGATCGCAGAGGTCGCGGACTTGATCGAGGAATCCGGGTTGGGGCTCGTCGTGGCGGGCGGGTTCGAGGATCACCGCGGCGACGTCGCCGGGGTGGTCGGTGAAGGCTTGATTCAAGGAGGCGATGTCATTGAAACGGAAAGGGCGCGACCAGCGATTCACTTCGGCGGGGATACCGCGGCACAGCGACGTGGTGGTGACAAACCAATCGTCGAACGAAAAGAAAGGGTGATCTTGGCAATAGGCGATGACGTCGCGCCCGGTAGCGGCGCGGGCGAGTCGCACGGCCGCCGAGGTCGCGTCGGAGCCGTTTTTGCAGAACTTCACCATGTCGCTCATCGGGACCGCATCGAGCAGCTCTTCGGCGGCGATCACCTCGATCGGCATCGGGCGGGTGAAGTTGACCCCTTTGGCAAGCTCCGCGATGACGGCATCGACGATCGGAGGGAAGGCGTGTCCGAGCGACACCGATCGGTTACCGGAAGAAAATTCGATGAACTCGTTGCCGTCGACGTCCCAGACGCGGCACCCTTCGCCGCGAACGATGAAACCGGGAGAGAATTGGGGGTATTCGGAATCGGCTTTCGCTTGGGCGTGAGCCCCGCCGGGGATGACGGCGGCGGCGCGATCACGCCACGATTTGGAAAGGTCGAAACGCATGAGCCGACGCTTTAGGCCAGCGGTGCGGAGGCCCGGATGATGGGGTTGATCAGCGTGCCGACATGGTCGATGCGGATATGGACCATGTCGCCGGGTTGGAGGGTGAAGTCGCTGTCGGGGACGATCCCGGTGCCGGTCATCAGGAAGGCGCCGTTGGGGAAATGGTTCTCACGCCCGAGCCAGCTCACGAGGTCCTCGAAACCGCGGGCCATTGCCGCGGCGCTGGTGTTGCCCGAGTAGACGGTGTCACTGCCACGGACGATTTGGAGTTCTACGCCTATCTGATCGGCGGGGGGGAGGGGATCGAGCAGCGAAATCCAGGGTCCGAGCCCCGCGCAGGCGTCATAGCATTTGGCTTGGGGGAGGTAGAGCGGGTTGTCGCCTTCGATGTCGCGTGAGCTCATGTCATTGCCGACACAGAGGCCGATGATCTTGAGTTTTGGCGTCAGGACGAGGGTGATTTCGGGTTCGGGAACGTTCCAGTGGGAGTCGCGGCGGATACGCAGGGGTTGGCGATGTCCACGGACGCGGCCCGGGGTCGCTTTGAAAAAGAGTTCGGGGCGTGCGGCGGTGTAGACGCGATCGTAGCACGATGCGGCGGCTTCGGATTCTTCCATCCGAGCGGTTTGGCTACGTTTGTAGGTCACGCCCGCGGCCCAGACCTCCTGATGATCGATCGGCGGCAACCAGCGGACGGCATCGAGCGAGATGGGGGCGTCTTTGGGAAGCGACTGGGCGGTTGCGGCGGGGGTCGGTGAGAAGAGTAAGTCGGCGAGGGTTTCGAAACCGCCCGCGGCCAGGTCGATCGGGATGAGGTCATTATCGACAACGATGCCCACCCCAGGGATGTCGGCTGAATCGGTTTGCGACGCGATGAACTTGGCCAGTTTCATGAGCGGGTATTGGGTAAGGGCGTGATGAAAAGTGGTTTCTACAGACCGGCCCCATCATTCGGGGCCGGTGCTTCGCGAGGCGATCGCCTCGATAACTAGACAGCGTTACGGCTTGGGGGCGGCGCTCACGAGCGATTCTAATTCGTCGCGGCCGACGCGGTCGCAGAAGCCGCCGAGGGTTTCGCCCGGTCGACGGTTCGCTTTGAAGGCGGCGAAGACGCCGACGATTTCTTGGCCGATCGTCTCGTGCGGGACCATGTCCTTATAGATGTACGAGAGGCGATTTCCTAGCAGCGCGCCGCCGCAGAAGAGCGTGTATTTGCCCTTCGCCTTGCCGACGATCCCGATGTCGGCGTTGTAGGGGCGTGCACAGCCGTTGGGGCAACCGGTCATCCGGATGGTGAAGCGTTCACGCTGCAACCCGAGTTTTGCTAACGGGGCCTCGAGCTGGTCGATGATCCCCGGCAGGGCCCGTTCGCTTTCAGTGATCGCCAACCCGCAGGTGGGGAGCGCCACGCAAGCCATCGACCATCGCCGGACCTCGGAGAAATCTTCCGAGAGGGGAACTTTGTGATCGCGGAGCGTTTGCAACAGGGCGTCGCGGTCTTCGGGTTTGATGTCGCAGAAGATGACGCTTTGGTGCGAAGTCAACCGGATCTCGGGGTTGAACTTTTCGCAGACGGCGCGCAGGCCGGCCTTCAATTGGTGGCGTTCGTTGTCATAGAGCCGGCCGTTCTCGATGTTCAGCCCGTAGGACCAGAGGCCATCCCCTTGCTCCTGCCAACCGATGTGGTCATCGAAGCCGTGGACGTCTTCGGGGGTGCGATCGGCGAGGGGTCCGCCGAAGTATTCCTCGACCGCCTTGCGGAACTTTTCGATCCCCCATTTTTCGACGAGGTACTTCATCCTCGCGACCTTGCGGTCTTCGCGGTTGCCGTGGTCGCGTTGGACCATCAGGATCGCCTTGCAGACATCGACGACTTGGTCGGGTTTCGCGAAGGCCATCCGTTTGCCGAGGAGCGGGTGGGTCTTCGCGGCGCTGGGGGTGGTCCCCATGCCGCCGCCGACGATCACGTTGTAACCGATCACTTGGCCATCGCGATGGATCGCGAGGAGGCCGATGTCTTGGGTGTAGAGGTCAACGCAATTGTCCTCGGGGAGGCCGATCGCCATTTTGAATTTGCGCGGCAGGTAGGTCGGTCCGTAGAGCGGTTCGACCTCGTCACGCTGGCTTTCGCCGCCAACGAGCGTCTTCTCGCCGGATTCGTCGGTCAACCAGAGCTCGTGATAGGCCTTGGTTTTGGGGGCGAGGGCATAGGTGATTTCGTAGCCCATCTTTTGCAATTGGTGATGGACGGGGTTGGTCGTCTTGCGTGGGCAGAACATCACGTTGCGATTGACGTCGCCACAGGCGGCCAGGGTCGACAAACCGATCTCGTTGATTCGCGCGATCGTCAGCTTAAGGTTTTCTTTCAGGATGCCGTGCAACTGGATCGTCTGGCGGGTCGTCAGTTTCATCGTCGCGTTGCCGATGGTGTCGCAGAGGTCGAGGTGGGCGACGAACTGATCGCTGGAAAGGATCCCGCCGGGGATACGGCAGCGGAGCATCATCGAGAATGCCTTGCCGCCACCTTCTTCCTTTGCCGAGGCGCGGGAGTCCCGGTTGTCCTGTTGGTAGGTCCCGTGGAACTTGAGGAGTTGGATGTTGTCTTTATCGAAATGATCGACCGGGTCGCGGAGTTCATCGCCGATCGTACCGCGGAGGTATTGGCTGGCTTGCTTGATCGATTCGACGGGGCTGAGTTTAGGTGCCTCGGTGGACATCGGTGGCGCGATCCCTGGGGTTTTCTTCGGACATTCCTACGTTTGACGTGCGGCGAAGCGGTTCGCCGATTACGAGCAACTATAACGCCGGGGGAAGAAGTCCACCACGCCGGTTTTGACGGTCGTAGCGGAGTTAGGGGGGATGGGGGAATTCCCCAAGTTTTCTCGGGCCGCTGGACGATATCGAGTGATCGGCGGAAGGAGTCGTCAGAAGTGCCCCCGGATCGGGCAAAATCCCCTCGCAATCCGGCCAACCGTCGGCGATCCCGGCGGCAGACTCCATCATGCGTATGTCCCACACCGCGGCATTGCTCACCGCCGCAGTCGGCGTCCCTTACACCGCGACGGAAACCGAAATCGGCAAATCGGCCGTCGGTGCGATCCAAGCCCAGACCGCCTCGGTCGCTTCGGCGATCGGCATCACCGGCGACCATGCCAACACCCATCGGCAAGTCGAAGAGATCCTGATCGATGGCGTCGAGCGGTACCGATACAACTCGACCCCGATGGTCTTGGCCAAGCAGGTTGGCGTCGGGGTGATCGACCCTAAGTCGGGAGACCCTCGGTATTGGGCGAGCGCCAAGGCGGGTCAGACTTTGGTGAGCGGCGCGTCGGGGGTTGGGGTCGGAGGCAGCGGGTCAACGATGGGTGAGTCGGCGTCGACCGGCCCCCAAACGCCGCTTCCTCCGCCAGGCGGCCCGGCGGTGATCAAATCCTCGATGAAGTCGGCATCTGATTCGGAAACGTCGACCCCGGCCAAGGGGGTAGCGGACAAGACCCAATCGGGATC
>JBEIRZ010000661.1:0-1458 GCA_040375695.1 Planctomycetaceae bacterium
AAGATTTGGTAGAACGGATTGGCGGGGTCACGTTCGGACTGAAAAACCATCTCTTGGCCATCGCCGCTGAAGTAACCTTCACCGGCACGCAGCCCGCCGAAGGTCACTTGGCGTGTGTTATCGATCCAGTGCGATTCGGCCGTCTTCGCGGCTTCGGGATCCGCCTCGGTGATGTCTTTGTCTTGCGCGATGGCCTGATAGGGCGCGGCGGCCGCGGCGAGGGCCCACAGCAAGCAGGCGGATCTTAGCAATGCAAAGCTAGACGCGGGTCGGATGCCGCACGTGAAACACATAACGTCCACCGGAGGGAGAGGGAGGCGGGTGAGGTGCCAAGGTCGGGCCGGTCGCATGGGGATGATGGCCGGTACCGAAAAAGGCCTCCGCCGGTCGACTGGCGACGCGGCGGAAAGGGACGAGTCATTTTACAGCCCGAGCAAGGTGCGAGAGCCCGCGCGGGGCAGAAAAGCCGCGACAATTCGCGGCGGGTTTCGCGACGGTCGCCTAACGGGTTCACCCGAAGGGACTGTTCACAGGGATCAGTTGTTGACCCGTTCGACATAGATCCCTTCGCGGGTGTCGATTTTGAGCACGTTGCCGATCTTGATGAAACCGGGGACGGTGAATTCGGCACCGGTTTCGACCTTGGCCGGTTTGGTGACGTTGGTCGCGGTGTCACCCTTGGTCCCGGGTTGGCAATCGATCACCTCGAGCTCGACGTGGGTTGGCGGTTCAAGGATGATCGGCTGTTGGTTGAAGAGGGTCAGCGAGCAGGTCATGCCGTCCTTGAGGTATTTCCAAGCGTCGCCGGCGACTTCGGCGGCGACTTCGTACTGTTCGAACGTCTCGCTATCCATGAAGACGTAGGCTTCGCCTTGGCGGTAGAGGTACTGGACATCGGTTTGTTCGACGTCGGCACTTTCCAATTGGTCGCCCCCTTTGTAGGTTCGATCGAGGGTGGTGCCGCGGATCAGGTTCCGCATCCTGCATTTGTAAAGCGCGTTGCCCTTACCCGGTTTGACGAAGTTCATTTCGACCATCAAATAGGGTTCACCGTCGATCTGAACTTTGAGGCCTTTGCGAAAATCGCTGGTATTGTACGTTGCCACTGGGAACTCGACTCCGTCTGCGGATAGGGGTGAATGAATTGGGGGAGCATTTGCTTTGGCCGAAATTCTAACGACCGATCCGGACCTTGTCCGCGCCGCTTTGGCATTGACCCCCGTTCCTTGGCAGGAAGCGATGCGGCGGGCGATCCGCAGCACCGCGGAATTGCGACGCCGGCTGGGCTTAGGCCCGGAAACGGATGATTGGGGCGGGGACGATTCGGGCAGGGATGATTCTGCGAGCGGGCTTTTGGGCGGGAAAATCGCCCGTGCGGAGCGTGATTTTCCGACCTTTGTCCCGCTGGAATACTTGTCGCGGATCCGGCCTGGCGACCCGCGGGACCCCCTTTTGGCC
>JBEIRZ010000360.1:0-4595 GCA_040375695.1 Planctomycetaceae bacterium
CATGCGGCGTCCGTCGGGCCACGTCGTTTCGGTCATCCGCGGCGGGTCAGGCCGCGACGCGGGTTTGTCGGTCCGGAATTTTTCGAGCGCGTCGCGATCGAGCTCGAAGCCCAGCCCCGGGGCGTCGGGGACCGTCGCCTTGCCGTCCTTGACGACGATCGGCTTGGTCAGCAGCGTGTGCGTATAAAGCTGATGACAATTCACCGCCGGCCAAGTTGCTTGCGACAACACGCCGCCGAAATGGAGCGACCAGGCGGCGGTGATCCCTGTCCCGGTCAATTGCAACCAGAACGGCAACCCGGCCTCGGCGCAAACCGCGTTCGTTTCCATCAGCCGCGTCGCCCCGCCACCGACGACAAAGCCGTCGCAGGCCTGCTCGCGAAAAACGTCAAACGGCTCGGGCCTGCCGTAATGCATCGCGACCTTGGCCTTCATCGCGTCAACGATCCGGCGGTTGCCTGCCAAGTCCGCTTGCGGGATCGGCGTCTCCCAAATGTCGACCTGCGGATAATGTTCGAACTGCTTCAAGATCTCGATCCCGCGATCGGCGTCCAGCAGCGTGTCGTTGAAATCCATGTCGATCTTGAACTTATCGGGGACGACCTTCGTCGCCTGTTCCATTTGGGCCCAGAGGTCGAACCAAGGTCGGCCCTTCGTCTTGTAGGCGAGATAACCCTGCTCGTAGGCCAATTTGCATTCGGCCGCCATGTCCTCGGGCGAGGTGTCGATGTTCCACCATGACAGCGGCGTCTCGGCATAACGCTTTGTCCCCAGCAGCGCGTGGACGGGGACGCCGAGCGTTTTGGCGACGCCGTCGAAAAGTGCGATCTGCAACCCGGCACCCAAGTCGTCGCGCCACATCAGTTCGGCGGCGTTCTTGCCGATAACGGCGGCGACGTCTTCATCGCTGGTGACGCCGCCGAGATGGGTGTAGAAGAGCATCGTCTCGCCGAAGCCGACTTGGCCCGACTTCAGCTTGACCTGCAAGACCTCGGGGTAGGCCCAGTGGGGGATCTCTTTCGCCATCGCCCGCTCGGGGATCTCCCGAAAGGGGACTTTTAACGTGACACGTTCGATCGATTCGATCGTCAACCACTCCGACGAAACCCCTTGGGCCAAGGCGGGTGGGGTCCAGCGAGGGAGCGTCGCGGCAGCGGCGGCGAGGGCCGACCATTTGCCGAAATCACGGCGCGAAAAAACGGTCCCGACAATTCGGCGTCCGGGCATCGGCAGGCTCCCCGAGGTGGGCAGGAGGGAAGGGAGGTAGAGAGCGAAGGGGTCCGGGAAACGGCCCGGCATCAGTGGCCAAGGCGGGACTCGAACCCGCACAGGGATTACTCCCCGAGGGATTTTAAATCCCTTGTGTCTGCCATTCCACCACTTGGCCAACTGCGATTGGTGCGCGGCTTTCGCCAAGCAACCTCGCGAGCCGCAATCGTCGCACCGATCGCCCCTCGTTGCAACACCCGGTGCACCGAACCGACAGGCACGACAGACACAGACCCCTAAACCTATGCACCGCAAGCACTTACACCAGCAGACAGGATCGATCCTGTCCGAGCCAGCCTAGCTTGATCCGTGACGGGTAAGATCGCCCGTGACTTTGGCTCAGCGGCAAGGCCCCGATGGGCCTCAGTTTTGTAACGCGTTGCGCCTCCTCGCTCACGCGTCGGGCTAGTGCCAAAGGGATCAACACCTCCGTGAATGGGTGTGCCGGATCATCAACCCGGCGAGGCCAAAGCGATGCCGAGGCGCGGGTCGCGAATCAGCGGGAGACGGACCGTCGGTGCGATCCGTGGTGATATGCCAGAAGGATGGACAAAAAGAAAACGGGCACTTCGGCCATGAGGCCGCGTGCCCGTTGTTCGGATCGTCAGTGGCGAAATCGTCGGGGGCACGTGATCCCCGCCAACAAGCCGCTCACGCGATGCGGATCAGGACTTCGGCTTAACCTTGGCGAAGCCGGCCTTCTCGAATGCCTTCTCGCCGAAGACCATGTCGAGTTGGGCCTTTTCGTCGGCCGCCTTGACCTTGCCTTGGCAATTGTTGCAGCAGAACTTGACGGAAGCGCCAGCGACGGTCACTTCGGTGCCGTCCTTGATCGGGCCGCCGCTCAGCGGGCACGACTTCTGCTCGAACTGCTTGGTAGCAACCAACTGGGCATTCGCGGTGGTCGCGAACTTCGCCGAATCACCGGCGAACTTGCCAGCGCAGTTACCGCAGCAGAAATAGACCTTGGCACCCTTGTAGTCGGCCGACTTGCTGGGGTCGGCAGGACGCGGTGCGACGACGCACTTGATCCCTTCGAGCTTCAGGTCTTCGGCGACAACGGTCGCACCGGCGACGGCCAACACGGCCATAGCCGACAACATCAACTTACGTACGATCATAATCTCTCTCTCGATCCTTAAAGGGTCGTGGAAAATGGAAACGTTTCCAGCCGCAGTATAGGGGCTTGTAAATACCGGAGTCAAACCTTTTTGGAGCCAAAAAATCGCCAATAAGGTAAAACAACCCCCCATTAAGTCCCGCGGTTTTGCCCCAGGGTGGCGAGGGCCATCGTTAAATAGCTACGTCGTTCGGGTCGATCGAGCCCCAGATCGGCCGCCAACGATGCGACAATTTGCTGGCAATCGGGGACCACGGTGGCGTTTTCGGCGATCGTCTCGATCTCGCTGAAATACCCTAGGCTCCCGGCATCATCGATCGAGACGACGACGCAGCGTCCGCCGCGATCGAGCGTGAAGGGGCGGCGTGATTTGGCGACGGTGAGCGCTTCGATGAAGCCGAGGTGACCGAGGAGTTGGGCGAAGTTGCGTCCCCCTTCGTCGCCGACATCGATCCGCCATTCGAGTTCGGGGCGTGACTTGACCTCGCCTGGGAGGTAGGGCCCTTTGTAGGTGACCAGCGCGATCGATTGGCCGCGATGGGTGACCAGGCGGCGGATGCGAAGCGCCTCGCGAGTTTGCGCGAAATCGCGGGCCGGGTGCCGGTAATAGGTATCGGCATGTTGTTCGATCGGCGCTTCGGCCGCACCGACGGACCTCAGTGCGGATTCGAATCGCCGCGGGTCATCGAGATGGAATTTCTGTTCCACCTCGATCGCGGTGCTGGGGTCGGGAGGGTTGAACTCGGATTCGTCTGCGGGGTTCTGCGGCATCATCGGGCTTGCGGCTGTGTGCGGTGGATGTTGTTGGCTTATGGCGGTGCTGGAGCGCGGGTCACGGGGTGAGCGCGGGGTGCGGCGAACCGACACCGCTGCGAGCGTTTATCGGTTGGTAGCGGGTGGCTCGTTCCCTTGCGGGGGGAATGCCGATTCGTTGACCTTGCCGAAGGGGGCAGGTGTCCCTTCGGAGGTGACCCAAGCGGAGCCGGCAGCGTCGGCGGCGACCGCTTCGATCTGTTTGAACCTCGGCAGGTCCGCAGGTCGAGGGGTTTGCAGCCACCACGGTCGGTCGTCGCGTGGCTTGGGGAAACGAAAGAGTTGGAAGTAATTGATCACCAGGACGTCGCCGCTCTGGGGGTCGTGATCGATGCCGGTGACGAGGGACAGGGGGAGCCCACCGACGCGGCGGAGTTCGCGTGGGGTGTCATCGACGACCCGTCCGGGCTTGCGCGGGGGAAGCTCGCAGGTGTGGATCGTGGCACCTGGCAGGAACGTTTTGCTGACGAGCGTCACGACGCCAGATACCGAGTCGACCATGACCGCTTCGCAATCGCGGGGCCCGTCGGGGTAGCGGAGCGTGATGACGTGGTAATCGGCGACATCGCTCTGGCCGCGTGGGTCCGGTTCGTCAAAGAAGATCAGCGTCACCGCTTTGCGTTTGGCGTTATTGTCACCGACATCGGCGACGATCAGGCGGTTCACGCCGTCTTGGGCCAGCGGCGCCATGTCTTCCCAATCGACGGGGTCGATCCCGCGAAGACGGCAGCTTCCGGTCACCTTCCCTTGGGTATCGAAGGCGAAGAGTTCGGGCCCGTCACCGGAATCGTTGTGCGTCCAAAAGAGGCCCGGCTCGCGACTTGAACGGGCCAGCCCGCTGCTTTCGCGGATGCGGCGATCGTCGATGCGGGCGGCGGGAGGATCGGAGTCCTTGCGGTCGCGCGGGGCCACAGCGTCTTGTGCGAACGCTTGCGGCGATAGCGCGAGGGCAAGGAGCCCGAGCCCCAGCGAGACCGATGCGAGTGTCGATCGCGTGAAACGGCCGATCGCCATCAATCCCCCTTCACGACGAGCGGGATGCTTTGGCTGTGCCCGCGGAATTCGGGGGCGTACATGCATTCGATGCTCGCCATGCCGGTTTGGTATTCGCCGCGGAGTTGCACGCGGGTGGAGTATTCGAAGACATAGGTCCCGGCTCGGAGGTAATCGATGAAGAAATGGCTCGCGGCATCGCGGGTCGATTCGTAATACCCCAAGCCATCCTGGAAGCGGTAACCCGAGAGGACGTTCACCGGCTCGGTGCCGCTGCCGCGGTGATCGCGGAGGTGGACGTATTCGAGGTCGCGATCCGACTTCAGGACGATGCGGACGACGAGTTCGTCGCCGACGTTGGCCTGGGCCGGTGCACCTTCGCCGATCCGCTGGAGGACCG
>JBEIRZ010000289.1:0-5833 GCA_040375695.1 Planctomycetaceae bacterium
CGGTTGATCCTCTGGTGGGGCAGTGCGAAAGGCCGCCGAGTAAACGGCCGCCCCTTGCTTCACTTCATACCGGTACTCCTTACCCGGCACCAAGCCCTCAAACCGCACCCGGTGGGCGTAAGGGGGTTCCGGGTGGGGAGCACCCGGTTCGGGTTTGAACGGATTGTGCCTTAGCGCCTCGGCTTTCATCGGCGACGACCGCTCGACGACCTCCGTCCCTTCGCCCCGCAGCGTGACGATCCCCTCGCTGGCATCTCGCGAAAACCACTTGATCGTCATCGCGCTGGGCGCCGGGTTTTGGATGTAGGGCAACACCCGAAAGCCGTCGTCGGCAAAGCACAGCTTCGCACCCCAGACGACAATGACCATCAACAATCGAAAGGACGGGTTCATCACGAAACTTACGCCGTGGTACGCGAAACTTACGCCGTGGTAATCGAGCCGATCACTGGGAAACGAGTGCGAAGTCGAAGACGTTTTTCCCTTCGGTCACGTCGACCTTGAGCTCCGATTCGAGACCGATGTACTTCTTCGGGATCGCCGGGCCCGATTCACCGAGCGGCCATTCGAACATCACCGTGCTCGGCCCGACCTTCGACCCCGAGTTGCCATAGGTGTACTCGAGTTCGTACTTGCCGTCCTTGTCCGTTGTCGCGGTCGCCATCCGGCCAACGTCGGGTTTGAAGTTGATGATCACCCCCGCCAACGGCTTGCCGTCCAGCGTCACGGTGCCGCCGACCCGACCCAAAGGTGGCAGGTCTCCCCGGCCGCATCCCGACATGGCCAACATTCCCAACGCGAACAAGATCGCGACCGACAAATTTCTCACTTTGAATGACATGACTCTAACACTGGCTTGGTTGGAAGGACGAGAAGAAGAAAGGATGACCCGATCCCCGACGCCATCGGATGCGACTGGCCGGCAAGCCAGTCGCATCATCATTCGCTTAGGCGCCGAGGCGATGACAATCATCGACGCTTAGAACTCGCCGACCGTGCCCCCTTCGTTGCGGCCGATCAGCTTCGCGAAGAGCGTGTTCCAAACGACCGGCGAAGAGATCGTCAACTTCGCGTAGTCGATGTTTTCACTAATGAAACGGACCGAACCGTCGCACAACGTGAAGTGAACGCCACCCGGGTGCAGGCTGAAGAAGCCGCGGGTCTGGTGCTGGCGATTGTTGGCGGTCCAGTTGATCCCGTCATAGCCAATAGCTATCGCGGCCAACTGGCCCGACTTGACGCTCCAGCTCGTCCCTGCGGCGCAGGTGTTCGCACTGAAGCCGAGCGCGTTGGCGGCACCGACCACCAAATTGTTCTTTCGCCACGATCGCTCACCAGCCATCAACGTGTTGCTCGTCCCGTCGGTGATGTCCTGGAAACCGATCTTCGAGTTCTGCCAAGCGATGCCGCGAGGTACAAGCCCCACGTTCACCAGCGGCGTGGTGCTGTCCGAGGTGTTCGCGACCATCACGTAATTCGAAAGCGCGATCGGGATGCGGTCGGTCCCGTTGCTCGTGACATGGCGGTTGTAGTAATTGTTGCCGGTCGAATCGGGAACGTACTGTGAATCGTCAAAGTTGTTCAGCGTCGGGCCGGTGTCGCTCGGGCAACGGTAGGTCGAGATCGGCGTTTGCAACAGCGCCAAACCGGCGGGCGTCGTCAGGTGCTGATGCAACTTGATGCGGCCCGGCTGGAGCTGGTCATACAACGCATTTTGCTCGATGTACGGGAGCAAGGAAGCGCCCCACGACCACAAGCTCTGTTCGCGCGAATCTTGAACGCCGACGATGTCCGCGATGTAACCCGCGGGGAATCGCTTGTTGACGTCGGCGTAATTGTGGACCGCCAAACCGATCTGCTTCATGTTGTTCGAGCACGACATCCGCCGGGCAGCCTCGCGGGCAGCTTGAACCGCCGGAAGCAACAGACCGACCATCACACCGATAATCGCGATCACGACCAAAAGCTCGACAAGCGTGAAACCACGCCCACGACCCTTTCGGCCGCACCCAACCGAACTGCGTGCAGACATACCTGAGATCCCTTAAAGAAAGTTGAAAAAAGAAAGCGAGAACACGACATTTCTGTCGGTTGTTGTGTACACCTTGGACCGCCCGAGTCAAAGGGGAGCGGGGCCGATTTAACGAGACATTCACTTGCGGTAGGACACTCGGCTTTACCCGATCGCTGCGGTGCCCTTTTTTGCTTTGGTGATCCGCCCGACAGCCGCCCATTTCGACGTTGCGGCACAGACAATCTGCTGGCCTTGTCGCAAACCGCGGATTGATCATCCACCAATCCGATCAGCCAGTGGGTACCACTCAGATCGGCCATTTCGTGCCCCCCACAAACCTAATGGCGGCCGGGCAACGCACCTAAGAAAAATTGGAATCATTGGTGGGACACATTAAAAGTTGGTGCCACCCATCAACGGATCGACGATCGATCTTCGGGACCAAACCGGAACGCTGGTACTAACATCGTTGGTGCCGCTGGGCTCACTTATTCGCCCAGATGGCCACGCAGCGATGGGGGTAAATCGGGTTGTTGCCAAACGCTCATCCCGCCGTCCACCAACAACGTCTGACCGTGGATGTGTTCGGCCGCGTCGCTTAACAGAAAGACCGCCGTATCACCACAAACGCTCGCGTCAGGCACCCGCCCGTTCGGGGTGTGCAGCCGCATCCAACGGTCGACATCCGGATCGGTGTCGAGCACCGCGCCGGTCAACGGGGTTCTCACCAACCCCGGCGCCATCGCATTGACGCGAATCCCCCGCGGGGCCAGCGCCACACAGAGCGACCGCACCATCGCCGCCACCGCCCCTTTGCTCGCGTCATACGCCACATGATCCGGTTCGGCGAGCAACCCGTTGATCGACCCGGTCATCAGCACCCGCCCCTCGACACTGTCCGCCACCCAACGCCGTGCGAACCACTGCGTCAAGAAAAACGGGGCGTCGACGTTGAGCGACATCGTCTTGCGATACCGCTCGGCCGTCATCTCCAAGAACGGTAGGTCGATGAACGTTCCGGCATTGTTCACCAGCAGGTCGATGCCAGGGAGGATCGCCATCGCCCGCTCCGGTAACCCCGCGACGAAACCGCTATCGGTCAAATCGCCAATGACCACAGCGGCCTCCACGCCACAATCGCGACATTTCGCGAGCGTCTCTTCGGCAAACGCGTCATCCTTGAGCCCATGCAGGCAAACGTCGGCACCGGCACGGGCCACAGCGGTCGCGATCGCCGCCCCCACCCCCTGGGTCGAACCGGTGACGAGCGCCCGGCGGCCCCGAAGCGAAAATCGATTGACCATCACCCTTTCATCCCCAACCACTCCGGCCCCGTCTCGGTCAAGATTTCGGTGATCGCCGCGCGATCCGCCTCCGACAGGTAAGCCTCATCACCGTTCTTAATTTCGCCTCGCAAGACCCCTTTCAACCTGTCGCGGACATAGTCGAGCATCGGTGATGGGAGCTTGGCCAACGCCGGGGAATGAATCATGTAGCTGCAGGGATATCGGAATAGCCGCGTCTGGAGATCGAGCTCTCGAAGCGACCTGCCACGCGAATCCTTCACCCCCTTCGCGGCAAATTCCTCGGCAAACCCCGAAGTCCCCGCGACCTTGGTGCCGAACGGGGCCTCGCCTCGCAGCAGCATGTAATCGACCAACTTGTCCCCCGCCTTCGCGATCCGACGCCCCGTCGATTCGCTCTGATAGTCCGCCGGCCTCCCGAGCTCGCGATTCATCGTCTCATCCAGCGTCACCGCCTTGATCGTCTCGTACCTCGCCGCCGTGATCAGGTTCTGCACCTGCGTCTGATGCTCCATCACCAGCAGCGCCACGATGTCGCTGTGCGGGGTGAGGTACGGCTGGGTATCGAGCTTCCCTTGCAGCGACACCCAATTCGCGCCGGGCTCGGTATCGATCTTCTCGCCATCTTCCGGGTCGAGCGCTAGGGCATTGCCACGATGACGCAGCGTGCCATGCGTCCCGGTGACGTACCAACCGCCCCATCGCGTCTCGAAGGGGCTGCGATGATCGCTCACCAAACCGATGTCCCGAGGTCGGCCGTCCTCGTCAGGCGGCACGCTGCGGACAAAAAAGCCGGGGACCTGCTGCGTCCGCCCGCTCGAGTGACACCCCAAACAGCCGCCGCGGTCGCGAAAGATTTCCCCTTGCGCGTCACGGTCTCGCATCGTGTAAAAGACACCCCCCAACTCGTCGTCCATCACCGCGATCTCGATGATCCCACCCTGGACCCAGCCGACATAACAATCGTCGTTGAAATAGATCGACCGCGGGGCATGGGGGTTGATCCGTCCCTGCTGCAGGCTTGTCTTCGAAAAGACGAGCGTCTGAGACGACAGCGGGATGTCGAGCGCTTCGAGCAACGACTTCAAGATGCTCCCGGTCGCGTCCGGTACGAGGGTCACGTCACCTTCGCGGATCCGGCGGTCGAGCCTCGCCACCGAATTCGATTCGGCCGTCCTCCGGTAATTGATCGGCGGCCCTTCGAACTCGTATTGGCCCCACGCCCGCTTAACGTCGCAAACCGCCAACACGGCGATCAACGCCGCCAGCGACACGAGCGCCTTCCCTGTCCCACAACGGCCCCCTGTCCCACAACGGCCCCCTGTCCCACGACGGTCTGGGGGCCACCACAACCGACTCGACATCGCACCGGTACCGATCAGTGGCATCACGCAACGAACCTCTCAACGATCGAGTGAAGACGATATCAAGACGCGGCAAAGGGGCGTCAAACGAGCCCCCCAAACCGAACGATATCGACCCAGTAGAATCGCTCCGGCGGTCGCTTGGCAAGCGAAGTTCCCCCGGGTAACCGAAACCCCGCCGAAATCCGACACCCGACTGGAAAAAAAAAGGGGCCGGCAGCGTCCTTGAACGCGCCGACCCCATCGTTCCAATCCTCGACACGGCTGTTCGAAGCATCGGCCCATCAGCGGCCGACACCCGCGGCCGCCGATCAGTCGGCGGTACGCTCGTCCGCTTCAAAGACCGACTTGTAAATCGCCCCGCCGATCGCCGCACCCAGGATCGGGGCGACCCAGAAGAGCCACAACTGCGTGATCGCCGCGCTGCCGGCGAAGAGCGCAGGGCCGGTCGAACGGGCCGGGTTGACCGACAGGTTCGTCACCGGGATCCCGATCAGGTGGATCAGCGTCAAGCCCAAGCCGATCGCGATCGGCGCGAAGCCGGCCGGGGCACGGCGATCCGTCGAACCCAAAATGATGATCAGGAACATCCCCGTCAGGATCACTTCCGCGACAAACCCCGCCACCATGCTGTAACCATGCGGCGATCGCTCCGCAAAGCCGTTGGACGCGAACCCGGCAGCGGTAGTAAAGCCCGCTTGCCCCGACGCGATCACGTACAACGCGCTAGCACCCAGCACCCCACCGATCACTTGGCTGACGATATAGGGCAACAGGTCCGAACTCTTGAACCGCCCCCCCACCGTCAACCCGACCGATACGGCAGGGTTGAGGTGACATCCCGAGATGTGACCGATCGCATATGCCATCGTTAGCACGGTCAAACCGAACGCAAACGAAACGCCAAGGTAGCCGATCCCGACCGCGGGAAGCCCGGCCGCCAACACCGCGGCGCCACAACCCCCGAAGACCAACCAAAACGTGCCGATCACTTCGGCCGCACATCGTTTCCCAAGAGACATTGTTTCTACCCTGCCTTCCGATAACAACGGATTTTGAATGTTTTAAGTGCGACGTTCGCACGTTCGTTCCCACCACACGCCGAAGGGCAAGCCGAACGCTCAACACGTTAACAACCCGCCCCCCAACTC
>JBEIRZ010000101.1:0-13672 GCA_040375695.1 Planctomycetaceae bacterium
GGTGGCAACTCGGCGAGCTTCTTGTCGAGCTCGGCGATCATCTCGCCCGCCTTCTTAGCCGCCTCGGCGGAATCGTTAGCCTCTTTCTGTGCCCCATCGATCTCCTTCTGGAATTCGGCGAGCTTCTGTTTGGCCGCTTCGTCGGCTTCCTTCTTCGACGCTTCGATTTCCTTCTGCAAATCGGCAAGCTTCTGCTTGGCGGCATCGGCCCGGGTCGTCGCCGCCTGACGCTTCGCCTCGGCCTCGTCGGCCACTTTCTTCTGGTCTTTCACCTTTTGCGAAAGGTCGTCTTGTTGCAGGCGGATCAAATTGATCTGACCGAGCAAACTTTGCCAGGCGCGATCGGTATCGGTCGCGGCGCGGCGGAGTTCTCGAAGCTCCTCCAGGCATTGGGCTTCTTCTTGGTCAACGGCTCGCAGCTTGACGTCGATCTGACGGACCGACTCGGGGATCGCCTGAGCGGGTGCGGCGGGCGCTGCAGCGTCTTGGGCCACCGCGATAGGCCCGCCCCAACCGAGCGCGATCGCCAATAGGATCACGCGGAGTTTCATCGGGCGAAGGGGCAAGCAATGGGTGGGGGAGGGGGTCATATCGCACACGTTAAATCGGCGGGAAGGAATCAGAGGCGGGAAAATTGATCGGGGCGTCAGTCGATCGAGTCGGTTCGGGTCAGCGGTTCGACACGAATGGGATGGAACAACGTTAAGCGAAAACATCGGTGATCGGTTTTCCGGCGATCACCAACGGGCGATCGGTGCGGTCGTGGACTTCGGTCGCCGGGTCGATCCCCATCAAGGCATAGATCGTCGCGGCGAGGTCCTCGGGTCGGACGGGATGCTTGTCGGGGAACATCCCTTTGGAGTCCGAAGCGCCATAAACATAACCCCGCTTCACGCCGCCGCCGGCGAGCATGACGGTGTAACACTGGGGCCAATGGTCACGGCTGACGTTCTTGTTGATCTTGGGCGTGCGGCCGAATTCGCCCATCCAAACGACAAGCGTCTCATCGAGCAGCCCGCGTCCTTCGAGGTCATCGAGCAAGGTCGGCAAGGTCTGGTCGGTGATCGGGTGTTGGTACTTGTCGACGATCTCGTACATCCGAGTATCGTCGAACCCGTGGGTGTCCCAACCCCCTTCGTTGATCCGTCGGCCGCCGATGGAGCTCGAGAAATAGACCGTCACGAACTTCACACCCGCCTCGACAAGCCGCCTAGCGAGGAGGCACCCCTGGCCGTAGGTGGTCCGGCCATAAGCCTCGCGGACCGACTCGGGCTCGGCCTGGACGTCGAACGCCGCGCGGACCTTGTCCGATGTCAACATCGCGATCGCCCGGTCGTAATAATCGTCGAAGCCGCGGGCCGCGGCCGATCGATCGAGCAGTCTCGCCTGCTGGTCGACAAGCCGCTGCAATTCGCGACGCCGCTGCATCCGATCGAGCTGCAGGTCGCTGGGGAGCGTCAGTTCGGGCAAACGGAAATCGGCTGCGCTGGGATCGTTTTTGAAAAAGAACGGGTCGTGCCGTTTGCCGAGGAAACTGGCGTGCTGCCCAGGCGTCACCGAACCGTCCGAAATCGTGTAGGGGTACGACACGAACGTCGGCATCTCGCTGTTGTTGGGGGCGAGTTTATCGACCACCGAACCGTAAGCGGGCCACAGGTCGAGCGAATCGCGAAGCCGCTGGTCGTCGCTCGGCGGGGCGTGCCCCGAGAGGGCGTAATACCCTGCCGAGTTGTGGTTCTTCATCGTGTGGGTCATGCTGCGGATCAGCGTCACACGATCCATCCGTTTGGCCATTTCGGGAAAATGTTCGCAAACGGGTAACCCCGGCACGACGCTCGAGATCGGCCTCAGCGGCCCGCGGATCTCCGCCGGCGCGTCGGGCTTCATATCGAACGTATCGAGATGGCTCGGGCCGCCCCATTGGAACAGGAAGATCACCTGCTTGGCCCGCACCGCAGGACGATCGGTCCGCTCCGCCGCACGCAAAAGCATCGGCATGTTCAATCCCAACATCCCCAGCCCGCCGATCCGGAGGAGGCTGCGGCGGGTCGGGTCAAAATTCGCTTGGGGCATGGTCTGGATATCCGCAGGGCTATCGGCAAGAACGGGCGTCTCGCTTCGGTTCAGTTCCGTTTCTCGTTTGCCGTCTCTATCGTAACCTCTGGCGCCATACTTTTCTCATCGACCGCATTTCGCATCGGCCGCGTCACACTTAGGCCGATCGGTCACGGCTTTTCTGCAGGAGTCGCGACTTGCCACCGCTCGTCGAAGAAATCGGCCGCGACGATCCGGCCGGGATAAAAACCGTCGGGGGCGACCGCGACATCGACCACGGCCCAATCGGGGAGCATCGCGATCTGGCGAGAATTTGTCGTGTTCGATGATTCGCGAAAGGTCACGCCGCTGTTGATCGCCACATAACGGTTGGGGCTGTTCGGATTCGGATAGACGGCGACCAAAGCATGGCCGTTTGCATCAAATCGCCGTCCCCCGACAGTGATCGCTTCGTCGGTCCAAACGATCGGCAACCGGTCGGCGATCGAGGCGAGGTAGCGATTGCTTTGGAAGTCGCCGAAGCAGATCAGGTTGTGCCGCGCGATCTGGTCCGGGGTCAACTCGGTGTCGAGGACGGTTCGGAATTTGCCTCGCATCACACGCTCCCAACCGCGACGGGCTTGGGCGATTTCCCGTTCCACAAAACTGGCGATCGCGGCGCTTTCCGACTTGCCGCTAGGGAGGACGAACAGGAGCGGCGACGTGAGCGCGTCATCGATCGGCCCCTGCAGCCCGGGACGTTTGCGAAGCCGATCGGAACCCTGCTGGGCTTCGTCGACCAATCCCCATTTGCCGTCCCGCGCGGCGACGCGGGTCGAAAAGGGTCGCCCCTGTTGGGCCTGGCCACATGCCAGCCGCTGGCCGTTCAGCTCCAGCGTCACGTCACCGCTCGCCAACGGCCAACCGAAGCGGCCGAAATCGAGCGACAGGTCGGTGACATTTTCCGATGTGATCTTCACCAGGGGCGATGACGAATCCTTGACCAATTCCCCCTTCACCACCGCCCGGTCCCAATGCCGCGACAGCCCTTCGACCGTCAGCCAATCGATCTGCGGATAACGGAGTGTGTAGGTCACCAGGTCGATGCGGTCGCGATGCGCAGGCTTGGCTTCGGCCGACCATGCGGCGAGCTGCCGATCGATCGCTTCGCCCGAAGCCGGATCGATCTTGTGCCCCATCCCCGCCCCGATCACGTGCGGGATCTCGAAGCCCGACCGCTTCGCGGCTTCGACCATGAACTCTGCCGCCTGACGCTGCTTGTCGACCTCGCCGCTGTAGGCGATGACGCGCGTGTTGCGAAGGTTATCGACCCAAGGCGGCATGTCGTACCAAGCCATCAGCCGTTTGCCCCAATGGCCAGGGTCGTACGGGACCCCTGTCGTGTCCCACCCTTGGTAGCGGATCGTATCGACGAAGCCGGCCCCGGGATTGGCGGCGAACCAACGGTCAGGATGGTGCGCCGCAAGGTGCCATGTCCCCGCGCCCCCCATCGAGAAGCCTCGAATGCTGATCCGGAGCGGATCGATCTTGACCCAACGCATCAAATGCCGGATCGACTCGAAGACATCCGTCTCTCCGGCGAACTTGAAGGCGTTGCAATGCCTGCCGAAAGGATGCAGCACCAGCGTGTCGGCCGGCGCGTGCTGACCAAGCTTGCTCAGGCGATCTTGCAAGAAGGGGAGCTCGGTATTCGTGTCGCCACGGCCATGCAACCAAACGTCGAGCCGCCACAGCCGCTGAGGGTCAGCCGCGACCGCCTCGCGGAAACCGACCGGCAAGACCAACCCATAAGGCTGCTCCGACCCGTCGATCTCCGAGACGAAACCGCCGGCCAACGTCCGCCCCGCGTCCTTGCCACGCGACTCGATCGACAGCAATTCGATGCCACGTATCCCTTTCGACACCGCTTCGATTCGCCCCTCGGCGATCTCCAACGTTTTTCGAGCCGTGTCGATGTCTTCGGGCTTATAAAAAAGTTTTTGGCCGATCGCCAAGTCGACCGCGCGGAGCAACACCAAGACGTCGGGGGCCCAAGCCGGTAAATCATTCGATCGCTGGGCCACCTCTTCGAACACTTTTCGCAAAGCCGCCGAACGCCCCTGCAACTCGGCGACCACCTCGGCCGACAAATCGATCCCGACGGGCGGCAACTCCTTGAAGCCCCCCTTGTCCTGCCCTACGGCTTTGTCCTGGCCGAAGGCAGGCCGCTCCGCCGTGCCGAACATCAACAGTACGGCAACGAGTGGGAGACAAAACCGATCTCGCCATCCTGATCCCGAACCTGATCCCGAACCTGATCCCGAGAAACGCGTCGTTCCCGAAAACGGGGTTGCTCCTGACTCGCGATCGCGGCGTGTCTGCATGCGAACAGGCATTCGAAGCTCTAAGTTGGGGGTGGGACGGTGGCGGGGAATCGATCGTGGCGGGAAAGCGTCGCCAAGCCTCCATGTCATAGCGACGCATCGGCGGTCGCGTCTCCGTTTGGGCTTCCAGACCTCGCGGCGCGGCTTCAACCGACCTCCATTTTGACAAACGGGCCGCCAAGATACCATCGCCGGTCCGAAATCGGGATTCTTACCCTTCGGCTCAAGCTCCTAACCCCGACAACCGATACCAACGGTACCAGTGTTACGAAGGTCGACCGTCCCTGGCGTATTGACCAGAACGCAAAACCTTCCTAACCTGCATAAAGTGATGCCTTCGGGCGTCGCGACGTGGGCGACGTGGCCAAGTGGCTAAGGCGATGGATTGCAAATCCATTATTCGTGGGTTCAAATCCCACCGTCGCCTCTTTACTCTTCTTCCCAGTTTATCTCCCCGCCGACTTTTAAGCATTTTGCGGCGGGGGCAGGGTCAAAAGTTCGAGATTCGCCGCTTCCCAATTAAACTTGGACGGAGAATTTTTTGTCGACGCACCGACCTTGGGGATTGCCGAATCGATGAACGCCGAATCACCAACTTGGGTAACCGGTATGCTGAGTCGGTTGGGCCTAGCGATTTTAATCTTTCAGCCGCTGATTTTTTCCGCGTCGGCCAGCGGACAGGCCCCGGCGAGCGGCACTGCGGCCAACCAGCCTGCTGCCGGGAACCGCCCCGCCACTGCCAGCAGTGCGGGGGCGAGGACACCAGAACAAGTCCGTGATGACGCCGCGATAGCGGTCGCCGACCCGCTGAGGGAAGAGCTGCAACGACGGGCCCGGGGTGACCAACGGCAACTCGCAAGCGCCCTGCGCGATGCGTTGCGGTTGCGGTTCGATGTCGACGCGAATCGATTTTTGGAATCGCTGAAAGGGAAGCCGCTGACCGACGATCAGCGTGCGGCGATGGTCGATACGATCACCACCGCGAGCCTGTTGCGGGTGGCGACGAGCGATGCCTTCAGCGCCGACGCGAAGGGGCAAGCGGCAGAGCTGATCGCGGGGAAACGCCGGTTCGCCGGGGCACCCGAGCGGATCGCCGCGGCGATCGGCGAATTGGTAAGCGACGATCCCGAACGTCAATCCGCGGCCGCGAAGATTCTGGTATCGGCCGGCGAGGGCTCGATCGGGCCGCTCGCCGAAGCTGCCGCCGCCGAAGCGAACCCGGGTCGGCGCGACAAGCTGTTGCAAGGGCTCCGCGGCATCGGCGGCGAAGAGGGGCTCGAAGCGCTCGAACATCTCGCCATTTATGGCGACCCTACCCTCCGGGACGGTGCGATCCGCGCGATCCAGCGGCTGCGTCCCGACGCCGCCATGCCCCACCTGCTGACCGCCGCGGTCGAGCAAGGGGGATCGCCGCAACTGCGCCAATCGGCACTCGCGACGCTCGACGGTCGCCTCGGACGCAGGCCCGGACCTGCCGAAGCGGAAACCTACCTGCTCGATCGGCTCCGTAGCCAACGCGACCAGATCGCCCACTTGGCCGATCCTCAAGGCCCCGCGGTGACGTGGGTCGTCGACGACCAAGGACGAAAGCTATCCCCCCAACCGACGACGCGGCACGGCGCGGCGAGCCGCAAACTGGTCGACACCGCAAGGCTGATGCAACGGGTCGCCGGGCTGTCGACCGAGGCCCGCCGCGAGGCGCTCGCCGCGGAGATGGCTTACCTCGTTCAAGTCGATCCGGTCGGCTTGGAACAGCAGCGCGATCAACTCGCGGCCCTCTGGGGTAAAGACCTGTTGGCGGCGGACGCACTGGGTGTCTTGATCGATGAGGCGATCCTGCGGGGCGATCTCGCCTCGGCCGTCGCGGGGATGAACCTGATCGGACCCGCGACGCCCGGGGACCGGATGTCGTTGGTCGGCGGCAGCTCGGGATCGTCGACGCCCCTGGTCAAGGCGGTGATGCACCCCGTCGCTGAAGTCCGTTATGCGGCTGCCGCGGCGATCGGTCGGCTGGGGATCGATGCACCGTATGTCGGGAGCTCGACCGTCGCGACGCGGTGGGCCGAAATGGCGAAGCTCGATCGTTTGCCTACGGCGCTGATCGTCGAGACGCGAGCGGAATTGAAGAACCAGATCGAGCCGTTCATCACCTCGCTGGGGTACCGTGTCGAAGTCGCCTCATCGGTCGATGAGTTGGTGCGACGCATCAGCCTGGGTGGTGATTTGCGATTCGTGATCGCGACGTCGGAACTCCCGGATCGGACGGCGCTCGAATTTGTCGACTTGGTCCGACGGCAGCCGTTCGGGGAACGTTTGCCGATCTTTTTGCACGGTTCGCCGAGCTTGGCAAAATATTTAGCGACCGAAGAGCGGCGGTGGGAAGCCCCGGTCGTGCCGTTCGAAATCCCTGTGACGGCCGAGGGATGGGGCGTGATCCTGGAAGGGGTGATCGACCAGCCGCAAGGGGCTTTGCGCGGCCTTCAGCCCCTGACGGCGATCCAGCGGGACGAGTTCCGCCGTCAGGCGGCAATCGCGATGGGCCGAGCTGCCAGCGAGCGAAAGGGTCAAGCGGGCTACGATTTCGACGCGATGCCCGTCGGGGAACTGCGCGAGGCGGGCCTCGATGGGGTTCAAGTCCCGAACGTGGCTTTCGGTGAGCCGCAATTGGCGGTATTGTCAGCATCGTCAAGCGAGAATGCGCAAGCTTCCCTCGCCAACCGACTCCTCGACCCCGCGATGCCGGCCGACCGTTATGGCAAGGTCGCCGACGCCATCCTGGGCTCGTTCAGCCGCTCTGGCGTGCAACTCGATTCGGCGACGATCCGACAATTGGGAGCCGCTCGCCGGTCGGCCACCGGAGACGCGCAGAAGGCGGCGATTGACAGGGTGATCACGAACATCGCCGATCGATTCGGGGTCAAACTCGCGAACGAATGACCCGCGCGGCCGACCCGGAATCGCGGCGATGCCAACCCCATCGGACCAGAAATCGGCCTGCGTAACCCCATGTCGCTCCTCGGAATCCCACCGAATCCCCCCGGCGGATCGCCTCGTGGCGGCCCGGTCGGCGGCCCGGTCGGCGGCCTGGTCGGTGCGAACAACCATGGGATCCCCGGCATCATCGGCGGCGCGGCGTCGATGCAACACGTCTTCAGGATCACCCGCCGTGTCGCCGCGACCAACGCCTCCGTCCTGATCCTTGGCGAAACCGGGGTCGGCAAGGAATTGATCGCCGCCGCGGTCCACAGGTTGAGCCATCGCAGCGGCGGACCGTTGGTCAAAGTCAACTGTGGCGCGCTGAGCGAAAGCCTCCTTGAAAGCGAGCTCTTCGGGCATGTCCGCGGCGCCTTCACCGGCGCGATCAGCAACCGTGAAGGACGGTTCGAAGCGGCCAACGGCGGCACGATCTTCCTCGACGAAATCAACAGCACCACGCTGACCCTCCAAGTGAAATTGCTCCGCGTCCTGCAGGAACGAGAATTCGAACGGGTCGGCGACACCACCACGCTCAAGACCGACGCCCGCATCGTCGCGGCCAGCAACCGTGACTTGATGCAAGAGGTCCGCGAAGAACGCTTCCGCGAAGACCTGTACTGGCGGCTGAACGTCGTTCCGATCGAGATCCCGCCGCTGCGAAGACGACGCGAAGACATCCCCGCCTTGGTCTCGTTCTTCCTCGAACATTACAACGAGGTCAACGACCGCTACGTCGTCCACATCGCCCCCCGCGCGATGGAGGCCCTGCAGGATTACCACTGGCCGGGCAACGTCCGCGAGCTGCAGAACTACATCGAACGCGCCGTGGTCATGGCGGAGGGGGACGAACTGACCGCCGACCTGTTGCCCGGCGTCGTCACCGGTGCCCAAAAGCAAACCGGCCCGGCCTTGCCGGCGACCGATGTCGAAACGTTGACCCGCGAGGTCGTCATGCAGGGGCTCAGCACCGCCGGCGAAGAGGCGGTGAACCTGCACGGCCTGATCGTCGATCGGGTCGAGAAAGAATTGATCGCCCAGGTCCTCGAATCCTGCGGCGGCGTGCAAACCAAAGCGGCGGTGCGGCTGGGGATCAACCGCAATACACTCCACAAGAAGATCAAAGACTACGGATTGGATGCGGGTGATGACAGCTGAAACGATCGCGGACAAGCCCCGAACCGACCCGACCGATTCCGGCTTGCGAAGCATGACAGGGCAGGGGATCGGCCGGGCCCACGGCGAACTCGGTTCGGTCACCGTCGAACTCCGCTCGGTCAATCACCGCGGGCTGAGGTTCAGCACGCGGATGAACGAGCTGATCGGGGCCCTCGAAGGGCGTTTCGAACAGCTCGTCCGAAACGAACTGAAACGCGGGTCGCTCCAGGCCCAAGTCCGCTTCGTACCCGCCGTCGGGGCCGTCGCCGGGTCGATCAATTCGCCACTGGTGATGGCCTACGCCGAGGAACTCCACCGCATCCGCGAAACGCTCGGCAGCAACGACCCGATCGACCTGGCAAGCCTCCTGCAACTCCCCGGCGCGATCGATCTGGGTGACCGCGGCGGCATCGAAGCCGACGAGATTTGGCCGCTGGTCAACGAAGCGACCTTGATCGCCATCGATAATCTCGACGAGATGCGGGCAGCCGAAGGTGCCACGATGGCCGCCGTCCTGCGGGACGAACTGCGGTCGATCGCCGGCCACCGCGACCTGATCGCGGGGCTCGCCCCCAACGTCGTCCAGCAGTACCGCGACCGCATCGAAAGCCGAGTCCAACGGTTCATCGAGGGCCGCGGGATCGAAGTCACCCAGCTCGACCTCCTCCGCGAAGTCCAGCTCTTTGCCGACCGGGCCGACATCAGCGAGGAATTGACGCGGTTGGCCAGCCACCTGACGATGTTCGAAGAAACGATGACCAACACCGAAGCCGCCGGGCGCAAGCTCGATTTCATTATCCAAGAAATGTTCCGCGAAACGAATACCATCGGGAGCAAGGCCGGCGATGCCCGGATCGCCGCCTCGGTCGTCGAAATCAAATGCTCCATCGAGCGGATGCGCGAACTGGTCCAGAACATCGAATGAGCCACCCCGCGAAACTCGACCCGCCCACGCCTGGTCGCGTGATCATCATGTCCGGCCCCAGCGGCGCGGGCAAATCGACCGTCGTCCGCGAAATGCTCGCCACCTGCCCCCTCCCGCTGGCGACCAGCATTTCGGCCACCACACGCCAACCCAGGGCCGGCGAACGGGACGGGGGCGACTACTTTTTCCTCTCCGAAAAACGCTTCGCGGAACTCCGAACCGCCGGGGCTTTCCTCGAATGCCGCCAAAATTTCGGCCTGAAACACTGGTACGGCACCCTCAAAGAGCAAGTTGCCGCTGGCCTTAAGGCCGGTAAGTGGTTAATCTTAGAGATTGACGTTTTGGGGGCGATGGATGTCCTGGAAAGGCATTCCGATCTCGACCCGATCTTGATCTTCATCCACCCGGGGGGGATGGAGGAATTGGAGCGTCGCCTTCGCGAACGGGGGACCGAGAGCGAAGAGACGATCGTCGCGAGGCTCGAAACGGCCGCCAAAGAAATGCGGTATCGGTCCCGCTATCACCACGAAATCATCAACACGACGGTCCCCCAGGCCGTCGCCGAAGTTTGCAAAATCCTCCAGCAAGCGAAGGACTTGGACGCATGCTCGAAGAGCTGAAAGAAGAAGAAATTGTCAATAAGGTCGGTGGCCGGTTCAAGCTCAGCACGCTGATCCAAAAGCGGCTGATCCAACTGAACCAAGGGAGCCGCGCCCTGGTCAATGTCGACACCCATGACAAGATGAGCATCGTGCTCAAGGAGATCATGGAAGACAAAATCACGTTGAACATCAACAACGAAGTCCAAACCCTGGACGAACAGATCGCCGCCTTCGAAGGGCCCGACCTGGGGGCCATGGACCTCTAAACCGCGATGGAATTCTGAAGTCGCGATGGAATCCTAAAGTCGCAATGGAATTCTGAAGTCGCGATGGAATCGTGAAGTCGCGATGGAATCCTAAAATATCGGGCCTTGGGCCCGTTCACGGGGACAAGGCTCAGACGAAGCGGCCCCTAGAACAAACCCAGCCCGAGGACAAACCCAGCCCGAGGAAGAACCCGCCCGAAAGGGAATCCGCCGATGGCCGAACCTCAACGATCCCGCGTCACCCTTGCGGTCGGCGGCGGGATCGCCGCTTTCAAGGCCGCGACGATCTGCAGCCGGCTCGTCCAAGCGGGCGTCGATCTTCGCGTCGCGATGACCGACGCCGCCACCCAGTTCATTGGCCTTTCCACCTTCGCCGCCTTATCGGGAAAACCGGTCGCCACCGGTTCGTTCGATCCCGACCGCTGGCCGCTGGGCCCCCACATCGAACTGGTCGAGGGTGCTGACCTCATGATCGTCGCCCCCGCCACCGCCGGGCTCATCGGACAATTCGCCCAGGGGCTCGCCGGCGACCTCGTCTCGACGCTCTACCTCCAGGCCGATTGCCGGGTGCTCCTCGCACCGGCAATGAGCCAAAAGATGTGGTCGAAACCGGCCGTCCGGCGGAACGTCGAAACGCTTCGCAGCGACGGTTGCCTCTTCATCGGCCCCGACGAAGGTTGGTTGAGCTGCCGGCAACAGGGATCAGGGAGGATGAGCGAACCCGAAGCGATCGTCGAAGCCGCCCTGAAGCTGCTCAAGATCGATCCGACCGCTCGCTAACGCCGCAACTTACGCTTCCATCGACGCCGCTGCCACTGCGGCCTTGGCGTAACCCTCCCGGCCTCTGTCGCCACGGTATCATATCGCCAGGGTGGACCGGACGATCTCCGCACCACCGGGAAGTCCGGCTCGACACCGACGTCTCCCGCCCCACCCTCACCGTCGCACCTCCCCGCCCTCACCCCCTACTCACAACAGGTCTTACCATGCCCCTGACCTTCTCGCCAAAGCTCGCGATCGCGTCGTTGTTGCTCGCTTCGCTGCCGCTGGCTTCGATCGCAAGCGGCCAAACGCTCAAGTCCAACATCCCCTACGCCGAGCCGGCCCTCGATCGCCAAGTGCTCGACATCCATGCCCCCGACGGGGCCAGGGGGCTCCCGGTCGTCTTCTGGATCCACGGCGGGGGGTGGCAAGCCGGCGATAAGACCGGGATCGGGCTCAAGCCCAAGGTTTTCAACGAACGCGGCTTCGTCTTCGTGTCGACCAATTACCGGCTCCTGCCGACCGTCGACATGGCGACGCTGATCGAGGATTGTGCCAAATCGTTGGGATGGGTCCATCGCCACATCGCCGACCACGGCGGTGACCCGAACCGCATCTTCGTGATGGGACATTCGGCCGGCGCACAACTCGCCGCGATCCTCTGCACCGACGACCGATACCTTCGCGCCGAAGGGGTCCCGCTGACGTCGCTCGTTGGCTGCGTCCCCGTCGATGGCGACACCTACGACATCCCCGCGATGATCATGACGCACGAATTCCGGCAAAAGCTTCACGACCTGCCGCTACCCGAAATGGGCCACCGACAAAAGTTCGGCAATGACCCGAAGAAGCACATCGATTTCTCGGCGGTCACGCATGTCGCCAAAGGGAAAGGGATCCCCCCGTTCCTGATCTTGCATGTCTCCGGTCACCCGGACGTGTCGGCCCAGGCCCGACGCCTCGAGAATGTACTACAAGCGGCCGACGTCCCGGCGACCGTCTTCGGCAAACGCGAAACGACGCACGTCAAATTGAACGATGACCTCGGCATCCCGGACGACCCCGCGACCCAGGCCCTCTACGAATTCGTCGACAAGATCGTCGCCGCAAAACGCTGAGCCCTGCCGATCGACCCGTCTGCCGATCGACCCGTCCGCTGGTCGACCAATGCGTTGGACGCCCGGACCCGTTCAGTCGCCCGGTCCGTTGATCACCCGACCCGTTCAGTCGAACTTGACGTCAAAGCCGCGGATCATCATCCCGGCGTCGACGGTCAACGTTTGGCCCGTGACGATCTTGCTACCGGTGATCAGGCTGATGATCCCATCGGCGATGTCCTCCGGCTGACAGACCCGCCCCAAAGGCAACGTCCGCTCGTACGCCTTTTTGATCGCGTCATACCGCTCACCTAACCCCCCTTGGGTCCATCGCCCCTCGATGAAGCCGGGGGCGATCCCGTTGACCCGGATCTGAGGGGCAAAGGTCCGCGCGAGCGATACGGTGAGGTTGTCGAGTGCCGCTTTGGTGCAGCAATACGGGATCGAACTCCCTTGCCCGAGCTGCGCCGCGACGCTCGAAACGTTCACGATCGAACCGCCCCCCGACGCGAGCATCGCTTCGCGGGCGGCTCGCGCACAGTGGAACGCGCCGATGACGTTGACCTGATACAGCCTCTGCCAGACCTCATCCGTCGCCCCCTCCAAATCATGAAACGGGATGAATTCGGTCGTCCCCGCGCAATTCACCAGCACGTCAAGCCGATCGAACCGGGCGACCGCCGCACTCACCAGATCGCGGCAATCGGCATCGTCGCCGACATCGGCTCGCATCGCGATGCCGTCGCCTCCTAACCCGCGCACCTCGCGAATCGTCTCCTCCGCGTCGGCTTGCGATTTCGAATAATTGATCACGACGCGGTAACCGAGCTTCGCCAAGCCGAGCGTTGTCGCTCGGCCGACCCCGGTCCCCCCTCCGGTGATGATGGCAACAGGCGGCAACGTGGTCATCGGTCTTCTCCGGGTGCGGCGTGACGATTTCTCAAACAAGCGACTCACCATTCGAACGAATCGCACGCACTTGGCAAGGTGATGGGCAAGGTGATGACGCCGCGAAGCGAACCTGTCGACACGACAGGGCCGACCCAACGCCAACAGTTGATACCGTGGTGATACTATGATGATATCAATGTGATATATTTATGTTATCAACGATGGCCGGCGGATTGGCCGCGTGACCGCCGACCCCTTCGACAGCTCCGAACCGAGAAGTCGCGATGAGATTATTGATCCAACGAGTCACCCAAGCGTGCGTTCGCATCGATGGCAAAGTCGTCGGCGAGATCGGTCAGGGGCTGCTGGTCCTGATCGGGATCACCGCCCAAGACACCCCGGCAATCGCCGACCGGTTGATCCGCAAGGCACTCGATCTGCGGATCTTTGAGGACGACGAGGGGAAGATGAACCGCGGCGTCGAAGAAGTCGGGGGCGGATTGCTGCTGGTCAGCCAATTCACCCTCTACGCCAATTGTCGCAAAGGACGACGCCCCTCATTCATCGATGCCGCCCCACC
>JBEIRZ010000567.1:0-2355 GCA_040375695.1 Planctomycetaceae bacterium
CGACTTGAAACGGGCGGTCGAGCTACGTGACAAGGTCGCCAAGCAAGTTGAGCTCGAAGCGAGCGGCAATGTCAGGATCGAAACGCTCCGCGCGATCGCGGCGACCGGGGTCGAACGGATCAGCAGCGGCGCCTTAACGCACCAGGCCGTCTGGCTCGATCTGGGGCTCGATTACGCCAAACCCTGAACGACAGGTTGCATCAACGAGACAGCTCCCCTGAACGAGCGGGCCACCCTAGAACGAGCGGCCATAGCAAAGGGGCGGCCCATTTTTAACGAGCGGGCCATCCTCGAACGAATGGGATGCGACGAACGTGAATGCCGCCTGTTGAGCGGCGGTTGACTCCACGTGTTCCGGCTCACCACCCATCTTTCGATCCGAAACCCGGTCAGCCCAAGGGTGGTCGCGGTCTGAACAGTTGTTACGATGAGCGTTCGGCGACCAGCGGCCGGTGGCAGCGCATCCCTGCGGGGATGGTGGCGCTCGAAAGCAGAAGCTTACCCTATGCGAGGGAATCGTCATGTTTAGCGGATTCGTGAGCCGGTTCGGGAAGTCGGCCGTCAGTTCGGTGTGGCCCGCGATCGCGGCGCTGGTGATCGCGACACTGGCGTCACCCGCATCGGCTCAAGAAACCAAACCGCCAGCCGCGGCCGAAGCCAACCCAGAGACCGCGGCAGATGTCGGGCCGCGGTCGCTGTCGGTCGCGTTCCGCGACGCGGCGGCGATGACAACGCCTTGCGTCGTCACCGTCTTTTCGTATGGCCAATTTCGGGCCCGCGACCTCGAATTGGACGAGGAGGAAGGGTTGGAGGAGCTCGAGAAAAAGCTCAATCCGCTCGCCCCTGGGCTCGACGGTCCGAACGAACCGGCCGAAGAGGCCCCTGACGGAGAACCCGCCCCGGGCGAAGTCGGTCCCGTCGCGCCGCCACAAACCGATGATCAAGGCGAAAAATTGCCGGTCACGGGGCTGGGGAGCGGTGTGATCATTTCGGCCGATGGGTTGATCATCACCAACCACCACGTCGTCGCCAACGCGACCCGTGTCGTGGTTCAGACTTATGACCAGACCGAGCTCGAAGTCGTGAAGATCAGTTCGGACCCCAAGAGCGATCTGGCGGTCCTAAAGGTCAACAGCCGCGAGCCGTTGGCGGCCGCCGCGATCGGCGATTCCGATAAGCTCGATATCGGCGATTGGGTCCTCGCGATCGGCAGCCCGTTCGAGCTTGAAGCGACCGTGAGCGCCGGGATCATCAGCGCCAAGAACCGCACGATCCGCTCGATCCGCCGCGGCCGGATGTTGCAAACCGATGCCGCGATCAACCCGGGAAATTCGGGCGGGCCATTGATCGACCTGTCGGGTGCGGTTGTCGGCATCAACACCGCGATCGCGACCCGCGGCGTCGGTTACATGGGGATCGGTTTTGCCATCCCGATCAACCAAGCCCGCTGGGTTGCTGATGAACTTGCCAATCACGGGAAGGTTCGCCGCGCGGCCCTGGGCTTGCGTCTGGCTGACCTCAACAAACGCATCGCCGAGAGCGTGGACGTACCCGCCGGCCTGGGCGTCCTCGCCTATGCGGTCATCGCGAACAGCGCGGCCGAGCAAGCCGGTATCCAACAACTCGACGTGATCACCGAATTCGCCGGCCAACGCGTCCGCCTGGCATCGGAACTGCAAGAGGCCGTCGAGCGGATGCCGATCGGCAGCACCCAAGCGATCAAGGTCGTCCGCGAAGGGAAGGAATTGGAGCTGCAAGTGCTCCTCGCCCCGTTCGAAGACACCACCGCCAACGCGAAGCCCGAGACGGAAGGGACCGAACCAGAAGGTGACGCCGAAACGCCCGCCGAGAAAACCCCCGCCCCCGCGGACGGTGATCAAAAACGCAAAACCGACAAGGCACCCTCCGGCGACACCCCACAATCCGACGGCCCCTCAAAACAAGACGGCCCCGACAAACAAGACGGCCCCGACAAGGGATGAAATGAGATGGATAAAATGAGATCAGTTGCAGACAAGGTGGGAACAGGCCCGGCTTGAGGGGCAAAACCCCCAAAGGCGAAGAAAATACATTTTATATTTTAAAACCATCGCGTACTTTAAGACAGATGGGGGAAATAGAGTATGCTAAACAGCTTGCAAGCTTTGTTAAATCTGGGCTTTTACCAAAAGCTGCTTGGAATACTATTTTAGAAAATTTAGGTGGAACAATTTCAGAATCAGAAGCTCAGGCCTATACGGATGCAAGAAAAAAATTCTTTGAATATAGTATAGAGATAAATAAGCTTGAGCAAATGTCGGAATTGAACGAAGAGCAAAAGGTAAAATTAGCTGAATTACAAGAGGCAATTGATCA
>JBEIRZ010000401.1:0-3983 GCA_040375695.1 Planctomycetaceae bacterium
AGCGACGAAAATCCGCAGCGCCACCGAGGCGTTCAGCGGGACGTTCAACTTCGAGCGGATCGATAATGAGTGGTATCGTTTCAACGTCGCCTTTGAAGAGGTCCGCGAAAACCTAGTGACCCCGATCCTGCCGAATTTCGTGGCTTTCGGGGCAGGGACCAACGTCCTTTCACTGGACGGCAACATGACGCGAAACCTCGTCGTCGACGGGAAGGCGGGTACGTCCGATTCGGTCCAGATCGTCGGAGGCTTGGTGACGCCGTTCCGATTGGTCCCCAGCGAGGCGACCAACAAAAACCTCAAGGTGAACCACACCGGGTTGGACCGGCTCGACCTGGTCGACCCGTCGGTGAACCTGCGGGTAGAAGGGGCAACGAGCACCGCCGCGATCAACATGGGCGGGACGGGATTGGGTGTGGTGGCGAAGAACCTGACCATGGGAGGGAACTTCACCGGCCGCGACCTCGAAGTGAACACGCATGACACGTTCGTGCTCAATCGCGTCGTCTTTGTCGACGAGCTGAACCTGCGGGTCTTCGGTGACCAGCAAGGGGTGACGGTCAACTTCCCGCTGCAGACGGGTTTGTCGATCCAATTGGTCGCCCCCGATGGTACGGTGCGGCTCCCCAGCGGGACGCAACTCAATACCAAGACGGCGGTGATCAAGGCGAAAGAGCTCGTTACCGCGTCGGGGCGATTGGATATCTCGACCGAAGCGTTGACGGTGCTCACTTCACGTGACGCGACCAACACGCTGGTCATCAACAACGCCGGCGATATGACCCTCAGCAGCGTCACCGACGCGAAGCACTTGGTGTCGCTGAACGATCAAATCACCGCGACCTTCGGCGGTGTCACTTGGCCGTCACGCGCAAGCGCCGAATGGCGGTCGATGATTTACGACACCGGCGCCAACGATCACGCGTTGGCCGCGACGGGTGATATCAGCGTGTCGCTGCCGGTCCGCGCGACCGGCGGTGACGAGGACCTGTTGCAAGTCAATGGCAAGATCCTGTCGCGAAGCGGTGCGGTTCGATTGAGCGCCGACGAGATGATTTTCCTTGGGGGAGACGATTCGATCCGCGGGGCGGGCGAACTGGTGATCAAGGCCGCGACGCCGGGTTGGACTTACCGTGTCGGCACATCGGCAGAAACGCTCGGTGGTGCACCGATCGATTTGTTCGATTCGTTCGGCATCCTTGATCTGGCGGTCCGCGAATTGACCGCGATCGCAGACGGATTCACCCGAATCACGATCGGCGACGGTTCGGCCGGCAGCACGATCTTCATCGGTGACGCCTACCCGATCACTCAGGTCAAGGCGACCGGCGAGCCGCGGGTCGTGGACGCCTCGTTCAAAGATCCGTTGCTGGTGCTCGCCAACCGCGTCGTGGTCGAAGGGGACGCCCGTGTCCCGAATGACCTGTTGACGGTCCGTGCGAATTCGCTGGAAGTCCGCGCCACGAACGTCCAAACGCCCAATAACGCCAAGGTCGATTCCGGCTTGATGGCGAAACGGCTCGAGATCGACTTGCAGAATACTCTGCAAGTTGGCGGTTGGTTGATGGGCGAAGACATGCTCCAGATCGATGTCCGCAATACGCCGGGCACGACGAGCGTGACCACCGACCGCGGCAGCATCATCCGGCACACCGGCGCCACCGGGAACCTGGTGATCCGGGGGCGCAAGGCGTTGTCGTTCGCTGGTGAAGTCAGCTCCGCCGCGGACAACGCGCAGCCGGTCCTGTCGGCAACGACCAGGATCGACCTGTTGGCGGGTGCCGACCTCGCGGTTACCGGGGATAACGCGAAGATCGTTTTGAACGCCGCCAATGGCGTAACGATGCACCTCGGTTCGAGCGTCCGGGCAGGTGTCGAGGTCGAGACGGTGAACGGTTCGCCGGTCTACAACGTCGTGGGTGTGAACGGCACCGTGGAAATCACGACGCCTAACGAACTGTGGTTAGGCGGTTTGATCGCCACCAGCAACTCGTTCAAAGCGAACTCCGGCCTCCCCGCCGCGACCCAAAATGCGAACGCCCTCTTCCGGTCGTTGGTCCAAAACCAGCCGGGTCATTACCTGGAACAGCAACAGAAGTATGCGATCCTGGTCACCGGGACACTGATCGCGATGGGGGACAACACCAAGATCGACTTGGTGTCGGCCCAAGACGTGATCGTGCTTGGCAACGTCCGTTTGCCGGGTAAGGGGACGGAACTGACGGTCCGGTCCGATTCATTCACCTTCGTCGAAGGGTTCCTTGAAGCCTCGTCAAAGATCCTCGTGTCCGGTGGGGTTGCCGCAGATGGTGGCCCACTGCGGATCGTCAACAGGGTTCCGGTCTATGGCGCCGACAGCCGCGGGCAGAGCGTCTATTTCGGCAAGACCGGACAAGTCGTGGCAACAGCCCCCGGGGCACAAGTCATCGTCCGTGGCGGCCAAGATGTCGAAATCCATCAGGCCTTGATCGCCGGTGGCACCGTCGGGCCGACCGGTGTCACTTGGGCAGGTGAAGGGTCGAGCGTCGAGATCACGGCCGGCCAACAATTGCTGGTCGGCGCACCGATCCAGGCGGCCGGTGATCTGACGCTTCGCCCCGGAACCGCCGGGACCGACGATGCGGGTCGCAACCTCGTCTTCGGCCTGGATGCCGGCTTGAATACGGCAGGGCTAGGCCCAAGCGGTCGTGGCAGCTCGATCCGGATTCAAACCCAAACCGACCTCGAAATCCCGGGCAATATCACGGCAGGGGCGACGATTCGTCAATCGTTCGGACCCCAAGGCGAATTGCTCGCCGAAACCTACGAATGGTCAGGACGATCGGCGAGCATCGAGCTCGAAGCGACCGGCCGGATCCTGATCGGCGCCGACGTCCTGGACAAGGAAGGCAAGCCGTTCCAAAGGGGCGCGTTCTTGCGTGCCAGCGACCGGATCAGCATCAAGGCCGGGGGCAACTCCAGCGGTAACGGTGTGGTCGTCTATCCGACGAGCGGTCTGAGCACCAACAAGTCGGGGAGCGAAATCACCATCACGACCCCCAACAGCGCCGATATCCAAGGGATGATCGTCGCCGGCGGCGAGATCTTGCTTGACCAGAATGAAAAAGGCGAGACGGTCGGTTATGACATCGAGCGTTTTGACGGCGATTCGAAATTGTCCATCAGCACCGATCGGCAATTGCGATTGGGACGCGACGTCTATGCGGCGAAGACGATCGATCTCTACGCGGGTGGACTTCAGACCCAGCCCGCGACCGGGCCGGTCTCTCAGAAACTCCCGGGCATCACGTTGCTCGGCTCGGCGTCGCTTTCGACGAAGAACCCTGAAGGCCACATTACCCTCGACACCACCGCCGACATTCGCATCCTGGCGGCGCAGGTTCCGTCGCGGGACATCTATGCGATCCACGCCGCCGGTGTCGGCTCGATCGTAACGCTCGGTACGGTACCGACCGTAGCGGGACAACCGATCGGTAACCTCTACCTGGCCAACCGCGTCTTGGCCCACAGCGGCATCGACATCTATGGCGGCATAAAGCCAGGCGACTTCCTCGTCGAACAGCAAGGGATGGAACTCGATTACGGCGGCGCGATCGAACTGCTCACCAATTCGATCCGACTCTCCGGCGGCAACAATTTCTTGCTCAAGGGGGACATCGTCGCCCACGCCGGAGACGTGATCGTCACCGCCAAGGACCAGTTGACCCTCGGCGGCCGGGTCGTTGCCGGGCGCGACGCCTCGGTCAACGTTACCCAGGGAACGCTGCTCGTCGAGCCGACCGGCGGTGCCGATGCCGTCCGCAACCTGTCGATCGTCACCGCGGGGAACATCGTCCATCAGGGACGCATCGGCTCCCAATTCGAAGCCGATCAGTTGACGATCCGGTCCGAGTCGGGCGACATCTCCGTCGATGCCTCGACCGGTTCGATCAAGGCCCAGGAAAAGGTCGAGATCTCGGCGAAGAAGATCGATCTGGCAGGGC
>JBEIRZ010000258.1:0-6577 GCA_040375695.1 Planctomycetaceae bacterium
AAAACATCCTGCTGGAGTGCCGAAGCGCTCAAGCAGGATGCTGGTTCGTACGGTAATGGACCAAGCCGGCGACGGGATCAACGGCTTATTTTTTCAAAACCGGTGGCTTCAGCTCGTCATCATCCGCGGGAGCGGGAATCGGTTTAGGGAGTTCGGGGGTCGCGACCGAAGGGGCAGCGGGTGCCGAAGGCTCGGTCGCTTTGGACTCAGCCGCAGGTACCGCGGTCTCGGCAGCGGGTGTTGTGGCGGCCGCGGGTGCGGCTGTTTCCGATGCAGGTGCGGCGGACGGTTCGGCTGCGGGCGCGGCGGCGTTCAGGTCCGAAGGGCTGGTGATCCTGACCCCTTCCAACCGGGTCTTGGGGATTTCGTCGGCGTTCGCGGGTGGGGCGAGCGTTGGTTCTTCCGCTTCGCTCGTCGCGGCCGGCTTCTGGGCCTCGACCTTTTCCTTGTCGCCACTCTCGACCTTCTCGGTCGCGTCAGCTTTTTCCGTCTCTTCCACTGGCGGCTTGGCGCTCTTCACCGTATCGTCCGAAGTGGCGGGCAACAGTGTCGCTGAGGAGGTGGTCGGCAGCGGCGTGATCGTGGTGGCCATCGGGGTCAGCACCGAAGCCGATTCGACGATCGTCGGCGCGACGGTGTAACCATCCAGCGGCAACCGCTGGATAACCTGCCTGGGGACCATCACCGTTTCGGTGTAGGGGACGTAAACCTGGCGGGTCACCGGACGCTGGACCTTTTGGACCACCTTTTCCTGTTCGTAGTACTGGACCTGCACCGGCACGCGGCGGGTTTCGTATTCCATCCGGGTCGTTTGGACCGGGACGCGACGGACCTGTTCTTCGGTGACCCAGCGCTGCTGCTGGATCGGCACGCGGCGGGTCTTCGTTTCGACGACCGGACGCTGGACGGTGTAAGGGATCTTGCGAACTTCGACGACCGGTTCCATTCGCGTCGTCGTCACAGGGATTTCCTGTGTGACGACTTCTTGCTGCATCCGGGTCACCTGGACGGGGACGTTCTGGGTCACCGTTTCGGTCTGGTACTTCGTCACCTGAACCGGGACTTGCTGCGAGACCGTTTCGGTTTGGTACCGGGTGACTTGGACGGGGACCTGCTGCGCTACCGTCTCGGTCTGGTACTTCATCACCTGAACCGGGACCTGTTGCTGCTGGACCTCCTGGACATAGCTCGTCTGGGGGACTTGCTGGGTAACGTAGTTCGGGCGATAGACGGTTTGATTCTGGACGGTGGGCGGGGTCATCACCGGGGTCCAGACCGAAGCGGCACGGTTCATCGCGAAGACGCCGAAGGGTCCGGTCGTCTGGTAGGCCCGCGGGATGTAGGTGAGCCCATAGGTCATTTGACCGGGCTGCACGACTTGTTGGTTGACGTAACCGCCCATGTCGACGGTCTGCTGGGCATAGGTCGTGACGGGTCGCATCGTGACGTGCTGCTGCGTCTGGTACTGCGTCTCGACGACGGGGCGCTGGACCTGGTATTGCTGCTGGTACATCTGTGTCTCGACGACCGGCCGCTGGACCTGGTACTGCTGTTCGTACATCTGCGTTTCGACGACGGGACGCTGCACCTGGTATTGCTGTTGGTACATCTGCGTCTCGACGACCGGCCGCTGGACGAGGTACTGCTGCTTCTGGATTTGGGTCTCGTTGACCTGGCGGTACGAAGTGACCTGTTCTTCCCTTTCGGCCGTCTCGGTGACGTAGCGGGTTTCGGTGTACTGTTCGTCGCGATAGGAGGTTTCGACGACGGGCCGCTGGATCATGTAGCGTTCTTCGCGGTAAGCCGTCTCGACGACCGGCCTAGCGACTCGATATTCGCGCTCTTCGTTACGCGTCCGCAAAACGGGGCGGAACGAAACGACTTCTTCTTCGACGAATTCGGTTTCGAGGGCGATGCGGTACCGCTGGACCGTCTGCGGTTGCATGATCGTTTGGGCCTGCAGCCGATACGCGGGCTCGAAGCAGCACGGATCTTGTGCCACGGCGGGGGTCGCAGGAATCGCGGTCAATCCGCAGAGGGCATAGACCGACGCGACGCGTGACAGCCGCAGGATAGCCTGACGCAACGAGGCCCGCGACGCGGCACGGGATGCCGCACGAAGTCGTGTCATGTTTCGCCGAGAAAAGTCGTTTCTGTGAGTCATTTTCTGAACAATGCGGTGCGAGAAAATGGCCGAGACAGGCTCCATGCGCGCGATCGTGCCGCGAAGCGATTTGTCCGAATCCACCTTCTAAGAATAAGACGGGGCTTTAAAAAAAATAAGTAAAAATCTTAAAAAAAGCGCGTTTTCTTCCGGCGCTGCCATCCCTTTTTTGCCATCTTTCCCTACCTGTTTACTTGACGCTACAAACGTTGCGTTTTGACAACATTTTGTTGCCCCCCTTTCGGCTAACCCCGTATGCCCAACCCGGACACGACACCCCCGCAGCGATCCGAGCCACCCCACGCCACGGGTGATCAAAGCGAAGGGGCGCGCCGAAGCGAACGCCGCGTCGACGGTCACCCGAGCGAAACGGGAGGGGTCGTAGGGATGGAAGGGGTTGTAGGGCCAATCGCGAACGCGAGCGAAATGTCGTTGCGACGGCTCGACCTGTCGCTGCAGGAAGCGGAAGCGAATTTGGCGCTCGATGAGGCGCTGCTGATGGAGGCCGAAGGTAGCGATCGCCCGATCGAAACGCTGCGGCTGTGGCAGTTCGCCGATGCTACGGTCGTGATCGGCCGCGGTTCAAAGATCGCGGGCGAAGTCGATTTGGACTATTGCCGGGGAGCGGCGATCCCGGTCTTGCGGCGCTGCAGCGGTGGTGCGGCGATCGTCGCCGGCCCGGGGTGTTTGATGTACAGCGTGGTGCTCGATCTGCAGCTCCGTCCGGAGCTGCGCAAGGTCGACGAGGCCCACGCTTGGGTGATGAGCCGGTTGGCCGCGGCGGTCCGGCAACAGCTCGAACAGGTCGCCTGGCAAGGGACATGCGACCTCACCTTCGAAGGTCGCAAGTTTTCCGGGAACAGCCTTCGCATCGCCCGCGACCATCTCCTGTACCACGGCACGATCCTTCACGATGCCGACCTCGAACGGATCCCCATGTGCTTGAAAACGCCACCGCGTCAGCCGGATTATCGCGAAGGGAGGTCACATGGCGACTTTGTCACCAACATCCCGATCGACCCCCGCAGGCTTGCCGATGACATCGCGATCGCGTTCGAGGCGACGTCGGCTCCGCACGGCTGGCCGGAAAATGTGATGAACGAATTGCTCGACGAGCGTTACCGCTCGGCGGCATGGCACGAGCGGCATTGAATCGGCAACGCGGGCAAGGGAATGCGGTGCGAAACCGGCGAGCTAATAACCGGATCGGATGCCAGAGCTGTTGGGTCGAGCCCCAACTTAACTTGCAATGAAAACGCTGACTGCGCGAAGGCGTTGACCGCCGGAACGGGCCGCGCGAAGGGCAATCGGACAACGATTCGAACCGGGCAGAGATGATCGAAACGAAAAAAGGGCGATGCGACATGCCGCACCGCCCCTGACAAAACGATCAACCGCTGACGAGCGGTCTTCAGCTTGATTTCGGTCCCACGCCGCCGATGATGCCCCATCGGTTGATGAACCGTACTGGCTCCTTGCGACCGATCGATGATCGCCGCAGGAACCGCAAGTTTACGCAAAGTGATCGTTGCCGATCATCTTGATCGAAATGCCCGTCCCACGTGGAGAGCCGCGTGGTCCGGGAACGGTATCAAAATCCCAGACGAACTTAGTTGATCGTCTTGGTGACTTCCTTGATGACGGCGGCGACGTCGACCTTGTCGGCGGCGAAGCTGTGCGACGCGACGACTTGGCTTTCGTTGGCGACGATGATGGTGACTTCGGCTTCCGGATCGAGGCGATAGTTGGCCGGGCCGTTCGGGCTATCCGAGATGGCGACGGGGATCATCTTCGCGCCGGACTTTTCGATGATCGCCTTGGCAGAATTCTTCACTTCGGCCTGATCTTCGCCCATGACGGTGACGAAACCACGGAGTTGGGCTTCGCTGTTGGCGGCGACGCAGCTATCGAGTTCCTTGACGAGCTGGTTGACCTTTTCGCCACCCTTGCGGGTGAAGACCATGACCATCGGACGCTGGCCATACTTGCAACGATAGCAGAGTTCCTGACCGGTCTTAACGCCGTCTTCTTCGGCGCCAGCGACCTTGGTGACGTAGAAGGCTCCGATCGGATCACCACTCTTCAAGCCCACGGTCGCGGTGTCCGCGGCGTTCGCGAATCCGACAAGAAGGGCGGCGGACAACACGGTTCCCAAAAACAAGCGTGACATGCGAATTGCTCCGAAACTGAGGATTTTACCTTGTCGAAAGTCGACGCCGAATTATCGGCTAATGGCCAGTGCCAAGCAACCATCCCACTCGAATTCCGCAGGAATTTAACGTATACCAAGGGGGTATCCGGGGGCCTGAAACCCCGCTAAAAGACGCAAAATGCCCTGCCGATCACCACGCCGGGTCGCGGCCCAAACTCCCATCGACTCCCCGAAACTCCCATCGGCTCCCCCAAACCCCCTCGGATCGCACGATGGAAGATTTCGACGTTCCTACCCTGGCCGCCTATCTTCACATCACCCAGGACCAGGTCTTGAAGTTGGTGAAACAGGATAAATTGCCCAATCGCAAGGTCGGGGGTGAGCTCCGTTTTTCCGAGGCCGAGATCCATCATTGGCTCGAAGATCGGATCGGGGTGAGCGACGAGGGGCAATTGGTCAAGGTAGAGGCGGCATTGCAGCGTGCGGCCCCATCGCACCCGACCTTTTCGATCGCCGAGTTTTGTTCGGTCGAGCGGATCGCGGTGCCGTTGACGTCGCGGACCCGAGTTTCGGCGATTCGTGACATGTGCCAATTGGCCACCCAAGGGGGAATGATGTGGGACGCCCCGGCGATGTCCGCATCGGTGCTCGCACGGGAAGAGCTCCACCCGACCGCTTTGGACAACGGCGTGGCGCTGTTGCACCCGCGGCGTCCGCAGAGTTCGATTTTGGCCGACACGGTGATCTCGATGGGAATCACCCCCCAGCCGCTCGCCTTCGCCTCTTCGGGCCGGATGACCGACATCTTTTTTCTGATCTGCTCGTTCGACGATTCGATCCACCTTCGCGTCTTGGCGCGGTTGAGCCGAATGATTTCACAACCCGGTTTCCTTGATCGGCTTCGCGCCGCGACGACTGCAGCCGAAGCGCATGCCGTGTTGTTCGAAGGGGAACTGCCGATGCTCGCCGGGGGTTGATCGGGATGGTGGCCAAAGGCAACGGTTCGCATCCGGCAGGGGATCACGGCTCGGGTGACGATGCGAAAAATCGCAAGCCGAATGTTGCATCAAATCGCGACAGGCATGATGCCGTTGGGGGACCGTTACCGCATGGTTCGATCGGCGATCACCCAATCATCGCCCATCCCATCAGCGATCACCCCATCAGCGACCCCGGAACGTTGCTGTGGATCGGCACCACGTCGCATCCCGAGTTTGTCGAGCCGTTCCGTTATTGCCGTGACCACTCGGGACAGATCGCGGTCCGCGGGACGCTTCGCGAAGCGCTATCGCGTCCGGCGGGGCATGTCCGCCGCGTGATCTTCGCGCGGGTCGGTCGCGACGTCCCAACGGCATCTGCGTGGGGCCAATTTGCGGCTCGCTACCTGAGCGAACCGGGGTGCGACGCTTTGGCGATCCGCGGCTCGCTTTGCGACGGGGCAGGGCGGAGCGGCGACGCTTGGCCGGGCGGGAAGACGATCCGCTTCAGCCGTTGGCGTGAGCTCTTGCCGACCTGGCTGGCCCCCTGCGGGACGCGATCGGCCGAACCGCTAACGATCGATTCGCTGCTGGTTTTGTGTGACCGCTTCGAAACGGCCGAGCCTTTGCTCGATGTCGCCCTTCACGGCGGGATCGTCGCGACTTGGCACCGAAATTTCGTCCCCGCGCTGCACGCCGGGTTCAGGACGGTGCTGTGGGACGATTCGGTCGCGCCCCCGGCCGCCTCGACCGATTGGCAACAGCGGCTCGACCCCGCACGATCGCTGACGCAGCGGGCCACGCCAAGGCACATTTGGATGGCGCTGCAACCGTCGATCGAAGCGATCCGCGACGCGACCGCCGGGGGGATCGACGAAGTCATCTCCAAACCGCTCGCGATCGACCAGATCTTCGGCCACGCCGGCGATAACGCCTAGCGTGACTTCGCTTGGGCGTGATCCTGCAACACCGGGCCACTCGGCGAATGAATAAGCCCGATCGCCGTCGGAGATCGTCCGGTCTCGGATGACGCCAAGGGGCTCAGGTGGTCGCGGCCAAGGCGGGGGCTTGGCCAAGCGGCAGGGCGGCCGCATCGATGAATCCGGTGCCGACACCGAGGTCCCGCAGCAACAGGCGGCTGGAGATGCGGCTCGATTCGTAGATCACCGGCAAACCGCTTCCGGGATGCGTCCCACCGCCCACGAGGTAGACCCCATCCAGCTCTTCGAAGCGGTTATGAGGCCTGCGGTGAAGCATCTGTCCCAGGTTGTGGGCCAGGTTGAA
>JBEIRZ010000254.1:0-6648 GCA_040375695.1 Planctomycetaceae bacterium
ACCGGTTCGCCATCCGTTTGCGCGATTGCGACCTTTCGCCTGAAGCGGCGGTGGCGAGGTGGGGCGAGATCGAGCGGCGCGGCGTGCCGAATTATTTCGGGCCCCAGCGATTCGGTCGCGACGGCGGTAACATCGGATTGGCAAAACGTTTTTTCGCTGGCGAATTCGGATTCGATGACCGGTCGCCACCACACCGCCGGGAGATCGATCCCAGAGAGCAAATGCCCGCCCTTCACATCGACCGGGCCCTACGCGGCATTCTGATCTCTGCGGCCCGCAGCCTGTTGTTCAACGCTTGCGTCGCTCAGCGGGTCGAAGCAGGAATTTGGGACGAACCGATCGAAGGGGAAGTCTTCGGCTTTTCGCACCAGCGAAGCCTCGTCATTCCCAGCAATCGTCGTGGCGACGAGATCGAGCGGTTTCGGCAAGGGATGCTGGAGCTCACCGCACCGCTGTGGGGCGAGGGTGAATTGCTCAGTTTCGGCGAACTGCGTGACCAGGAACTCGCGGTGGCAGGATCCTACCCCGAGATCATCGCCGGTCTGTCGCGGTTCAACCTGAGGCAAGAACGGCGGGTGATCCGCTTGCGGCCGCTGAATTCGAGCCTCGACTGGGAAGGCCCACGGACGCTCGTCTTGCGATTCGAGCTCCCGAAGGGGGCGTACGCGACAACGCTCCTTCGCGAATTCGTTCGGCTGGAAGGGGACCAGTCCGAAGCGGAAGAGGATTGAAAGGGTTCGCGGAGGCGACGGGTTCGGTGCCGATCGGGGACCGTTTACGTGCTGACGAAGGTCGCGGCATCGAGGAGTTGTCTTAGCCATCTCGCTTCGGCGGGACGTGGCTCGGCTTGGGGGAGCCAGCGGGAATGCCATTGGCCACCTTGATCGCGGAGCAGACCGTCGGCGATCAAGGCATCGACGCGTTTTCTCAGGATCGGTTCGACGGTGCGAGCCGTTTTCGGTTGCGAATCATCGCCGCCGGGGAGCCAAACGAGGACCGCACCGGTCAGGTCTTGGGCTTGGCATCGGGCGTGGTCTTCGGCGGCGATCCGCGCGGCCAGCGGGACGGCGCGGTCGGGGGTCGTTTTGATCACGAGGTCGGCGAGCCCATCCATCGGCGGTGCATCGGCTTGGCGAAGGTCGAGCCGTAAGCCTGCGGCGGTGGCCAGTTCACGCAGGAACGATTCCAACAGCGATTGTTGTTTGGGCCCGACGTTGGCGAAGAGCCGGATCGTGTCGTCATCGCCGGCGCGTCGATCGATCACCCGTTCGATCGCATCGAACCAAACGCCCCAGGGGCTGAGCCGCAGGTCGCGGCCGGCCCGATCGAGCGAATCGCTTGACCCGCGCAATTCACCGATCAGGTAATCGGGCGTGGCGGGTCGGAGCCGCAGCACGAAATCGACCGGTTCGCCGAAGCGATCGCCGGCGGAGAGATAGAAGCGGAGCAAGTCATAGCCGGTGGTGCTCTTAACGACCCGTTCGCCGACGCGGATCGTGCGGCCGCCGGGCAATTGCCAATTCATCCCGATGATGTTGTCGCACCACGGCCCGAAGCGTGATGACGCGGGGGTGAATGGGCCCGCGGCGACTTGCCGGATCAGCGGTTCGTGTGGATCGACCAACAGCGGCAAGCGATGGGTCGGGCCGCCGATGCGGCGCATCAATTCGTCGGGGGTGCAGGTCGCGGGGACGATGATCACCGCATCGACCGGGTCAAAGAGCGGCTCGAACGGCCGCGACGGTGCAGGGGGCAGGGTTTCTTCGTCGTGATGCCCGTCGTGTTCGTGATGCCCGCCGTGTTCGTGATGCCCGCCGTGTTCGTGATGCCCGTTTGCGGCGTGATGCGTCGCGCCGTTTTTCGACTCACCCTTTCGGAGTTGGGGTGATGCATTCGAAGCGAAGCGGCGCTGTGCGAAGACCTTCATCGGGTTCCAGCGATGTTCGGGGTTGAACGTCGCGGCGACGGCGAGCTGCAATTTGAGCGATGCGTCATCGAAGATGAACGGCATGTACGCCATCTTGTCGTTGCCGATGCCATGTTCGCCGGAAAGCGTCCCGCCGACATCGACGACCCATCGCATCAGCTTCTTGCCGATCGCCTCGATCGCTTCGAGCTGCTCGGGAATGCGAGAATCGAAGAGGAAGTTGGGGTGGAGGTTCCCATCGCCGGCGTGGAAGACGTTGATCACCGGGATCCCGACGGCATCGGCTTCGCGGTAGATCAGGTCGAGCGTCGCGGCGAGGGCCCGTTTGGGGATGACGAAATCCTGGATGACAAGATCGGGGCTCATCTGCCCCATCAGCCCCCCGGCGACCTTGCGGGCCTTCCAAAGCTTGACCCGTTTCTCGGGGTCGTCGCTCCAAGCGAGGTCCGTAGCGCCGGCGTCGCGGAGCAACCGCGCGATCCCTTCGACGTGGGCATCGACCCAGGCCTCGGGGCCGTCGATCTCGGTGATCAGCACGAAGGCGTTCTTCGGGAGGCCGACCGCCATCGGGCTGTTTTCGATCAACGCGACGCACCGCGGGTCCATCAGCTCGATCGCGACCGGGCAGACCGGTTCGGCGACGAGCGCATGGATCGCCGCTTCGGCCGTTCGCAGGTCGGCGAAAGTGGCGCGGAAAGTCCAGGCTTTGGAAGCGATCGGGAGGAGCCGCAGCCAGAACCGTGTGAAGGTCCCCAGCGTCCCTTCGGAGCCGACCATCAGCCGTTTCCAATCGGCGGCCCAATCGCCCGAGCCACCCGCGGGGCCGCCGAAGCGGTGCAGCGTCCCATCGGGGAGGATCGCTTCGACCCCCAAGACGTAATTGCCCGTCACCCCGAGGCGAAAGCAGTGGGCACCACCCGCGTTCATCGCGACGTTACCGCCGATCGTGCAGACCGGGCCGCTCGAAGGGTCAGGCGGGTAGAAGAGGCCATACGGGCGGAGGGCCGTTTCGAGCTGTTTCAGCGTCACGCCACATTCGACTTCGCACCACAACCCTTCGGGGTCGATGTGGTTGATCTTGCGGAGGGCCGACGTGTGGATGATCACCCCCCCTTGGGCCGCGACGGGTCCGCCGCTGAGCGATGTCCCCGCCCCGCGGATCACGATCGGCAATTCCCAATCCTTGAGCGCCTTGGCGACGCTGGCCAACTCGTCGGCGTCGGCCGGGATCACGACGGCATCGGGGCGAAAACGTTTGTAACCGAGCCCGTCGGCGTCATACCCGACGAGCTGTGGGGCCGACGTTAAAACCTTGCCACGGCGGACGAGCGGGGCGAGCCGCCGCTGGAGCGAATCGGCATCGAATGGAGGTGTCGGCTTGGTGGCGGAAGCGACCGGGGGCATTTCAATCGACTCGAATTCAAAGGGTGAGGGCGACACGATCGTTGGGAGCCGATGCGGGAGGCGGCGACGCGGTCGGCCAGGCCGCAAAACGACCCACCCGATTCTAACCGCAGGGGGTGCGAGACGTTATCGCCCAAGTTCCCGATCGATCGGCATTTGCACCGACAAAGTTCCCAGCGGGTGCGGCCGATGATGGCGAAACTCCGCGGATGCGGCGTGATGCGGGGTCGATCGGGGTCGCTGGGGCTAAAAACAGGCCGTTTGTAGCGGCCCGGATGCGAGGATCCTGACGATTCGAACGGCTACCAGCTACGCCGACTCGCCGGTCATGCTATCCTTAACGGTGCGTCCGCTACGGCTTACCGGCCTTGCCAGGGCGTACCATCCTGTCGGTTGACCTCCCGTCGGTCCGTTCTGCCCTGCAGGATGACCCGGTCGGTCGCCGATCCGTCCAACATGCCCGGAGTCCTTTCCCCCCCATGACAGCGTCTCCCGATCCCACCGTTTTCGACGCCCAGGACGCCGCGCGGTTGCGTCAAGCCAAGGAACAAATCGTCACGCAGTTAGGCAAGGTGATCGTCGGCCAAAGCCATGTGATCGACGAGTTGTTGGTCAGCCTCTTTTCGCAAGGGCATTGCCTGCTAGAAGGGGTGCCGGGGCTCGCCAAGACACTGATGATCAGCACGCTGGCCAAATCGCTCGACCTGTCGTTCAGCCGGATCCAGTTCACCCCCGACCTGATGCCGGCCGACGTCACGGGGACCGAAATCATCGAGGAGGACCGGGCGACGGGACAGCGTGGCATGCGATTCATGCAAGGGCCGCTCTTCGCGAACGTCGTGCTGGCGGACGAGATCAACCGCACCCCCCCTAAGACGCAGTCATCGCTGCTTGAGGCGATGCAAGAGCGTCAGGTCACCGTGGGTCGTGTGCGGCACGTCTTGCCGGCCCCGTTCTTCGTGTTGGCAACGCAAAACCCGATCGAGCAGGAAGGGACGTATCCGCTCCCTGAGGCCCAGCAAGACCGTTTCATGTTCAAGATCTTCGTCGACTACCCGTCGTTCGAAGAGGAGTTCGAGGTGGCGAAGCGGACGACCGGTGTCGGCCCCGCGGTGGTCGAGCCGGTCCTCAAGGCGGAAGACATCCTGCGGCTGCAGCAGATCGTGCGTCAGGTCCCCGTCAGCGATCACGTCGTCCGTTATGCGTTATCGTTGGTCCGCCAAACCCGCGTCGGGTCCCCCGGGGTGCCGGCGTTCGTCGACGAGTGGGTCGGCTGGGGTGCGGGTCCGCGAGCGGTGCAGTTCTTGATCTTGGGCGGCAAGGCCCGGGCGCTGCTCGAAGGGCGGTTCCACGTCCAGGTCGACGACATCCAGAAGCTCGCCAAGAGCGTCCTGCGCCACCGCATGGTCGTGAACTTCGCCGCCGAGAGCGACGGCATCACGAGCGACGATGTGATCGACCGCATCGTGGAAGCGACCCCCACCACCGAAGACGAACTGACACGCGATGCCCGCTTCCAAAAGATTTTTGCGACCTGAGGTCACCGACCGGATCAAGCGGCTGGAACTGACCGCCCGCCGCGTCGTCGAGGGGTTCCTCGCGGGGATGCACCGCAGCCCGTATTTCGGGCAATCGGTCGAATTCCGCCAGCACCGCCAATACGCGCCCGGCGACGAAATCCGCCACGTCGACTGGAAGGTTTACGCCCGCCAGGACAAGCTGCACATCAAGCAGTACGAGGCCGAGACGAACCTGAGGCTGCACCTGTTGGTCGACCGCAGCGGTTCGATGGCCTACGGCGATGGCGAGTCGAACAAGTTCGATTATTCGGCTTCGCTCGCCGCTTGCCTCGGTTATCTGGCGCTTCGTCAACAGGACGCGACCGGGCTGTTTACCTTCGACACGAAGGTCCGTGACATCCTGCCGGCCAAGAGCAACCGCCAGCAATTGTCGCGGATGTTGCAACTCTTGGAAGGCGTCGGCGCCGAGGGCCGGACCGACCTGCCGAAGGTCGCCCGCGAGGTGACCCAGGCGATCGCGCGTCGCGGCCTGATCGTGATCGTCACCGACCTGCTGGGGATCGACGATTGGGTCGAAGGCCTAAGGGTGATGCGTTCGCGGGGCCATGACGTCGTGCTGTTCCACGTGCTTCACGATGAAGAGCTCGATTTCAATTTTTCCGGCGCGACCCGTTTCGAAGGGCTCGAACAGGCCGACTTTCTGAATTGCAACCCGCGGGCCCTTCGCGAAGGTTATCTCGAAGCGCTGAACGCCTTCCTGGATGACACCCGCAAGGCGTGCGGCAGGCTGTCGATCGATTACATGTTGGTCCGAACGAGTGACCCGCTCGACGCGGTGCTCGCCAAGTTCCTCGCGGTCCGCGGCTCGCTCCCCAACCTGAAGGGCTAACGGTCACGATGTTCCTTTACCCTGCCCTGGCCGTCGGATTCGCGTTCCTCGCCGTGCCGCTGTTGGTCCACCTGATCAATATGCTCCGACACCGGCGTCAGCGGTGGGCGGCGATGGATTTTCTCCTCGCCAGTTACCGCAAGCAGAAGAATTGGATCATCCTCAAGCAGTTGCTGTTGCTACTTTCGCGGCTGGCGATCGCGGCCTTGCTGGTCGCGCTCCTGGCGGGGTGGGTCAGCGGCAGCCGGTTGCTCGATCTCGTCGGGACCCGAACGACTCATCACCTCTTCGTGCTCGATGACAGCTATTCGATGGGGGACACCAGCGGCGGTGCGGCGGCTTACAACCGGGCACTCGATTCGCTTCAGGTGCTCGCCGATCGATTGGCGACGAGCGACGGAAATCATCAGTTGACGGTGATTCGTGCCAGCCGCGCGGCGCTCGTCACTCGCGCCGGCAGCGACAACGCCGACGCGGCCGCCGACCTTTCGGCGCGGTCATTGCTAGGTGACGCCGGGGTGATCCAGGCGGTCCGCGGGACGAAGGTGAGCGCCGTGAAGACCGACCTCGTACCCGCGCTGCAGCTCGCCGCAAAGCTCGCCGCGGGCACCCCCGCCGACCAGCGGGTGGCGTATGTCGCGAGCGATTTTCGTGCGGTCGATTGGCAATCGCCCCAGCGGGCCGCCGAGGCGATCGGTGAACTGTCGCGAAGCGGCACCCAAATCAAAATGATCGACTGCGCGGCGGCCGGCGGCGGTAATCTCGCCATCACCCGGCTCGCACCCTTACCCGACGTTTGGGTCGCTGGCGTCCCCGTGATCGTCCGGGCGACCGTCAAGAATTACGGCGATGCGGCCGTCAAAAATGTCACGCTCGCGGCACGCGTCGTTCGTTACGAATCGGACCTC
>JBEIRZ010000348.1:0-4754 GCA_040375695.1 Planctomycetaceae bacterium
CGGCGACCTCGAACATGGCGTCCGTGTCGCCGACGGCAGCCGCATCGGCAAAACGATCATCTTCGCCCGCAACCACGACCACGCGATCTTGCTGCAGCGCCTCTTCGACGAAATGTACCCGCAATACGGCGGCGATTTCTGCCGCGTGATCGATACGTACGACCAACGGGCCGAAGACCTGATCGACGATTTCAAAGGGACGGGCACCAATCCCGACCTGACGATCGCCGTCTCCGTCGACATGCTCGATACCGGGATCGACGTCCCCGAAATCGTAAACCTCGTCTTCGCCAAACCGGTATTCTCGTTCGTCAAGTTTTGGCAGATGATCGGTCGTGGCACCCGGCTTTGCCCCGACCTCTTCGGCCCCGGCAAAGACAAGACACATTTCCAAATCTTCGATCACTGGGGGAATTTCGAACGCTTCGAACAGGGGTACGAGCCGGCCGAACCGAAGCAGGCCAAATCACTGCTGCAAAACGTCTTCGAAGCCCGCTTGGAGCTAGCCCGCACGGCGATCGAAAAGCAACAGCCCGAGGCGTTCGATCTGGCGATCGACCTGATCGACAAAGACATCGCCGCCTTGCCCGATAAGAGCATCCCGATCCGGGACAAATGGAAACAGCTCTCCGCGATCAAAAACAAAGAGACCCTCGCCCGTTTCGACGGCGCCACCAAGGCGACCCTCGAACAAGACATCGCGCCTTTGATGCAATGGACGAACATCTCGGGGCATGAAGAGGCGCACAAGTTCGATCGCCTGATCGCCCAGACGCAGGTCGCGCTGATCAAGGGATCGAGCCGCCTGGATGACCTCAAAGACGAAATCATCAACCAGATCAGCGCCCTGCCGATCAACCTGAGCCAAGTCAGGGTCAAGCTGCCGATCATCGAAAAGGCGAAGAGCGCCGAGTTCTGGGACCACGTCACCGTCCGCGACCTGGAACAGCTCCGCATCGAACTCCGAGGGATTTTGCAATTCCGTCCCAAGACAGGGCCGAACCCGATCCCCTCCAAGGTCATCGACGTCGCCGAGGAACCGTCACTCGTCGAGCGCAAACGGCACAAGGTCAAACTCGCCGGGCTCGATATGGTTGCCTACCGCAACCGCGTCCATCACGTGTTGCAAGAGATCATCGACCAGAATGTGACGCTGCAAAAGATCAAGGCGGGCCAACCGGTCGAACCGACCGAACTCGAAGCCCTCTGTTCGTTGGTGCTGACGCTCGACGCCAGCCTCGACCTGCACGACCTGGTCGATTATTTCCCCGAGACGGCCGGGCACCTCGACCTGGCGATCCGCAGCGTCATCGGGATGGACGCCGGGACGGTCCACCAGCGGTTCACGACCTTCGTGCAACAGCACCCGAACCTCGCTTCGCACCAGATCAAATTTCTTGACCTGTTACAGAACCACATCGCCAAATACGGTTCGATCGAGGTCGATCGGCTTTACGAACCGCCGTTCACGCTGCTGCATACCGACAGCCTCGACGGCCTGTTTGACGAATCGACCGCCAACGAACTTTTGAACATCATCGATACCTTCAAGCGGCAAGGAAGCGAGGAATAACGCAGCATGATCACCGGACAACTCCGCAGTCGCATCGATCGGCTTTGGGAAGAATTCTGGACGGGCGGGATCACCAATCCACTCACCGTGATCGAACAGATTTCGTTCCTGATGTTTTCGCGCCTGCTCGACATGCGCGAAAGCACCGAGGAAAAACGTTGGAACCGCAACAATAAGGGGGGCAAACCCTTCCCGGGTTGCTTCTTTACCCCCGGCGCCGAAGGGCAAAAGCTGCGGTGGTCCAACTTCCGGCACTTGGGGGGCGAAGCGATGCTCCCCCTGGTCCGCGACAAGGTCTTTCCGCACTTTCGCAAATTGGGGACCAGCGCACCACTCACTAACAACGACCCGAAGAACACGTTTGCCGAATACATGAAAGATGCCCAGCTCATGATTCAAAAGCCGAGCCTGCTCGTCTCGGCGGTAAACATGATCGAGGAATTGCCGCTGGCGCAAGGGGACACCAAGGGGGACCTTTACGAATACCTGCTCGGCAAATTGACGACGGCGGGGATCAACGGCCAATTTCGCACGCCGCGGCAGATCATCAACCTGCTCGTCGATTTGATGGAGCCCGAACCGACCTGGGTCATCGGCGACCCCGCCTGCGGTACCGGGGGGTTTCTGGTCAGCGTCGTGGAGCACCTGCGGAAAAAATACACCTCCAAGGAAGGACGGATCGTCGAGAAGGCGAATGGTGAAGAACACGTCACCTACACCGGCGATCTGTTGGAACCGTACCGCAAGCACATCCAAAGCGGGATGTTTCATGGGTTCGATTTCGACGTCACGATGCTCCGCATCGCCGCGATGAACCTGATGTTGCACGGCGTCGACACCCCCGACATCCATTACCAAGACACGCTCAGCAACAATTTTCCGGAACGCTTCCCCAAATACGCCAGCGACTGTTTTGACCTGATCCTCGCCAACCCGCCGTTCAAAGGGAGCTTGGACGAGCAGGACGTCCATTCGAGCCTGACCGGCAAGGTGAAGACGAAGAAGACCGAGCTCCTCTTCCTGATCCTGATGCTGCGGATGCTCAAGCTTGGGGGCCGCTGTGCCGTGATCGTCCCGGACGGGGTCTTGTTCGGTTCGTCGAACGCGCACGTCGCTTGCCGCAAGTTATTGGTGGAAGAGCACCAGCTTGATGCGGTGGTGAAATTGCCGGCGGGGGTCTTTAAACCCTATGCCGGGGTCAGCACGGCGATCCTGATTTTTACGAAGGGGGGCCGCACGACGGACGTATGGTTCTATGACGTCCAAGCCGACGGCTATTCGCTCGATGACAAGCGCGACCCGGTCGAAGCGAACGACTTACCCGACGCGCTGCGGCGGTGGGCAAAGCGAAACCCTAAGAAGGACACCGACCGCAAGGACAAGGCTTTCTTTGTCCCCAAAGCCGAGATCGCCGACAACAAGTACGACCTCTCGCTCAACCGTTACAAGGAGATCGTCCACGAAGAGGTGAAGTACGACCCCCCCAAAAAAATCCTGGCGCGACTGAAAAAGCTAGAAGCCGAAATCGCCCGGGAGTTGGAAGAGTTGGAGGGGATGCTGGGATGAATCATGAACGGATCGAGTACCCGATCGTCAAGCTCGGATCGGTTTTACAACAGATTAAAAACGGACTAGCGATCAAACAATCCAAAATTGTTGACGGCCTGCCGATTACAAGAATTGAGACAATTTCAACCGGCGAGATCGATACCAATCGGGTTGGATACGCAGGGATCACTGCACTAGACGACCCCAAGTGGCTATTGCAGCCTGGCGATATCTTATTTAGTCACATCAACAGCGAGGAACACATTGGAAAGGTTGCGATTTATGATGGCTTTCCAACGCAATTAATACACGGCATGAATCTATTAAATCTTCGTGCGGAAAGGAATCTAATATTGCCGAGATTCCTGCTTCGAGTATTACGAAGCGATTGTTTTCGCAATCAACTTTGCAGTGCTTCAAACAGGTCCGTGAACCAAGCTAGTGTATCAATTACAGCTTTGAGCAACCTCGAGATTCCCCTACCACCGCTGCCGGAGCAGAAGCAAATCGCCGAAATCCTCGATAAGGCCGACGCGATCCGACAAAAACGGCAGGAGGCGGCTAGCTGTTTTGAAGAGTTATACAACTCGCTCTTTTTGACTTATTTCGCAAAAGAACTCGGCTCTATTTCTTGGAGCCCGCTCGATAAGCATTTGATTGAGTTGCGATACGGAACCTCCAACAAGTCGTCATCGCACGGCAACCCAACACTGCGAATTCCAAATGTCGTGGGAGGAGACATCGACCTTCGAGATCTGAAATACGTCCCAGTCTCAGACTCCGATTTTGACCGTCTTACTCTCAGAGACGGAGATTTATTGTTTGTCCGAACAAACGGAAACCCCGATAATGTTGGCCGATGTGCCGTATTCGACGAAGATGCCATTCGAGACTCAGGACATGATCCGGCCGAGTTCATTTATGCGTCGTACTTGATTCGGGGAAGGCTTGACCTGCAATCACTGAAGCCGTTGTTTTTACAGCACTTTCTTCAAACGGATGTAGGTCGGAAGGCACTCCGCGATCGCTGTCGTACATCGGCAGGACAGTACAACATCAACACCAAAGGCATCGGATCGATTGAAGTCCCCGATGTTACAATAAACCGTCAACAGGAGTTCGTTGATCGCCTGATGGCGTTAAAGCAATGTCGTCGCCGATTGCTTTTAGCGGCGGATGGCAGCGAAGACCTGTTCAACTCCCTCGTCCAACGTGCCTTCCGGGGGGAGTTGTGATATGGCGAAGGCCGCGAAACCAATCCCAGTTCAATCAGTTCGCATATACCTGTTGAAAAAGACGGTCAACAAATTCGAGGACGCACTGCGTGATGATGTCCCTGTAATGGCTCACGCACTTACCCCACTTCATGGAATTGCAGGCAAGGCATACATTCGCAAAGCAATCAATAAGGAGCCTCGGTGGATGAAGTTCCTACAAGGCGGGCTGGCCAAGAAGTTACTTCCCATGGTATCCGCAGCACATGCTGCCGTCGTGTTCTTGGAGGTTGACAAGCGGATTGTCGCCCTTGTCTTTGGTATGGGACGATATCTTCTCAAGGATACCAGTTATGAAGCGGACTTTGGGATCATTTCGGCTTTGAACTCCGTAGATCACAAGGGCCTCCGTAGCAAAG
>JBEIRZ010000461.1:0-3370 GCA_040375695.1 Planctomycetaceae bacterium
CCAAGTGTCGATTTGGCTCGGGCCGCCCGTCATCCACAGCAAGATCACGCTTTTGGCCGGTCGGTCATGGGCCGGTCCGGCGATCGCCCGGGCTTGCAGCAGGTCTGGCAAGGTCAGGCCTGCGATCCCCGCCATCCCGGCTTTGATCGCGTTGCGCCGCGATCGGACCATCAATCCTTCGGGGGTCAGCGCGTTGAAGTGCGTGAACGCGTGCTGGTGGGAATGGCCGCTGGTAACGTTCGACTGGTGAAGCGGTTGCGGGTTGGTGCTATCGCGAAATGGCTTAGGCATCGAACGGCTCCGTAACGGGGCGAGGTACTGATGATCGAATGCTTGCCCGAGGTCTGATCAACTGCGTTTTGAAGCCCTTGATCGAACCGCCTCTTTGTCACCCCGTTACGTGACGGATCGCCGACCCATCACCCGCGAGCTGCCCCGAGCGATCTCATTCTAGTATCGTCGTCACCGCGGCGGGGCATCGATTTTTCGATCCGCGTAGGAAAAGCCCCAGCGGTCGGTGCTACGGAGTTCGTCGTATCGAATAAAGGGGGCGAACCATGCCTGAATTCATCAGTTAATTAGAATAATCGGCCCCTTAAGGAGAGCTCCCCCGATGGGGCGCGGGAGGAAGATTTGTTGCCGTTGACCGCCATGAAATGCGAAGCTCTATTCGCGATCCTACCTAGAGGGGGCCCCTGTTCGTGCCTTCTCGGGGAGGGCAAGATATTCGCTTGAGAGGCATCGTGAACGGTTCGCGGTTGTCGGTCTTGAGCTCTGTTCGTGGCGTGGAGTCACTATTCGATGAGATTGTTCATCTCGATGCCTTGGATGGCAGCAGTTTGTTTGGTCGGCAGCTTTTTGGGGGTGATGGCGACTTGCGAAGCCGGGTTGGTCACCACCTACACCGCGTCGGGAGGTCCGACGGGTGGATTGGTCGGGACAACCGGATTCATCAGCCAGAAGTGGTCGATTACTGGGACCGCGGATCTCGATGATTTGCAAGCGGGGCAGTCTGTCCCGGGCGGCACGGGTGATCGTGTGAAGTTGACAAATCCGATCCTGATGTTGGAAGGTTTCGGCAGTTACAACATCACCGATGACGTCTTTGTCTTTTCGAGGTTCAGCGGGGCTTCGGGGCTGGTCGGCGTTTTCGCACCGTCTCAGGCCGACTCCGGGATCCGTATCGACACGACATCGTCGACCGACTTATCAATGAGTCAGGTTGTCAATGGCCTGACGAGTTTCTTCGCCGGTTCGGGGTTGAATACGAGCGGTGGTCTTTTCACCGCCAGCTCGACGAGCAACGCGGGGAGCCTGTCGATTCAGAACGCCAGCGGGGTACCGGAGCCGGCGTCGTTCGCGTTCGCCGGGGTTGCGGTTGCTGGGATGTCTTGGTACCGACGCCGCAAGGGATTGCGTGCCAAATCGCGAAGCGAGCGCTGATCAGTCGATCCAGCGTTTGACCAAATCTTGGTATGCGTCGATCCGTCGGTCGCGCAAGAACGGCCAGTGCGTGCGGACTTCGTTGCTTAGCGACTGGTCGCAATCGGCAATGACGATTTCCTCGTCCGCACTGGTCGCTTCCGCGACGATTTCTCCACGCGGGGAGACGATGAAGGAATGGCCCCAAAACTCGAGTTCCTGTTCGACACCGACGCGGTTGGGGGCCCCGAGCCAAATCCCGTTGGCGACGGCGTGGGACCGCATCATTATCTGCCAGGCTTCGAGTTGGCCCTGCCCGAATTCGGCTTTGTCGGCGTGGATCCATCCGATGGCGGTGGGGTAGAGAAGGATTTCGGCGCCGGCCAACGCGAAGAGCCTCGCAGCCTCCGGGTACCACTGGTCCCAGCAGATCCCGATCCCTAATTTCGCGAAGCGGGTGGGGATGACGCGGAAGCCCAGGTCCCCTGGCGTGAAATAGAACTTTTCGTAGAAGAGCGGGTCATCGGGGATGTGCATTTTACGATAGATCCCGGCCAATGACCCGTCGGCATCGATCACGGCTACCGTGTTGTGGTAGAGCCCGGGGGCACGGCGTTCGAAGAGCGGGACGACGATCACGATCCCTCTCGCCTTGGCGATTTTTGCCATTTCCTCGGTGGTCGGACCTGGGATCGTTTCGGCCCAGTCGAACATCCGGTAATCTTCGGACTGGCAGGGGTAAGGCCCGGTGAAGAGTTCCTGTAGGCAGACGATTTGTGCCCCGTCATCTGCCGCTTTTTCGATTTGGGCGATGGTGCGACGGACGTTGGTGTCACGGGATTCGCTCCCGCGCATTTGTAGGATCGCCAAACGGATGCGGGGCATGATGGGTTGGGCCTCTTACGTGGGGTCGGAGGTGGTTTCGGTATGACTTTGATGAGCCGCGATAAAAACGGACGGTTTGGGACGCAAGGTAATGGCGATCGGCCGCGGGTCTTGTTTTTTACGGGGACCGATACCGACGTCGGGAAGACCTATGTCGCGGGGTTGACGATCGCCGAGCTTCGACATTCTGGCAGGTGTGTCGCGGCCTACAAGCCGGTCGCCAGTGGTTGTCACGAAGAGTCGGGCGAACTGGTGAGCGGTGATGCGTTAGCGTTGTGGGAGGCGACGGGTCGGCGTGACGACCTTCAGGATGTCTGCCCGCAGCGATTCCGCGCGCCTTTGGCCCCACCTGAGGCGGCGGCACTTGAGGGTCAGCGTGTGTGCGAAGAGCGGATGACGCTGGGATTCGCGAAGGTCGCTCGGGGGGCGGACTGCGTGGTGGTCGAAGGTGCCGGTGGGCTCTTTTCGCCGTTATCGGAGGAGATGTTCAATGCCGACCTGGCCCGCCGGTTGGGAGGCGACTTGGTGATTGTCGCCCCGAACCGCTTGGGCGTCATTCATCAGGTACTGGTGACCTCGATCGCCGCGGCAACGGTCGGTCTCCGGGTGTTGGGCGTGATTCTCAGTTCGCCCCACCCGAAGGGTGATTTGTCGGTAGGTTCCAACGGTGAGGCGATCCGTCAGTGGGGTGGGGTGCGACTGTTGGCGGAGGTCGGGCACGGCGCGTCATCGACCGGGATCGACTGGAAGGCTCTCCTGTCGAACCCTTAGCCAATTTTTCGGTCGACATTAGTGGCCAGGCCGAACGGACGCCTCAAGGCATCGGACCCTCTCGACCCGATCGGGGAACGAGGGATAATCTGGGTCCCTGATCAGCATCGCATTCCGACCGTGAACCATCGACCGTGACCCTACTGAGTTATTCCGACGAGCCTGACCGCCGACTGCTAGGCGGGGCGATTTCGATCGGAAACTTTGACGGTGTTCATCGCGGGCACGCGGAGCTGTTGCGGCGGCTATGTCGTTTGGCGACGCGACTTGGCGGCCCCGCGGTGGCGGTGAC
>JBEIRZ010000668.1:0-1360 GCA_040375695.1 Planctomycetaceae bacterium
CGGCACGCCAACCTCCCGCGCGAGCCTGATGAATGGCTCCCGCTGCCCCCGCCCCAAAAACGTCGCATCGACCACCACCCCAAACCCCGCCTCCAAAACGACGCGGGCCAGCTCCAGCAACTTCCCATACGTCCGCTCGTTCATCGCAGACGTATAAATATCCGGCGCGACACCCTCTCCCTGCTCCCTTTGCCACGGGTCAATCCCCGCCAGCCGCTTCCGCTGCACGTCCGACCGGATCCGCACATAACCTCGCCGCTCGACTAGCCTCGCGGCCTGCGTCGACTTGCCGCTCCCGGACAACCCCCACGTCATCCACAACTCACGGGGCCGCGGCCCCGTCACGCCGCACGCGTACGCGATGTAACGCCGCCCCGCGGCAGACAACACATCACCCCCACCCGAACCCACCGCGACCTGACGCTGGCGCAAATGATCGACCTTCGCGCGGACCATCGCGCGGCCAACGAGGAAATACCGGAGCAGCCCCAACCCCTCATAATCGACGGCCGCCTCCGCATACGCATCGACGAGCCGATGGGCATGACGCACATACCCATGCTCCGCAAGCTCCATCACCAAAAACGCGACCTCGTCCCAACGATCGATCTGCCGCAATTTGTCGCTGAACTCGATCCCGTCAAACGGGACGAACCGGTCGTCGAGCAAAAGCAAATTCCCCAAATGGAGGTCGCCATGACATTCCCGGACCGCCCCGCCGGCCGCTCGCGCGATCAGCAATGGCCGAAGCCTTTCGGCCGCCGCGTCACTCCACCGCCGCAGCATCACCAGCTTCTCGCGATCGGGATCACCAGCGGGCAAGACCGCTTCTAACACGTCAAAATTTTCACGTTCAGGGTCGATCGAACCGCTCCGGGCCAACCCCTCACCCCCAGAGACGATCGGGAGCTTCGCGTGCATCCGGGCCAAAGCCACCCCCAACCTCTCCATCGCCCGAGGCTCGACCTCACCCGCCGCCAACCGATTGATGAGCAGCGACCCTTGCGCGAATTGTGACATCCGTACCGCATGATCGACGAGCCGCTCGCCAGGACGGGGTGACTCCCCCGCCTCGCCAAACCGCAACCGCGGCTGCCCAGCCCCAACCCGCGCGAACCCATCCCCCGCGAAGATCGGGACGACATCGCGATAGAGCTCCGGTGCCCAGCGACGATTCAGCTCAAGCTCACGCTCGCAATACCTTCGCCTCAGCTCACGCGTCGAGTAATCGACAAAGCCGAAGCGGACCGGCTTCTTCACCTTGTACGCCCACGGGCCGGTGAGGACGACCCAAGAGATGTGCGTTTCGAGCAGTTGCGGTTCGCAAGCCGGATCGGGAAAACGGGCCGCCAACAACCGC
>JBEIRZ010000452.1:0-3492 GCA_040375695.1 Planctomycetaceae bacterium
CGCTGATACACGTCCGAGGTCATGATCAACCGGATCAACCACCGCGTGTCATAACCCGACGCGACATATTGCCGGGTCAGCCAAGTCAAAAGCTCCGGGTGGCTCGACCGTTTCGCTTCCCAATCATGAGCCGGCTCGACCAACCCGGCCCCGATCAGCCGCTTCCAAACGCGATTGACGATCACCCCCGCGAAACGCTCGTTCTCGGGGATCGTGATCAACGTCGCCAACCGTTCGCGAGTGTCCTTGGGGTCCCGCATCCACTTGCCGATCTCGTCGCGGTCCGCCGCCCCCGTCGCACCGGCAAACGGCCATGTCGGCTCGACCGGAACGCCGGGTTGCAACGTCACCTTGATCAACGATTCGCGTCCTTTGTGCTGTTCGAAAAATCCGGGCGACACGCTGCTCGATGCCGGCACCGTCACCGCCTTGCGGGCCAACATCGCCGAGAGCGCGAAAAGGTCTTGCTGCTTCGTCGAATGGTAAGGCGAATCGTGGCACCTCGCGCATTGCAAATCGATCCCCAAAAAGGCCGATGCCAAAACCAAACCTCGCGTCGCCAGCGGCGCGTCGTTGTCGGCCGCGAACCCGAAACCGGCAGCACCCCCCTCCCGTTCGCTCCCTCGCAACATCACCAAATCGGTCACCACCCGGTCCATCGGCCGGTTGTCACGCAGCGCGTCATAAAGGTAATGCCGAAACGGTCCGGTGTTGTTGATGCTGGGCTTCAGCATATTCGGGTTCTCGGCCAGCACGTCTTGCCAATACGAAACCCAATGATCGGCGACCCGCTCGTCACTCAGCAACCGATCGATCACCCTCGACCGTTTGTCAGGATCGGACTCTTCCAGAAAACCTTTCGCTTCGGACTCGGTCGGAGGCACTCCCCACGCATCGAGGTAAACGCGTCGCAAAAACGATTCGTCCCCGACCACCGGTGCGATCGCGACCGACTTCGGATCGATGACCCGTCCCCATGACACGCCCGCATCGACCCACCGCGTCAACGTCGCGATCTGCGCGGGGGACAACCCTCCCGACGGAGGCATCCTCACCGAATCGTCTTCGCTCCGGATCCGCGCGACCAATTCGCTCGCCTCGGCCTTCCCTGGGATCGCCGCCGCGCTCCCCGAATCGCCCCCCTTCAGCACCGTTTCGCGACTGCTCAGCTTCAATCCCCCTTCGACCTTTTCGTCATGACAACGGAAACAATGTTCTCGCAAAATCGGCATGACCTCGCGGTCAAAAAATGCGACATCGCCATGGGCTTCACTTGCCGCGCTGGCCTGTGCCCCTTCGATCTTCGCGGCGATGAAGGCATCGATCGGGTGACGGAAACTTTGCCCCGTGACCTGAGGCACTGCCGGACCGGGGTTCTGCGTCACCCACTCCCGCGCCGCTTCGTGCCGCATCTGCCAATGCTCGTCTTCCGTCGACGCGGCCCGGCGCCTGACCTGATCATCGAGCGTCGCGATGCGGCGTTCCAGCATCGCCGCGGCCAATTCGATGTCAGTATCATTCAGTGATACCGCCGGTGACCCGGAATCGGTCGACCTAATCAGCTCAAAGCCGCTCTGACCTGCCAACCGGATCGCGAGCAACGTTTCACCCGGCTCGGCCCGCAGTCGTGGGCTGCCGACGAGCGATTCGAGCGTGATGCGATATTTCCCCGCCTCGGGGATGCTCAGCGTCACCTTCTTTTCTTGATCGCCATACCCCAACCGCCGTTGTCCCGGGGCGGGCGGTTCTGGCAACGGATCGACTAACCCATGGGCGCTCCCGCGGCCCGGCCGAACGCCGATCCTCGCGACGACTTGATCCTCCAACCAAACGCGACTCACCCCGCGGGCGCGAACGAGCAATTCGTGATCACCCGCCGGCAAGTCAACCTCGGCCGCCGCTTGCAACAGCACCGTCGGCTTCCACGAATCGCGGACCCCTGACGCGTCGTAGCGATTGGGCAATCGCTTCATCAAAAAGTTGTCGATGTCGAATGTGATCACCGGCTTGGGTGGGTTCAAATCGGCCGCGCCCCAGCGGTCATGCGCCCCGACCCCTTCCGATAACCTCACCGTCACCCCACTGGGTGCGAGCGCGAATCGCGGCGGCACCTCCGGCACCTCATCGATCTTCCGATCTGGCCCCTCGCGACGATAACGCGAAGCGATCACCTCATCCGACAGCTCGCCCCGCATCACCGTCACTTCGTCGATCGAACCGACGAAGCTCGACGCGCTGTTGCCCCCCATCGAACTGCCGATCCAGACGGCGTCGTCATCAACGATTGGCCCCTTTTCGGTCGCACCCCCCATGTCCCACTTGCCGGTCAACGGTTTGTCATTCAACCAACCGCGGATGCTCTTCGGGTCGCCGAATCGATACCGGACCGCGATCCGGTGCCACCCCGTCCCCGGCAAAAAACCTTGGTCGCTCGTCCAGCGATGCCAATGCGCATCCCCCTTCGCCGCATCCGGCTCCTTGGGCGAAGCGAAGAGAAAATTCACCCGGGCCAAACCGTCGATCGAACGAAGCCTCAGCGACCAGTTCTGGTTGTCCGGGTTCTCCGCCGCAAACTTCGCATCTCCCGTTCTACCCTTGCCGATGATGTAGGCGTTCTTGTCATTACCCAACGACTGATCGACCTTGATCCAAGCTTCCAACGTGATCGCGTCGCCCTGGGCGAAATCGTATTGGCTCCCGGCACCGGGATCATCGATCACCAACCGCGCCCCTTGGCCGTTGAACGACACCGCGCTGTTGGCCGAATCGAAATCGGGGAACTCGGGCGGCCTCGGCCCCGCAACATCACGCTCGACGCCCCCGACCGGCGTCAGCTTCGCCGACTCTTCGGTCCCGAATCGGAGCTGCAAAACTCGCGACGGTTCGGCTTGCCCATAAACCGGCCGCTGACCCACGATCATCAACAACCCGGCGATCACCAACATCACCGATTTGGCGACCCGAACCACGGCCGTTTCCCCATCGAAACGGCCCCGAAGCTTCGACGATGTTAAACGGATAAGAACGTCTTCGTCCCAAAAGACAAATCGGGTCGGCATGGGCGGGAACTCCTGGGGGGCTGGTAGGCGGTTTAGCATACCCCAAAACGGCATCTCAGGAAAGAAAAGACTCCATCGATTGACGGCCCGACCCGTCCTTCGACTTTGACGGGAAAAACGATCCTTCCCCCTCGAAAACGATCCGGCACCCTCGAAAACGACCCGGCGCCCTCGCGAACAACCCGGGACCCTCACGCTCCGTTACATTGTGTCGGACCGCGAAACTGTGACGTCTTTGCGGATGACGCCAACACGCGTCATTGCCGCTGCCCCATCGATGTCGTTCACGATCGACCGCCCCGATTTTTGTCCGCACCGAACCCACCGCATCTCCCGCCTCCCTTCAGGGTGCAACATGGCTCGCCTCTTCAGTCTCCTGGCCAACCTCATCGTTCATGCCTTTGCCCGGGTTAACTCGATTCCCCGAGCCAAC
>JBEIRZ010000052.1:0-20490 GCA_040375695.1 Planctomycetaceae bacterium
CGGCGCAGATCCGCGAGCGGTTGGAAGCGTTGGGGGTACGCGAGGAGCAGATCACCGATCTGGCCCGCCCGATCGAGCCTCTTCGGCTGGCGCACCGGATCCGTCCGGAGCGGACGTGGTTGTACAACGGGATGTTCGACGATGTCGTCCCGAGGTCTTGTTCGTATGCCCTAGTCAATGCGGCGAAGCTTCCCAAGGAGCACCATGTCGAGCTCCCGGCGAACCATTACACTGGGATCATCTTTCTGCCAATGGTGTTGCAGCAGATCCGAGACGAAATGGTTAAGTAATCGCGGGGTCGGATGATGAGAGTTCGGGTGGTGAGGTTATCGGGCGGTGGCTTTGCGACGTTGTTATTGGCCTTCTTGTGTCTGTCATTTCTTCGAGCGGATGTAGGGTATGCGGAGGATGCGAAGCCGATCCGGGTGATCGTCTTTGGCGCCCATCCTGACGACGCGGAATACAAGGCGGGCGGTGTTGCGGCGATGTGGGCCAAGGCGGGGCATGCCGTCAAATTGGTGTCGGTGACCAACGGAGACATCGGTCATTGGGAGATGGCCGGGGGGCCTTTGGCGAAACGCCGCGCCGCGGAGTCGGCCCTGGTTGCCGAGCGTTTGGGGGTCGCCTCGGAGGTCCTCGACATTCATGACGGGGAACTGTTGCCGACGCTCGAAAACCGCAAGCTGATCACCAAGTTGATTCGGCAGTGGCAGGCCGATGTCGTGATTTGCCATCGGCCTTGGGATTATCATCCGGACCATCGCTACGTCGGGGTGTTGGTGCAGGACGCCGCGTACATGGTGGCGGTTCCCTTTTTCTGTCCCGATGTGCCGCCGCTTGCCAAGAACCCGGTGTTCCTCTATTCGAGCGACGGGTTTAAGAAACCTTACCCGTTCAAGGCAGACATCGTCGTCGGGATTGACGAAGTCTTCGAGCAAAAGGTCGATGCGTTGATGGCCTTGGTAAGCCAGACCTTTGAAGGTGGGGCGCTGGGGAGTCGCGAGATCATGGCAGCCAACCCGCCGGCGAGCGACCTTGCGGCCCGTCGGAAATGGTTGTGGGAGCGGTGGGACCGCCGCCAGGGGTCCGAGGCGGAGCGTTTTCGCGAGGGTTTGACGAAGTGGTATGGCGAAGATGCGGCGGCCAAGATCAAGTATGCGGAAGCTTTCGAGATCTGCGAGTTTGGCCGACAGCCGAGCGATGACGAGATCCGTCAAATCTTTCCGTTCCTTCCGAGGCGCTGACGAAGAAGCCCCCCCCGAAACCAGTCTGCTGGTGGGGGATTTCCGAAATCCGCCGCAACCAGGTCATCGATGCCCCGGGCCATCACCACCCAGTCCGAATCGTCAGCGCGCGGTTCGCGACTGGCGGAGGAACCCGTAGCTGGCCGTGGCGGCGAGGCGCCCCTGTCCCAGGCCGAAGGCCTGTTGCCTGATGACGAGCCCCTGACCGCAGGGTCAACCGCCGCCGCGGGTGAGGGGTTGGCCGTGTCGGAGGGGCCCGGTTCGCGGGGCGAAACGAACCACCCGTTGGCCCCATTCGCCTCGTCGACCTACCGGATGTTTTGGGCCGCTTCGCTCTTTTCGAATGTCGGCACCTGGGTGCATGAGATTGGGGCGGGCTGGCTGATGTCGACGCTCGATGGGTCCCCGTTGATGGTCTCGGCCGTCCGGACCGCGACGGCGTTGCCGATGGTATTGCTCGCCATCCCTGCCGGTGCGTTGTCGGACCGGATCGACCGTCGCAAGATGCTGATGGTCGTCCAGTGCTGGCTGATCATCTCGGCCGGGGCGCTGGCGCTATTGACGTGGTCGGATCGGATCACGCCGACGGGGCTGCTGCTGTTGACGATCGTGATGGGGGTCGGTGCGGTGATGCATGTCCCGACGTGGCAGGCTTCGATCCCGGAGATCGTCGACCGTCAGCACTTGACGCAGGCGATCGCGCTGGGGAGCGTCAGCTTCAATTTGGCCAGGAGCGTCGGCCCGGCGGTGGGCGGATTGTTAATCGTCGCTGTCGGGTTGTGGGCTCCGTTTGCGGTCAACGCGATCTCGTTCGCCTTCGTCTTGTTGGCTGTGTTTTTGTGGCGGAGGACGCGGCAGACCCCCAAGCCATCCGACGGTTTTTTCGCGTCGATGACGGCCGGTTTGAAGATGGTGGCGGCCCCGGGGGAGATGCGTCGGACGCTGGTTCGGGTCGCAATGTTCGTCCTGCCGGCCAGTTCGCTGTGGGGATTGTTGCCGCTGATCGTTCGTCAGCAGTTGGAGTGGGATGCCAAGGGGTACGGCTATTTGGTGGGTGCGATCGGGTTGGGGGCCGTCTTGGCGGCGGTGTGGCTCCCTCGGCTGCGAGTCCGTTTGGGGGCCGACCGGACGATCGTGATGGCGATGCTCGGCTACGCGGCGGGGTTGGCGATGTTGGCCGCGTCGACATCGAAGCCGCTGGCACTCATCGCCGCGACGGTCTTGGGCACCGGGTGGATGGCGGTGCTCACGACGCTGAATGCCAACGCCCAATTCGCGCTGCCGGACGCGATGCGGGCCCGTGGGATGGCTTGTTACCTGTCGGCCTTCGCGACCGCGATGGCGGTCGGTTCGATCGTTTGGGGGCGGGTCGCCGCCGATCAATCCCCCGCTTTCGCGCTCGGCCTAGCCGCGGGGGTGCTGGCGCTGTTGGCCATCCCGGCGGGTGGCCGGGTCGGGACATAAAGGCAGCAATCCGCCGGGCAGACGTCGTGCCACGGGCCGAGATCCCCCAAGGCGAGCCGCTGGGTCGATAGCCCCAGCCGTTCCTTAACGAGTTGCCGGATCATCCGGATGAATGCGGGGTGCGTCCCGACCGTTTTCGCCCGGGCCATCGGGATCCCCAGTTCTTGGCAGAGCTTGGCCGCTTCTTCATCGAGGTCGTACATCACCTCCATGTGGTCGCTGACGAAGCCGATGGGGGCGATCACCAGGCCGCTGAGGTGGGAGGCCTCGTCGGCTTGGCGGATCCGATCGCAGACGTCTGGTTCCAGCCAAGGCTGTTGCGGGGGGCCGCTGCGGCTTTGGAAAACGAGCTCCCAGTTCTCCATCCCGGCGGTATTGGCCACCAATCGGCAGGCCTCGCGAAGCTGTTTTTCGTAGTTGCAGTTGTCGGCCATCGACATCGGGATGCTGTGGGCGGTGAAAAAGATCGGGGTTTGGGAATGACCTCCGACCTTTTCGACCGCTTCCCGCACCGCGTCCGCCATCGGCTCGATGAACCCGGGGTGATTGAAACCCATCCGCAACTTGTCGACGACCGGGGCGTCGGGGCCGACGGCCTCGCGTGCGGCGGCGATGTTCTCGCGATATTGCCGGCAACCGCTGTAGCAACTGAACATGCTGGTGAAAAACGCGAGCGCCCGGTGACGTCCGTCGGCCTTCATTTGGCGGAGCGTGTTGGGGAGGAGCGGGTCCCAATTCCGATTGCCCCAGTAGACCGGCAGGTCGATTCCCGCCGACTCGAATTCCGCCCGGATCGCTTCCAGCAACGCCCGGTTTTGGTCATTGATCGGGCTAACGCCTCCGAAATGCTGGTAATGTTCGGCGACTTCCAGCATCCTTTCGCGAGGGACATTCTTGCCACGCAAGACGTTTTCCAGGAACGGAATGACATCATCCGGCCCCTCGGGTCCCCCGAAGGAAACGAGGAGGAAAGCGTCGTAAGGGGTGTTGTGTCCAGTCATCAAAGGGTCCGGTGGGGTGTGGAAAAACTGTTTTTTAATTCGCCAAATCGTCGGAAAGCCTTGGATTATAGGGGGACTGGCGAGCTCTGGCGATGTCTTGGGGATTGCCGCGACCTAACCGACATTGACCCCATCCTGAAGATGGGTATATTCTGCGGGTGCGGCAAGATTGGTAATCCAGCGGATTGTGGAATTTCCTGCGACCTGCGCTCTCGGCGAGGTTTGCAGGAATGACGCAGCGCTGGCGATCAATCCCACGCATCGCATCGAACGCAGCAACATTTACGCCAAGCGGGCTCGGCACGCACGGAGGATGGATATCGGAATGAGCACGAAAACGGTTTTCACCACCGGTGAAGCGGCGAAGATTTGCAAGGTCAGCCAGCAAACGATCATTCGCTGCTTCGACAACGGATCGTTAAAAGGCTTCCGGGTACCAGGGAGTCGATTCCGGCGGATACCGCGGGACCAACTCTTCGCCTTCATGCGCGACAACGGGATCCCGACGGACGCGTTGGAGAGTGGTCGCAAGAAGCTTTTGATCGTCGACGACGATCAGGACTTGGTCGAACTGATCAGCGAAGGGTTCAGCAGGGACGGTCGGTTCGAGATCAAGACGGTCAACAATGGCTTTGACGCGGGGATGGGGGTGCGGGAGTTCCGTCCTGACCTGGTCATCCTCGACGTGATGCTTCCGGACATCAACGGTAAGGAAGTTTGCCAGCGGATTCGCAGCGACCAGGCGCTCGACCAAGTCAAGATCCTCTGCATTTCGGGGATGGTGGAGCGGGACAAGGTTGACGAGTTGAAGGGGGCGGGGGCGGATGATTTCATGCAAAAGCCGTTCGCGATCGAAGATCTCGTGAGTCGTTCCTGCGAATTGCTCGACATCGAGCGGAGCATCACGTCGTGAGTCGGCCCGACCGCTGTGGCACTGGGGCAAGGCCTGACTCGGCCCGCGGTGGCTGAAGGATGAACGGCTTGCCCGCTCTCCGCTGGGCCGGTTTGGCGTGGCGTCCACCGATATCCCGTCAAACCCACGATCTGATCGCCCAGGTGATTCTGGGGGAGGTCGCCTCGGTAGGGACCGTCTCAGGCTCGGAAGGTGGGCGAGCGTCCGGCGGTTCAGATGCGACGGATCGGTTGGCGATCCAATTGCGTCGCGACCCTGGCTTTTTGATTTTTGCCGCGTTGTTCGATGGGGTGTCGGGCAGCAGGACGATCGACGAGCTGGCCGTTAATGTTGGTGATCGGCTCGTTTCGGGGTTGGGCCTGTTTGGGTCGGAGCCTCTGTTCACGGGAGCCGATTCGGCCCCTTCGGCTGGCTGGGCGGCGGCCGCGGAGAAGCTTTGGCGCCGCTTTTCCAAGCTGCCGGTTACCAAGTGGCTCGACCTTGCCGACGTCTGGTTGGAGCTCGGTGGCCCGGCGGTCCCGGAGGCTTGGCGGCGGGAATGGCCGACGATCGTTGACCTTCCTTCGTCGACATCCGATCCGGTCGCTTCCCGTGGGGATCGTTCGGCGGAAGGGGTGGGATTGGCGGATGGCCGGAACCGGGGTCGCAACGAATCGCCCGAGCCCCAGGATTATCGCCCCGGGGGTGTCGACCTGGGGTTGCTGGCGAGACGCTGTTCGCTCGCCGAGGAGCTGCAGCGGCGTTGGCGTGAAACGCTATCGGAAGCGAAGGTGGCGGCGCTACGTCAGTTCGCCTATGGGTTAAGCCACGAGATCAACAACCCGCTAGCAAACATTTCGACGCGGGCGCAAGGTCTGCTGCGAGGGGAGCGAGACGCGGCGAAGCGGGAATCGCTCCAGAAGATCATCGACCAGGCGCGGCGGGCGCACGAGATGACCGCGGATCTGATGTTTTACGCACACCCCCCTGCCCCGGTGTTGCGTGACGTCGACCTAGCACAGCTCATCCGCTTGGCCGTCGAGCGGGAGGCGGGTTTGGCCCGATCGAGGCGGATCGAGGTTCGCGACAGCTCACCCGGAGGGGCTTTGAAAGCGGTGGCGGATCGCGAGATGGTAGCGGAGGCGCTTCGGGCGTTGATCCGCAATGCTGTCGAGGCGATCGGTTGTGACGGACGGGTGCTCGTTTCGGGTCGAGGTGTTCGGGGCGTGGGGGAGGCCGAAAGTGTGCTGATCGAAGTCGGCGACAGCGGCCCGGGGCTGAGCGATGAGGCGGCCCGCCACGCCTTTGACCCGTATTATTCGGGGCGCGAGGCGGGGCGGGGTTTGGGGGTTGGCCTATGCCGAGTCGCGGCGATCGCGGCGGTGCATGGCGGCAAGGTGACGCTCACGGGGGGACCGGCGGGGTGCCTGGCTAGCCTTCGGATCCCGGTTGGGGGATAGTGATTCGGAAGCCGGATGCGGCCGGCGAGATCGCTTCGTTCCCTCAGGGCCTTCCGATGCCATCGTCCAAACCGACCGACCCCAAGATGCCTTTGACCCAACCGCGGGAATTGCCCGGGGAAGCGGTCGGAGACGACGAGCTCTTGAGGCCTCAACCTGCGGATGAACCGTTGACGGCTCAAGGGCAATTGGCTGTCAAAAACGATGACCTCTACTCGGCGCTGCGGGACACGATCCAGCGGTTAGAAGCGGACGCGACCGCCCGGGGCGACTTGAAGATCTTGTCGCGAACGCTGCGCGAATTGCGTTACGCGTTCAAGGTCTTTCACCCCTACCGACGGCGCCGCAAGGTGACGGTTTTCGGTTCGGCCAGGACCCCTTCCGATCACCCCGATTACGTGACAGCCGAGCGGTTGGCGCGGGCGATGGCGGGGCACGGTTGGATGGTGATCACCGGGGCCGGCGGCGGGATCATGGAAGCCGGACATCGGGGGGCCGGGCGTGAGGCCTCGATGGGGCTCAACATCATGTTGCCGTTCGAACAGTCGGCGAACCCCTACATCACGGGTGACCCGAAGCTCGTGACGCTCAAGTATTTCTTCACGCGGAAGCTGATGTTCGTGAAGGAATGCAGTGCCGTGGTCTGTGCCCCCGGCGGTTTCGGGACGCTCGACGAGACGTTGGAGGTCTTGACGCTGCTCCAAACGGGGAAGCAGACGATGATGCCGCTGGTCCTGTTGGATCGGCCGGGTGGGAGTTATTGGCGTGATTTGGGGATTTTTTTCGAGCGGCACCTGCTCTGTGAAAGGCTGATTAGCCCGGAGGACGTGCGGTTGTATCGGATCACCGATTCGGTCGACGAGGCGGTCGAGGAGATTCTCGGTTTTTATCGGGTTTATCATTCGAGCCGGTATGTAAGGAACCAGTTGGTGATCCGGCTGCGGGAGCCGCTTTCCGAGGCCCGTCTCGATCAGCTCCAGAGCCAATTCCGCGAACTGCTCGTCGACGGCAAGTTTGAGCAGCGAGGGGCCTTGCCGGAGGAGACCGACGAGACCGACTTGCGGCACCTCCCGCGGCTCTGTTTCCATTTCGATCGTCGCAAGCTGGGGATGTTGCGGATGATGATCGATTTCATCAATCGCCCTTGAAAGCTTGTCCGCGGGGGATTGCGGATCTGCGTTCGACAGCCGACGATTTCGGGAAGAGGTTTCGCCTCTGACCCGATCGATCGCAGAGCGGCCGATCACCCTTCCCGCCAGTCTTCTGGTTCACATGACCGTTTTCGTTTTCGGACATCGCAATCCCGATACCGACGCGATCTGTTCCGCCCTGGCGTATGCCGATTTCTTGCGCCGCACGGGGATGCCCGACGCGGTCGCGGCCTGTTGTGGGCCGGCCAACCAGCGGACCGAGTTCGCGCTAAAAACCGCCGGATTGCCCCCGCCGCGGATCATCATGGACGTTCGGCCCGAGGTCGAAGACATCTGTCGTCGGGACGTCGTCACGGCCGATGAGAGCGACGTCTTCTACGAGGTTTATCAGAAGATGAACGCCCACGAGTTGAGGGCGATCCCGGTCGTCTCGGGGGATCGGCTCGTGGGGATCGTCACGCTGCTCGACCTGATGGGGCTGATCTTTCAGGGGGGTGTCGATCCGATCCGTTCGCGGCAGATCGTCAGCACGCTCGACAAGATCGTGGCGATGCTGGGGGGCGAGTTCGAGTATGGGATCGATACCGCGCGGGCCGACGACCTGATCGTGATGGTGGGTGCGATGAGCGCCGAGGCGTTTTCACAGCGGCTCGGCAAATTCCCCGCCAGTCAGGTGCTTGTCGTCAGCGGCGACCGTCCCTCGATCCAGCTCCCGGCGATCGAACGCGGGGTGCGGGCGATCGTGGTCACCGGGGGCTACAAGCTTTCGGACGGTTTGCTGCAGCTCGCCAAGTCGCGAGGCGTGACCGTCATCAACAGCCCCTTCGACACCGCGACGACGACGATGCGGATCAAGGCGGCGCGATCGATCGAATCGGTGATCTCGCGCGACTTCGAATCGTTAACCCCCAAGATGCCGGTCGCCCGGGCCAAGGGGATCATCCTCCGTTCGAACCAGCCGATCTTTCCGGTGATTGATGGTGATCGGTTGTTCGGGGTGATGAGCAAGACCGACTTGGCCAGCCCGCCGCGCGCGAAGCTCGTGCTCGTCGACCACAACGAGCTCGGACAGGCGGTGCATGGCGCCGAGGAGGCCGAGATCCTCGAAGTGCTCGATCACCATCGCCTGGGGGCCTCGATCCAGACGAGTTACCCGATCCGGTTTGTCAACGAGCCGGTCGGTTCGACATGCACGCTGGTGGCACGCAAGTTCTGTCAGGCCGGGATCATCCCGACGCCGGGGATCGCGCTGTGCATGGCCTCGGGGATGATCAGCGACACGCTGCTGCTCCGTTCACCCACGACCACCGACGTCGACCGCGAGACGCTCGATTGGCTCCGCCCGCTCTGCGAGGTCGACCTCGACAAGTACGCCGCAGAGTTTTTCGCGATCGGGTCCGCGCTTCGGAACAGCCCGACCGCGGCGGTCGTGCGCGAGGATTGCAAACGGTTCGAGGAAGGGGGTGTCGAGTTTTCGATATCGCAAATCGAAGAGATCGGGTTTGACCTTTTTTGGCAGCGGAAGGACGACCTCCATCAGGCACTCGTCGACCTCGCCGAAAAAGACCGGCTCGCCTTTTCGGCGTTGATGGTGACTGACATCGCGACCGACAGCAGCCTCCTGTTGCTCAGCTCCGAACCGGACGGGTGGGACGAGATGAACCACCCCCACCTGGAAAAGAACCTGTACAAGCTGGATAACGTCGTGAGCCGCAAGAAACAGCTCCTGCCGCTGATCCTGAGCCTGCTCGAAACGAGGCCGGTGGAGCAGGGATAGCCGCCTCGGGAGCCGCTTTGGCCCCGTCATTTGGCCCCGTGTTTTGACCCCGTGTTTTGACCCCGTGTTTTGAACCTTGGACAGCGTCGCCCCTGAGCGGTCGTGCTGGTCACCGGTCTGGGCGAGTGCTGCTAGCTGACGGTGCCGCCTGGTGTTGGTCCGCCATGTCGCCGCTCCGCCGGGTCGGTGCTCGTCTGGCCCCTCGTTTGCGCACCGGCCAGAATCGTATCTACTGTTCGACTCGACTTCGGAGTATCCAGCCTACAGTTTAGCCATGTCCAGTAACGCTTCCCCGTTCCGAGCCGCCGACAGCCAACCGAATTTTCCCCGGATGGAGGAGGAAGTCCTCAAGTTTTGGGACGAGGGCGACATCTACCGCCGATCGCTCGCCCGTCGCGCCGATGCCCCGTCATTCGTTTTCTATGAAGGGCCGCCGACCGCCAACGGGATGCCCCACCCCGGCCACTGCTTGACCCGGTCGATCAAGGATGTCTTTCCCCGCTACAAGACGATGCGAGGTTACCGCTGTCTCCGTAAGGCGGGATGGGACACCCACGGATTGCCCGTCGAGGTCGAGGTCGGGAAAGAGCTGGGGATCCACAGCAAGGAAGAGATCGAAAAGTATGGCGTCGAGGCGTTCATCCAAAAGTGCGAGCGGAGCGTTTGGCGCTACATGCAATCGTGGCGGACGTTGACCCGCCGGCTCGGCTTTTGGGTCGACCTCGATGACGCCTACGTGACCTACCACCGCAGCTATGTCGAGAGCGTCTGGTGGTGTCTGAAGAACCTCTTCGACCGCGGGTTGCTCTACCAGGGCCACAAGATCGTTTGGTGGTGGGCCCAAGGGGGGACCGCGTTATCGGCGGGTGAGGTCGGCGAGGGCTATCGCGACGTGGCCGACCCGAGCGTCTACGTCCGTTTCCCGTTGGTCGATCAGCCGCAACGTTCGCTGGTGGTTTGGACCACCACCCCGTGGACGCTGCCGAGCAACCAGTTCGTCGCGATCAACCCCGAACTGAGTTACAGCATCGTCACCGACGGCGAATCGGGCGAGGAGCTAGTGTTGGCCGAAGCGCTGGTCGACACGGTCGCACAAAAGTCGAAGCGAACCTTCCGCGAGACCGGCACGATCTCGGGGGGCGAACTGATCGGGCTGCGTTACCAACCCCCCTTCGGTACCTACCTCAAGCATGCCGACGAGCTCGGGATGCTGCGAGACGGGTCGAAGCAGCACCGTTACTTCCGGGTCGTCGCCGCCGATTTCGTGACGATCGACAGCGGTACCGGGTTGGTCCACATGGCGCCGGCGTTTGGCGAGGCGGACCATGAGGTGTTGGTGGCCGAGCGGGATCGCTTCGCGGATGAGCTTCCGCTCGAACTCTTCTGTGCCGTCGGACCCGATGGCAAGTTCACGCATGCGGTCCCCGAACATGCGGGCGTTTGGGTCAAGGATGCCGACCGCCCGTTGATCCGCGAGTTGAAAGAGTCGGGGCGGCTGTTGCACCAGGAACAATACGTCCACCCCTACCCGTTCTGTTGGCGGGCCGACCAAGACCCGCTGATCCAATACCCGCGAAAGAGTTGGTTCATCCGGACGACGCAGTTCCGTGACGCGATGCTGGCGAACAATGCCCAGATCGGTTGGCAGCCGGAACACATCCGCGACGGCCGGTTCGGCAACTTCCTGGCGTCGAACGTCGATTGGGCCCTTTCGCGCGAGCGATTCTGGGGGACGCCGCTGCCGATTTGGGTCTGTCAGGAGACGGGGCGTGCCGAAGCGGTGGCGAGCTACGCCGAGCTCCTTGCCAAGCCGGGGCTGACGGGGACCGAGGCTTGGGCGGAGGCCAAACGGGCCAACCCCGAATTGGTCGACGACCTGATGGTTCACAAACCCTACATCGACGCGGTGACCTACGACTCGCCCTTCGCCCCCGGCGCGCGGATGCGGCGGGTGCCCGAGGTGATCGATTGCTGGTTCGACAGCGGCGCGATGCCGTTCGCCCAGTACGGTTGGCCGCACCAGAACGACCCGCTCTTCCGTGACCAGTTCCCCGCCGATTTCATCAGCGAGGCGATCGACCAGACCCGCGGGTGGTTCTACAGCCTGCTGGCGATCAGCACGATGATGTTCTCCGATGTGGCCGATCCCGGCGAAAACGCGATGGGCGAATTGGCGGCGATCGGCGGGCCTCATCCCTTCCGCAATTGCATCGTCCTGGGGCTGATGCTCGGCGAAGACGGCCAGAAGATGTCCAAGAGCAAACGGAACTACCGTGAGCCGACGGAGATCTTCGAAAAGTACGGCGCCGACGCCCTGCGTTGGTTCTTCTTCAGCGGCCAGCCCCCCTGGACCGCGATCCGCTATCGCGAGCAATCGATCCGCGAGTCGATCCCGGAGTTCCTGCTGAGGCTTTATAACGTCTTCAGTTTCTTCATGATCTATGCCGAGATCGATGGCTTTGACCCGACCGCCAGCGTCGCCGGGAGCGAGCAGCTCTTGTCGAGAGATTTTGCGGGCGCGCGGGGTTACCGACCGGTCGAGCAGCGGAGCGAGATCGATCGCTGGATCCTCAGCGAGCTCAATCGCACGCTCGTCAAAGTCATCGAACGGATGGACGCGCTGGACAACTTCGGCGCGGCGACCGAGATCACTTCGCTCGTCGACGGGTTGAGCAACTGGTATGTCCGCCGCAGCCGCGACCGTTTCTGGGCCGCCGACAAGTTTGACCCCGATAAGCTCGATGCTTACTGGACGTTGTACGAGGTGTTGGTGACGGTCAGTAAATTGATCGCCCCGTTCACGCCGTTCCTCGCCGAAAGCCTGTGGCGGAAATTGCGTGAGCCGCTAGTCGTCCGCGGGTCCGGCCTGACACCGCTGGACAGCGTCCACCTGTGCGATTTCCCCGAGCCCGATTACGCGTTGATCGACGAATCGCTCAGCGGCTCGATGCGGCTGCTTCGCGAGATCGCATCGCTCGGCCGGGCCGCCCGCGCCGAGGCGAACCTGAAGGTCCGTCAGCCCCTGTCGCGGGTCGAGGTCATCCTCGCCGACGATTCCGAAATCGCCTGGTTGAAGACCCACGATTCGCTCGTGCGGGACGAGCTGAATGTGAAGCGGGTCGAGTATTCGACGCGCGGCGACCAATATGTCGAATACCAGATCGTGCCGAATTTCAAACGGCTCGGGCCACGCGTCGGCAAAAAGATCCAGGCGGTCAAAGCGGCGCTCGCGGCGGCCGATGGCGGCAAGCTGCTCGCCGCGCTCCAGCAGTCCGGTTCGGTCACGATCGAGGTCGAAGGCGAACCTCTGGAGCTGACCGGCGAAGAGATCGAGATCCGGCTCGTCGCCCGCCCCGGCTGGGCCGCCGCCCAAGGCCCGGGCTGCGTCGTCGTGCTCGCGACCGAGCTCACCGGCGAACTGATCCGTGAAGGGATCGCGAAAGACCTAGTCCGGGCGATCCAAAACCTGCGCAAAGAGATCGGTTGCCAATACACCGATCGGATCGAGGTCCGCATCGAGCCGAAGTCGGACGAAGTCGCCCGCGCCGTGGAAGAGAACTGCGAGCTGATCTGCGGCGAGACGCTCGCCGATTCGATCTCGACCGGCGGCGGTTCCGCGGAAGGGGGCCGTACCGATACGGAAGACGCGGTCGTGACCGTGGTCCGAAAAGGTTGATCGGGAGTTGGTATTGTTGTTTAAAAAGGTCGGTTGTTTGGACAGATTCGAGGCGTGATCCGTGAGGGGTGAGTGATGGCGATTCGGTTCGGCATGGTCGGTTGTGGGATGATCTCGAATTTTCACGCCCGCGCGATCGCGGACGCGCCTGACGCGACGCTGGTCGGCTGTTTCAGTCGCGATGCCGAGAAGACGCGACTGTTCGCCGAGAAGTACGGATGTCGCGTCTTCGAGAGCGTCGAGCAGATGGTCGAGGACCCGGAGATCGACGCGATCACGATCTGTTCCCCCAGCGGCGCGCACCTCGAACCGGCCCTCGCCGCCGCCCGGGCTGGCAAACATGTGATCGTCGAGAAGCCGCTCGAGATCACGACCGAGCGCTGCGACCAGATCATCGAAGCGACCGCCAAGGCAGGGGTGAAATTGGGCGTCACCTTCCAGAGCCGGTTTCACGAATCGGCGCGGCTGATGAAACAGGCGGTCGATGCCGGAAGGTTCGGCAAGATCACCCTGGGCGATGCCTACGTCAAATGGTTTCGCAGCCAACAGTACTACGACAGCGGCGCCTGGCGCGGGACCTGGAAGCTCGACGGCGGTGGCGCGCTGATGAACCAGGCGATCCATTCGGTCGACCTGTTGCTCTGGCTGATGGGGCCTGTCGCCGAGGTCCACGCGCGGACCGCGACGATGACCCACGATCGGATCGAGGTCGAAGACGTCGCCGTCGCTAACCTGCTATTCAAGAACGGCGCGTTGGGGGTCATCGAGGCGACGACGACGGCCTTCCCCGGTTGCCTCAAGCGGGTCGAGATCTGTGGCAGCGGCGGGACGGCGATCCTCGAAGAGGAAGACCTCAAGCAATGGCGATTCGCCGATGAGACCCCCGAAGACGAAGCGATCCGCGAGCGGATGTCGGGCAAGACCAAGACCGGCGGCGGCGCCGGGGACCCCGCCGCGATCGGCCATCACGGCCACACGATGCTGTTCAACGAGTTCACGGCGTCGATCCGCGAAGGTCGCGTGCCGCTGATCGATGGCACCGAAGGGCGACGGAGCGTCGAACTGATCGAAGCCATCTATCGGTCCGCCAAGACCGGCCAATCGGTCCGTTTGGGCTGACCGGCCAATCGGTCCATTTGGGCTGACCGGGCACCTCGCAACCATCGCAACGACCTTATGCCGATCATCGACGTCAAAGACCTCACGAAGTCCTACCGTGTGCACCGCAAACGCGAAGGGCTCGCCGCGAGCTTTCGCGGGCTCTTCCGCCGCCAAACGACCGAGGTCCAGGCGGTCAAAGGGATCAACCTGCAGGTCGAGCCGGGCGAGTTCGTCGCCTTCCTCGGCCCTAACGGCGCGGGAAAAACGACGACCCTCAAGCTCCTCTCCGGCGTGATCAACCCCAGCGGCGGTACCGCGACGGTCATGGGGTATGTGCCCTGGGAACGCCGCGACGAATACCGCCGCCGCTTCGCCCTGGTGATGGGGCAGAAGAACCAGCTTTGGTGGGACCTCCCGGCGCAGGAATCTTATCGCCTTCACCAGCAGATCTACGGCGTCCCCGAAGACCGTTTCCGCGCGACTCTCGGCGAGCTGACGGAATTGCTCGAAGTCACCAAGCTGCTCGGCCAGCCCGTCCGTGAATTATCGCTGGGCGAGCGGATGAAGATGGAACTGATCGCCGCCCTGCTTCATTCCCCCGAGGTCTTGTTCCTCGACGAGCCGACCATCGGGCTCGACGTGATCGCCCAGCACGCCATCCAGCGGTTCCTCAAAGATTATCAGCAGCGCCGCCAGACGACGATCCTGTTGACGAGCCATTACATGAAAGACGTCGCCGCCCTTTGCCAGCGGGTCGTCATCGTTGCCGGGGGAAGGGTCGAGTACGACGGTTCGCTCGCCGGGATCATCGACAAGTTCTCCGGCAAGAAGATCGTGACGTTGCAATTCGCCGATGGCAGCCGCCCCGAAGACTTGTCGCGGTTGGGGACGCCGATCGAATCGCAGTGGCCCCGGGTCAAGATCGGGATCCCCCGCAACGAGGTCCCGCGGATCCTCGCCGAAACGCTGCGGGATTACGCGATCGAAGACGTCTCGGTAGAAGACCCGCCGCTGGAAGAGGTCATCGCCGACCTGTTCCATCAGGTCAGTTGACGAGGAGCCTGCACGAATGAGTCAAGCGATGAGCCAAATGATCACGCCGCTGCCACCGATCCGACTGGCCGATCGGGTGCGAACCTGGTGGGTCATCTGCCGCACGGCGCTGGCCGAAAGGATGGCCTATCGGGGCGATTTCGCGCTCGGGACGCTGATGCGTTTTTTGCCGATCGTGACGCAGATCTTTCTGTGGGCCGCGATCTTTGGCGCGATCAGCGGGACCGCGACCGAGAACCCTTCCGACGCGACGCGGATCGGCGGGTACAACTTCCCCGAAATGGTCGCGTACTTCCTGCTCACGATGATCGCCCGCGCCTTTTCGAGCATGCCGGGGCTCGCGTCGGGGATCGCTAACCAGGTCCGCCAGGGCGAGATCAAAAAGTACCTGATCCAACCGATCGACCTGATCGGCTTTTTGCTCATGTCGCGGGTCGCGCACAAATTGGCTTACTATGCCGTCGCCATCGGGCCGTTCGCGCTCGTCTTTTTCCTCTGTCGCGACTACTTCACGACCGGGTTCCCGCCGCCCCATGTCTTCGCCGCCTTCGTCGGTTCGCTGTTGATGGGGTTCATGATCGGCTTTTTTCTCGAAGCGTCGATCGGGATGATCAGCTTTTGGATGCTCGAGATCAATTCGCTGGTCCTGCTGTTCATGCTCTTCAGCTTTTTCCTGTCGGGGCACATGTTCCCGCTGACGCTATTGCCCGATAACGTCGCATGGTTCGTGAACCTGTTGCCGCTGAAGTATTTGGCTTATTTCCCCGCGGCGATTTTTTTGGGCAAGATCCCGGACGAGGCCTTACCCCGCGAACTGTTAATCGAGGGGCTGTGGCTCGTCTTTTTCATCATCGCCTGCCGCTGGATGTATGCCCGAGGCGTCGCCCGTTACAGCGGGTATGGGGGTTGAGCCGATGAGTACGATCGAAATTTCGCCGCGACCCGAAAGGTCCCGAGTTGTCGCCGAGACAAAGCGTTATGCCCGCGTCTTTCTGACGTTTGCCAGGAACAGCCTGATCCGCGACATGACGTTTCGCGCCGACTTCTTGTTTCATTGCGTCAGCAGCGTCGCCTGGACGCTGATGAATGTCGGATTTTACCTGCTCGTCTTTCGCGTCACCCCGATGATCGGCAAGGATACCGGTTGGGGACGCGACGAATTCCTCCTGTTCCTGGCGACGGTCTGGTTCATCAACAGCATCGTGCAGGCCTTTTTCATGCCCAACGCCAACGAGTTCAGCGAGCTGATCCGGACCGGGGGGCTCGACTTCGCGCTGCTCAAACCGATCGATACGCAGTTCCTGATTTCGTTCCGCCGGGTCGAATGGAGCGCGCTGTCGAACTTCATCGTCGGTCTGATCATCGCCGCGGCGGCGCTCTATTCGATGGCGACGCGGGCCGAAGGTGCCTACGTCCCGTCGCCGGTTTCGCTGCTGCTCTATCCCTTCTTCGTCGCCTGTGGCGTCGCGGTGATGTACAGCGTGATGATCTGCTTGGCCGCGACCAGCGTCTGGTTGGGCCGCAACCAGTCGCTTTATGACTTCTGGTTTTACATCACGAATTTCAGCCGTTACCCGATGGAGATTTACAACACGCGGTTGGGCCGGCCGCTGTTGGGTTTCTTCACCTTCGTGGTGCCGGTGCTGTTGGTCGTCAACGTCCCCGCGCGGATCTTGGCGCGGCCGATCGACCCACGGGCCGATTGGGAGTGGCAGATCGCGATCTGGGCCGTGATCGCGACGGCCCTGTCGCTGCTCTTCAGCCGCTGGCTCTTCAAACGGTCGCTGAAGAGTTACCGCAGCGCGAGCTCCTGACGGGCGTTCCGCTGTCCGATCGATGCGGGGATGTTAGACTGATGGATGAACGTCCGCCGCCGCTGCGGTGCGACGGCCAAGGTTTCGCCATCAGGTCAGCCCCCATGTACCGATCCGCGTCGCAAGTCATTCGCCCTTTGGCCGCCGCTTGTGTGATCGGTCTGGCCGGTTGGGGCGATCGGGCGTTCGGCGATCGGGCGTTCGGCGATCCGCCGCCGCAAGGCGAGCCGTCGGGTGAGGCCACCGCCGAATTTTGGGCTTATCGACCGCCGCGGGGCGTGGCGATCCCCGCGGTCCGGTCGGCGCAGTGGCCCAAGCGGTTGATCGATCATTTCGTCCTGGCGAAGCTTGAGCACGAAGGGCTCGCACCTTCGCCCGACGCGTCGCCCGAAGTGTTGATCCGCCGGCTGCACTTTGACCTGATCGGCTTGCCCCCATCGCCCGAGGTAACAACGCGGTTCGTCGAACGATTCGCGACCGTGGGTGCCGACGCGGCGATCGCGATGGAGGTCGACGGGCTGCTCACCTCGCCGCTCTTTGGCGAGCGGTGGGGAAGGCATTGGCTCGACGTCGCGAGGTTCGGCGAATCGAGCGGTACCGAGGCGAACATTTCGTTCCCGTACGCGTGGCGGTATCGCGATTACGTCATCGACGCGTTCAATCGGGACCTCCCCTTCGATCGCTTCCTCACCGAGCAGGTCGCGGGGGACCTGCTCGCTTGCGACACGTCCGAAGAGCGGGCGAGGCTTTTGATCGCGACCGGTTTTTTGGCGCTCGGCCCGAAGAATCTCGACGCGGTCGACGAGCGGCAATTCCGCGCCGATGTGATCGACGAGCAGATCGACACCGTGACCCGCGCGGTGCTCGGGACATCCGTCGCCTGTGCCCGCTGCCATGATCACAAGTCGGACCCGTTTTCGATGGAGGATTACTATGCGTTGGCCGGGATCTTTGCCAGCAGCAAGACCTACTTCGGGACGGCGGTCTCCCCTGCCAATCGGATCGGTGGCGATCCGCTGAGGCTGCCCGATGACGCGAATCAAAAGGTGCTGCACGCGTCGGTGCCGATCGAGCGGGTGCGAAAGCTCCAGGAACAGCTCGCGGCGCTGCGGGCCGAGCAGGCGGAGATGGACGAGGCGAAGCGGGCGATGTTCGCCGGGCAAGAGCCGAAAAAACGCTTCACCCTGACCGACGCGCTGCGGGTCTTTTGGCAGAGCGGCGGCGTCGAAGGGGAGCTCGAAAAGGTCTCCGCCCAATCGGGTGCCGCCCTCCCCTTGGCGTTGGGTGTCCTCGAAGGTGACAAGGTCGTCGACGCGACGTTGCAAATCGCCGGTGACATCCATCAGGCCGGTGCGGTCGTGGCCAGGGCCTTCCCCAAAGCGCTCCGGCCGACAGAACCGATCACGATCCCACCCGACAGCAGCGGTCGCCTTGAGCTCGCCCGGTGGTTGGTCTCTCCGGATCACCCCTTGGTCTCTCGGGTAATCGTCAATCGGATCTGGCGGCACGTTTTCGGCAGCGGGATCGTCGCCACGGTCGATAACTTCGGGGCGACCGGCCAACCCCCCAGCCACCCGGAATTGCTCGATCACCTCGCGATCACTTTCGTCCGCGACGGTTGGTCGATCAAGCGGTTGGCCCGCGAGCTGTTGTTGTCGCGAACCTATCGCCAGGCTTCGACCTATCACGCCGAGAGTTTTCGCCACGACCCGGACAACAGGCTGCTGTGGCGGTTTCCCAAACGTCGGCTCGAAGCGGAGGCGATCCGTGACGCGATGCTGGCCGTTGCCGACGAGCTCGACATGACGCGGCCTGAAGGGTCGTTGGTCGGAAGGGTGATCGGTGACCGACCGATCTCGCTGATCGGACTCGACCAAAGGCTCCCCGCCGACCTCGACGGTTCGGTGCATCGGTCGGTCTACTTGCCGGTGATCCGCGACCGGCTGCCGGACGTGTTGGAGCTGTTCGATTTCGCCGAGCCGAGCTTGGTGACGGGGAATCGCGAAACGACGAATGTCCCGATCCAAGCGCTCTATCTGCTCAACAGCCCCTTCGTGCAAGGTCGGTCCGAGGCGTTCGCCAAGCGGCTGCGTCAATTGCCCGACGACGACGCGGGGCGGGTGGTGATGGCGTTTCGGCTCTGCTTCGGCCGCGACCCTGACGGGGATGAGCTCGCCAGTTCGCTCCGTTTCCTCGCCGCGGCGAATGACACAGTTGCCCCGGCTGATGAAGCGAGTGCCCCGGCTGATGACGTAGGTGCCCCGGCTGATGAAGCAGGTGCAGCGAATGGGGCACGGGGTTGGTCGACGATGGAAAGGTTTTGTCAGGCGTTGTTGTGCACCGCCGAATTTCGGAATCTCGATTGAAGATTCGGACGAGTCGCCTTTTGTGCGAGGGATGAAATGTCGATGAAATTTGCCCGGCCGCAAAGCGACCCGATCGGTGTTCCCGGAGCGATCGGGACCATCGGATGGAGTCGCCGCCAATGGTTGAAGTCGGCCTCGGGGTTGGGCTACCTCGCGTTCGCGAGCTTAGCGCACCAGGCGGCCAGCCGCGACGCGCTGTCGGCCGAGACCGGGTTGGCGCCGCGTGCGACGCATTTTGCCGCGCGGGCCAAGCGGGTGATTTTTCTTTGCATGAACGGTGGGCCATCGCACATCGACTTGTTCGATCCCAAACCGGCGCTGGCCCGCGATGCCGAGACGGCAAAGGTCTTGCCGTCCCCTTTTCGATTTCGGCAGCACGGCCAAAGCGGCGCGTGGATCTCGGAGGTGATGCCGAAGCTAGCCGAACATGCCGATGATCTCTGCTTCATCCGCAGCATGGCCACCGACCTGCCGAACCATTCGCAAGCCTTCATGCAGATGCACACCGGCAATTTCCAGTTCGTGCGGCCGTCGCTGGGTGCGTGGGGGTTGTACGGGTTGGGGACCGAGAACACCGACTTGCCCGGGTTCGTCACGATCAACCCGCCGGCGGATAACGGTGGCGCGCGAAATTACGGCAGCGCGTTCTTGCCGGCGATTTATCAAGGGACCAAGATCGGGACGCATCAGATCCCTGGCTTTTATGCCGCGCTGTTGGGGGTGGATCAGGAGCCGGGCCCGCCGCTGAGGAACATCCGCAACACGAAGCAGTCTCCCGCGGCCCAGCGGCAACAGCTCGACCTGATCCGAGAACTCAATACCCGCAAGTTGGCTCGCGACGTTTACCACCCGGAGATCGAGGGGGCGATCGAATCGTTCGAATTGGCGTTCCGGATGCAGGACGAAGTCCCGGGGTTGCTCGACATCGCCTCCGAGTCGGCGACCACGCTCGAGGCCTATGGGATCGGTAAGGGGATGCCGACCGACCGCTTCGGACGCCAATGCCTGTTGGCGCGACGCTTGGCGGAGGCGGGGGTGCGGTTCATCGAATTGACATCGCCCATCGGTTGGGACCACCACTTCCTGCTCCAGGACAAATTGCGTGAGAGCTGTTTGGCGACGGACCAACCGGTCGCGGCGCTGTTGGACGACTTGAAGCGTCGCGGGATGCTCGATGACACGTTGGTGATTTGGGCGGGTGAGTTCGGCCGGTCACCGACGGCCCAAAGCGGCACCGGACGGGACCACAACAACGAAGGGTACACCGTTTGGATGGCGGGGGGCGGGGTCAAGCGTGGTTTGACTTTCGGCGCGACCGATGAGCACGGGCGGAAGGCGGTCGAGGATCGCGTCCATATCCACGATTGGCACGCCACGATCCTGCACCTGCTGGGGCTCGACCACCAGCGGTTGACCTTCAATTACGCGGGGCGCGAATTCCGATTGACCGACGTTTATGGCGACGTCGTCGAAGGGATCCTCGGTTGACAC
>JBEIRZ010000607.1:0-1991 GCA_040375695.1 Planctomycetaceae bacterium
ATCAGAAATGAGACTGATCCCCGGTCCCACCCCGGGGCGAAGCGGAGTCGGCATGTAGATGAACTTGCGGTGCAGCAGCATCCCGATCACGCACACGACGGCGTAAGCGACGAGCAAGACGCGACCGATTCCCCACAACGTCACGAGCATTCTGTTTCGACCCACCTCGCCCACAGCCCCGTTGTGTCAAGACAAACTGACCTTCACTTGGCATCATAGCGGAACGGGTCACGCCAGGGCCAAGGCAAAGTGGCCGTGGGCGAAGGGTGTTGACGATCGACGCGAGGTCAAGACGGCAGGCTCACGGAACCGATTTTCACGCGACGCCACCCCAGGGTTTCGATTCGGCATCGCTACCACCGTCATCTTCTCCCTCCGCATCGTCATCGTCTGTGGGGTCATCGATCGGCGGGAGGGGATCTTCGAGCCAAGCCCACCCCGGGGGCGTTAAAGCGTACTCTTCATCGGTCAGCAGGCACGCGTCGAGTAACGTGACGATCCGGTCACGGTCGAGGTCGATGCCGATGAAGACGAGTTCCTGCCTGCGATCGCCGTAGGGTTCTTCCCACAAGGCATCGACCTCCTGGCGATAAAAGCTCTCTTCGGGCCACTCTTGCGGATCGGCCGCCGCCCACCACAGCCCGGCGGGGGCGAGGTTGAAACAGACACCCGCCTGGGCCCATTGGTAAGCCATGTCATGACGCGAGGCGATCCAGCACGCCCCTTTGCTCCGGATGACCCCCGCGAGGATCCCCGTTTCCAAATCGAGCGAGTCCCACAGCCGCTGGGCATGAAACGGCCGCCGGGCGCGATAGACGAACGACGAGATGCCGTACTCGTCCGCTTCGCTGCGGGGCGATTCGCGGGGCTCCTTCAGCCACATCGGGTGATCGGCGGCCTTGCGCAGGTCGAACCGACCGGTCCCCAAGAGTTGATCGAGCGACACTTGGCCTCGGGTGCTGCGGACGATCACCGCCTCGGGGTTCAGCTTGCGGAGGAGCGATTCGAGTTGCTCGACCCGCTCTGGCTCGGCAAGGTCGCACTTGTTGAGGACCAGCACGTCGGCGAACTCGACCTGATCGGTCAACAATTCGGCAACGTTCCGTTGGTCCTCGTCCGTCGCCGCAAGGCCTCGCTGGCGGAGCTCGTCCCACGACGCGAGGTCGTCGGCGAACTGAAAGGCATCGACGACGGTGACCAACGTGTCGAGGCGGGCGACATCCCCCAAGGTGCGGCCGTTGGCATCGGGAAAGGTAAAGGTTTCGGCCACGGGAAGCGGCTCGCTGATCCCCGTCGACTCGATCAACAGGTAATCGAAACGCCCTTCGTCTGCCAACCGTGAGACTTCGACGAGCAGGTCTTCACGGAGCGTGCAGCAGATGCAACCGTTACTCATCTCGACAAGCTTTTCGTCGGTGCGACGCAGCGCCGCCCCGCCGCCGCGCACCGCCTGCGCGTCGATATTGACTTCGCTCATGTCATTCACGATCACCGCCACACGCAGGCCCTGTCGGTTCGACAAAACGTGGTTCAAAAGCGTCGTCTTCCCCGCCCCTAAAAAGCCTGAGAGGACGGTCACGGGAAGCTTCCCTTTCGCCGGAGGGGCTGAACCGGCGTGGGTCGATTCGTCTAGGACTTCGGGTCGCGTTGTCATGGGTTGATCTGTCAAAAGGGGTGGAGTGGTTTGAAAGGGGACGACGTGTTTTGAACAGGACGGTTGTGATCCTGACGGGCCAGACACCGATCGATCAGCGTTTCGGGATGACGATGTCGATCGGCGTCTGAGGGTCACGGATGGTGAACTTGAACGGGGTCTGGGCCGGGTCGGCGAATCGTTTGGGAAGCCCGAGTTCGATCTCACCTGCCGATTCGACCGTGAAGCGGTAGGGACCTTCTTCCAGCCACAGCGGGGCGTCGAAAGCCAAGTTCCGCAAGGCGAAGCCGCCGGCCCGATCGGTCATCGCGATTCCCACCGGCGTCGCATCCGCCGC
>JBEIRZ010000246.1:0-6749 GCA_040375695.1 Planctomycetaceae bacterium
AACGGTGTTCGAGCTTCATGCTCTCTTCCTCGCCGACCTCTTGCATTCCTTCGATAGCCTTATCGTACCCTTTGGAAAGCTTGGCCAAACCTGCCGACAGAACTTGACCTAAGACGGACTCGTCTCCTCTAGCGACGTCGTACGCCTCTTGGAATTTCTTCTCGTTCAATTTTTCCTCAAAGCCATCGATCAACTCCTGGGGCACGAGGGTATCTCGACGCGCGGCTAGCAGATTCATGACGAACAAGGCAACTAAAGCGATGGACATAAACAAGAAGACCACTGTATAGAGCGGGCCGAGCGATTCGATGGTCCAAGCCAACAGGCTAGGCGGTGCTTTGGGGGCTTGCTGATTGTCGCCCGCGGCTGAGGCCGGAGCGGCCTGTCCGTTAGCCGTCGCATCGGCAGCAGGGGCTTCTACCGGCGCAGCGGCTGGCGCAGCCTCACCAAATTCGGCCGCCTCGTCCTGCGCGATCGCCAAGGACCCGTACGCAAATAATACGAGACAGCAGGTCAGCTTCAATGCAAACCAGGTGGCACTCGAAGGATGGGTCCATAATCGGTTCATGAACATGGCGAAGACTACCGAGGGGTGAAGGGCAAAAGTTCTTAAAAATAGGTTTTTGGTTTGAGCTGGCGAGACGATGAGTTGACCGGACGTGCGCCTTATTTTAACCAACCGGGATACCGCTGCTGCAATTCTTGCCTAGCTTGTGCAGCCCGTTCGGGATGGCCAACCTGCGGCCACAAATCCACTAATCTTAACAGCGCCTCGGCGTGGGCATCCGCTTGTCCCGAAAACATCAGATGAGTGTGCAGGTAGGCAAGGACTGCCCCCTCGCGATCGTTGAGGGCCTCCAAACATGCCCCTTGGGCATTGTAAATCCTAGCCCCCAATTGCGAATCAACTGGTGCGAGCTCCCCGATCAAAGAGCTGACCAAACTTAATGCCTGCTGTGCGTTACCCTGCTTCGCTAGCACAACCGCTTGCCCGGCTTTGGCGAGGGTCTTTAGTCGAACGCCTTCGGCCGAATCCACGGTCGCGCCGCCGACCTTTGCAAAACTTGCCTCTGCTTCCGGCAACTTACCTTGGCGCAACAGGGCGTTCCCCGAAAGGTACTCTGCCTCGATTTTCATCTCTGCGGCCGGTGCCTGGGCCAAGGCAGCGTAATAGCGCAAGGCCTGTTCGTGATTTCCAGAGGCAACCGCAAGATCCCCTAGCACTTTGGCGGCAGGGTAGAAATGCAGGCTCTGACGATTCGCGGTGGCGAAGGCGTTCATCTTGCGTGTCGCTTCGGCGATACTGCCCCTGCCGATCAAAGCCAGTGCGGACTCGCTCCGGGCAAGGTAATACATCGCATCCGCCTTGATGGCATCCCTTTTGATTTCCGCAAAATCGACCTTGCCTAGCATTTCCATGGCTTGCTCGAAATCGCCATCCAAAACGAAATCGCGTCCGCGGGTAAGAAAATTCGGCTCGTCTTCAAACATTACCCTACGGATCTTGTCGATGGCGATCGTCTGTGGGGTACCGCTGACCTCGATCACTACCCCTTGCGGGCGTATCTCGGTGATCTTTCCGACAACCGGGTTTCCCGTGAAGGGAAAAACGCGATCGACTTGCGCGATCGCATTTCGAGTAGCGAACGGGAAACACGCTATCAACACCGGCAGAAGAAATCGCGAGAGCATGGGAGTTGCCGACAACGTGGTTTTTGAGGTGATCATCGGAGCAGATACGAGTTGTAAATGGAAGGAGCTTGCGGAGAGGTCGTCCATGACTGGGCGGTGTTTCGATCAACTGGCTGATTTAGCCACTGGGGGCAATCCATCAGGGCTCTTACCAAGCGATTTTTGGATCTCCTTCATCAACAGATCAAAATCCCGACGACGCTTCTCTCCCCCGAGTTCGGGATACAGGGCAACGACTTGCTGAATGTCACCGATCGCCTGCTCCATCAGTTTATTATCTTGGCGGGTCTTGCCCATCATGAATCGACATAACGCGATTTGATAACGGGCTTCAAAAAATGAGTCACGAAACTCTTGCTTGCCGCTGATCAACTTGCTGATTTTACCCCACCCCCAGATCACGTTTTTGCCATCTGGCCCGGGGCGAGCCCCCAAAAGGGCTGATTCATAGGCCTTTGTGGCAAACTTCGGCTCGATGCCGGCGGCCCATTGCTGATAAGACTTAGCCGCTTCGATCTGTGCATCGAGCATCATCGGGGAAGCTTTGAGTATCTCTTCGAACAAGTCGATCGCTTGTTTGTACTCGCCTGCCAAACGATTCGCCCTGCCTAACTGATACTTCAAACTGGGTGTCGAGTCGGGGCCCATCTGGGTGCGAAGCGCCTCGAATGTCTTTGTGGCAGAAGCCAACAACTCAGCCGCCTGGCCTTGGGCTTTAATCTCATTCGGCCCCATAGATGACTCGCCAAGCTGCATTAACGTCTGGCCGACCCATTGCAAGGTAGCCGGGTCCTTGGTCGATGAAGCGATCGAATCGAGAAAGACCTTGAACGCGGCGATCAGCTTCGACTTACGATCCGGACTGGCCGAATCAAGTTGGTCGCGAATATCGCGAGCCAGTCCGAGATAGATCCTGACCAGACGATCGTTCGCGTCTGGCTTGTCGCCGACGCTAGCCCGGAGCTGATCCATTACAGAAGTTGCCCTGGCCAACATCGCTACGGCATCACCACCTTCCGCAGTCATCACGCCCACCACCGCCTGAAGTTCGGCCCCCCGCAGATCCGATTTAAAACCTTCGGAGGGTTCGCCGACCGTTCCGACGAGTTTCACCGGGCCATACTTCGGACTATCTAAAGCTTCCAGCGCGGCCGCGGCATTGCCCCGGCGTAACTCAACCTTTGCTAAGACGAGCGCGGCTTGCAATGGCTCTGGGGTGGTAGCAACATCCGAGATTCCATCCAAACCGGTTTTCAGTTCGACCGCGGCCTGGGGTAACAATTTCTCGGCTTCCTCGGGCTTGTTTTCCTGTCGCAAAAGTAGCGATCGGTTCCAAAGCAATTGCCCCATCAGGCGATGATAGGTTAACCGCTCTGGACCCTCGGGCATCTCATCAATCAGTTTTCGAGCATCGTCCCAGCGGTCTTCATCGAGTGCCAACCGGATCAGTATCCCTTTCGCCGCCTTTGCTTGGCTTTCCTCTGGCCAAGTCCGTATCAGGTGATCCCCCAAAAGTTCGATCTGCCTGACGATACCCTTCTTGGAGTCTTTTGGGAGGTCGCGGGCGAGCGTTTGCAGTGCCGAAATAGCGATCAGCCCGCCCCTGAGACCCTCCGGCTGTCCGGCGCCTGACCTTGCCAAAAACTCGCCGACCGCAGCCGCTTCCCAGAAACTCTCCCGCTGGAACAGGGTGTAGGCGAGGAATTGCCTGGCTTGGTTCACCCCGGCGACATCGGTACCATCCAACGCTAACGTTGCCCTCAAAAGTTCGATCAAATCGGCCTGCCCCTGACCGATCCGCCGCTGCAAGGCATCGAGCTCCTGTGAGGCGGCCGCAGCCTCAGCCCCTCCAGCATCGACCCTCTGCTTAAGGATCGGTAGGGTATTGGCCAATTCCTCGTTAAGTTGCAACATCTCGCGAGCCCTACTCAAACCTTCATCCAAGGTTTTGGGGGGGGAAAGGTCAGCGACGGGGTCGACATCCTGGGTTTCGATACCCAAAGAAGCCAGCATCTCACGGGCTACCGCCTCATGGGGGCCAGGAATTTTTACCGCCTGATTCAACAGCGGACGGGCCAGCGTCGACGACATCCTCCGAGCCTCTCCCTCTTTCCCCTCTCCCTTTAGCTTTTCGGCATTGGCAAAATAGGCCTTCGAAATCACTACCTGCAAGGCGGCAAAATCGGCCGACTGCCGGTCGTCAGGCGTCGCTTTCTCGATCAACGGCTGGGCCTGAGCGATCGCCTCATCGATCCGAGGTGGCTGCGCCGCCAAACGCATTTCGATCAGTGCGACGGCGGCTTGCATCCGAGCCGGACGGAGGGCCGGGATATCGGGTTGCTCCAAAGCGCGTTGAAGGCTGTCGAGGGCCTCTGACTCCTTACCCAAGAGTCGTTGGATCTGGCCACGATGGAGCAAGGCCACCGCACCTTGGAGGTAACCGCCGTACTTGTCGCTCAGCTCGGTAAAGGTCGTCAGCGCCTCTTCGAGTTGGGCCTTGCCCTCGGTCGCGGGATCACGATAGGTCTGCGCCGCTAGTTGCTTCGCTTCGGCGCCATGGGACAATGCTTGGAGGAACTCGAATCGATATTGATCACGCCGCGCCGCCTTCTCGGGCTCTTTAGCGGCATCGATCCTTTGGCCTTTCAACCCCTCCAACGTCTGGCGAAGGGAAGCCTCGATCTCGCCAAATGTCTTTGCCGCGCCCAGAAACGACTCTCTTGCGTTACCCCTCACTTCATCGCTAGGGTCGGCGACCAACATCAACTGCCGGGCCCTCAGCAATTGGAGTTTAGCCAACTGCAAGCGCGCCTCAGAAAAGCGCGGGTGTTCCGCGGCTTGCGATAAAAACTTCTTAAGCTCCTGCTCGGCGGATACGAAAAAAGAATCGCGATCGGTCACACTACGAGCAGCGACCGCGGCATCAATATGGGTCTGTGCTTTCTCCAACGGGATCGCCGCCACAAACTCTTGGGGAGCCCCTGGGAATCGGTCGATTTGATCGAGGTATTTGATCGCTGTGTCAAAGTACCCCGCCGCCCTGAGACGGTTGACAAATTCCTGAGCCGGTTCTCCACCCTGGGAGGCGGTGGGGAGAAACAGCGACGGCAAAAAGACCATGCACGCCACGGCCGACCGCCAATCGGCAAACCGCCAGCTTTGTCTAATTACCGAAACGAAAAGGGCAAAGAAGAGCATCATGCGACCTACAGTAAAAGATTCCGACCGAAAAACTCCGGGGTTTCCGAGTGGGCCGATTCGGCTTTTAATCTACGATGAAAGTATACTCCGATCACCCCCCTGTAGCCCAACCCGCTGATGCGAATCCCGTCGGCACTGACCGAAGAGACCCTTTATCGTCGGCGGCGATCGATTTCGCCGGTGCCGCAACGGCAATTGTTGCGTTTAGCGTTAGTCGCTTTCCTGGTGGTTCTTGTGATCCGCCAGGCGAAAAATCCTGCTATTTACGAGACTTTTTTCCCCTCTGGCGACTCGCCGCCGATAGGGCAATCGCCTTCACACACCACCGTACCGACGGGCTCCGAAGGTGCGGAGGTCCCGAGGTTCGCCCCTTCATCGAAAATCTTGGGCCAAGCCCAACCCAGCCTCGCGACATCCGGTGCACCATACGATCGCTCAGAGGATCAAGCAGCAAATGATTTTCTAGCCGAACGGATAAGCCGATCGGTAACCGGGCTCACGGACGAAGACACTGCGAAATTGCTCGGAATCATTCAGCGAATCGAGGAAGGAGCGGGGCCATCTACGACAACGGACGAAACGCCGCGGGGTGATCTTGCTTGGCTGAAGGAGCGAATTCCAGAACTAGGGAACGAAGGGGCTATCGAATTGATCGCCAGGGCGCTCGACCGGCGTCTATTGCAGCAGGTTGACAAAGGTGCAGTTTGGAAAAATCGCGACAGTCTGGCCTTTTATCGCTTCCTCAAACTAACGGCCAATGATTGGCAATCGAACCAATCTCCGATTCGAGCGAGCGTCGTCTCGTTGCTTCAGCAACCCGATCTTTACTTACATCAGCGGATCTTGCTTACCGGAACCGTCGCACGTTCGATCCGACATCCTGCCGATCCGAACGTTTCGGGCATTACTAATTACTGGGAACTGTGGATACGGCCGTCTGACGGTGGTGAGCGACCAGCGGTCTTCTTTACCGCGTCGGTGCCTTCATCGGTCTCGGCGGTCGGACCGAACCAAACGACCCTCGACGGACCGCCGGTCTTGGCAGATGGGTTGTATTTCAAACGGGTCGGCTACCGTTCAAACGCCGGCGCGGAATTGGCGCCGGCGTTGGTAGGCGAGTTAATTTTCTCCACGAACCAGACAGGATCTCGGTCATTCTCGGCGCAATCGATTTCGTGGTGGCAGAATGGTTACGCCGTTGCCATGATGGTTGCCGCCGCGACGACCGGATTGTTATTGGCCTTGATCGTCTTTTACCGATCGCAACGCGCCGCTATCCGTTCCTCGCGACTGCGGCAATCCACGCTGCCAGACCCAACCAACTACCTAGTGGGATTGGAAGCGGGGCGGATAGCGTTTGGCGACACGTCGAGGGAAGACAAGGGAGGCGACCCGAAATGAATCAACCGGAGATTTTCGGAGCTCAGCCAATCGAGTCAAGATCGATGCCAGACGTCGGTCAACGGACGATCTCCGGCCGAAGTCGTTTGTTGGCGATGGTTTTGCCGTTTTTGATTTTCTTCGATGGGGGTGCGGCGCGGTCCCTGATGGGGTCAGATCGAGTGACCAAAGAGGTACCGCAGCGAAATATCGTCGATCGACTCAGCGGCTTTGATGCGAAGCGGATCGAAACCTCCGCCCAATGGCTCGACGATCCGACTAACGCAACCAAAGTCGCCGAAATCGCAAAGCTTTTGTTCCAAGTCGACCGGCTCGCAAAAGTCGACATCGGATCGGTTCTGCACCCCTCCGACGGTCAACCCACCTTTCCGACCGTCGACCGAGTCTTTCGCCCCGGTGATGTGGTTAATATCCGCGGGCGTGCCGTAGGACTTCACGCATCGCCAGTCCCCCCC
>JBEIRZ010000053.1:0-20356 GCA_040375695.1 Planctomycetaceae bacterium
CCCAATCCCCCCGATCCGCCACAAGGCCGAAATATGCAACTCAACCAAAAACCTTTTGCCCCCCTCAGCCTCCCAAAACGCTCCTAAAACGCGCATCTCCAGCGATCGCGTTCCTGACTCGTTCTACCTCGCGAACCTTTCCCGACCTGCCGCTTGACCCCGCTCAATGGGAACCTCTTTGCCGAACACATTCGCCTTCGCGAATCGATTGTTATCGCCCGCTAGCGAGTTGATCTTGAGCCAAATCGGAAAAATCGTGTAAACCGATCCGTCGTCGGTCTCAGACTAGGAAAAACTCGGTTCAAGGATGACCCTGCTATGCCACGCCCGGCCCAACGATTACCGCTGATCGCGATGCTTTTGGCGGTCGCCCCAGCGGCTCCCCGATCGCTCTTCGCCGCCCCTCCCGCCGCAACCGCCGCCGCGCCAGACGCGGCCGCACCCCAACACAAATCGATCGTCGCGGTGGTAAATGCCGAGCCGATCTCCGCCGACTTCCTCGCCGAAGAAGCGGTCCGTCGCCACGGCGTCGAGATCCTCGACAACATGATCAACCGCCACCTGATCATGCAGGCCTGCACTGCCGCCGGCGTCGAAGTGACCCAAGGCGACGTCAGCGAAGAGATCCACCGGATCGCCGCCAAGTTCAACCTCCCGACCGACCAATACCTGAAACTGCTCAATGACGAGCGCGAGATCACCCCCGACCAATACGCCCGCGAGGTGATCTGGCCGATGATGGCGCTGCGGCGGTTGGTCAGCGACAAGCTGACCGTCTCCGAAGAAGAATTCGGCCGAGCCTATGCCGCCCGCTACGGCGAAGCGGTCAAGTGCCGGCTGATCATGGTCAACGACGAAAAGCTCGCCCGGTCGCTCCGCGACAAGGCCGTCGCCAACCCCAACGACTTCCCGGCGCTCGCCAAACAGCACAGCCAGGACGAAGCGAGCGCCAGCGTCGGGGGGCTCATCCCGCCGATCCGACGCTTCGCCGGCAATTCCCAGATCGAAGACGTCGCCTTCGCGCTGTAAGAAAATCAAATCTCCGACGTGATGCAGATGGCCGACCAGTGGATCGTCCTGCAAGCCGTCAAGAAGATGCCTGCCGCCAACCCGTCCCCGCAAGCGATGGCGATGGTCAAGGAGCAGATCAACGACGAGATCCGCGACGCCAAAGTCCGCGACGCCGCGACCGAACTCTTCCGCCAACTCCAGGAACAGGCACAGGTCGTTAAGGTCCTCGGCGACGAAGCCCTCACCCAACAAAACCCCGGCGTCGCCGCGATCGTTAACGGACAAAAGGTCCCCGTCGCACAGGTCGCCGCCGAATGTGTCAAACGCTACGGCTCGACCGTGCTCGACGGCGAGATCAACCGCAAGCTGCTGACCCAAGCCCTCGGCAATGCCAAGACCGCCGTCACCCAAGCCGACCTCGACGCCGAAGTCGCGCGGGCCGCTGTCGCCTATGGCTTTGTCGACAAACAAGGGAAGGCCGATTCCGAAGCGTGGATCGCTTCGGTCCTCTCCGAAGGCGTCGCCAGCCGCGACCTCTATTACCGCGATTCGGTCTGGCCCAGCGTCGCGCTGTCGAAGCTCGTCGAGGGCCAAGTCCAAGTGACCGAAGATGACATGCGCGAAGGGTTCGAATCGAATTACGGCCCGCGCTGCGAGATCCTCGCGATCGTCCTCTCCGACCAACGCACCGCGCAGAAGGTCTGGGACCTCGCCCGCAACAACCCCACCGAAGAATTCTTCGGCAACCTCGCCGAACAGTACAGCGTCGAACCGGTGTCACAGAGCAACTTCGGTAAGGTCCCGCCGCTACGCCAACATGGCGGGCAACCGGCCCTCGAAAAGGAAGCCTTCGCCCTCAAGCCGGGTGAACTCAGCGGGATCGTCGCGACCGGCGACAAGTTCGTGATCCTCAAGTGCCAAGGCTTCACCGAACCGCTGGTCACCAACCCCGCCGACGTCCAAGCCGAATTGCTGACGACGATCCGCGAAAAGAAAGGACGCGTGGCGATGGCGAAATACTTTGACCAGCTCAAAGAAAAATCCCAAATCGACAACTTCTTCGAATTGGCCAAGAAGGCGTCTGGCGTCCCGAACTCCGTTGCCGCCCCGGCGATCCAAGGTTCCCCCGCCGCCGCAGGCGTTCGCGGTACCGTCCAACCGGCCGCCGCGACCCAACCCGGTCGCGTCGCCCCGGCAGCCGCTGCCGCCCCCCAAGGTCGTGTCCAGCGGTAGCGAACGCGCACGCCGTGTCCACTCTCCCCCTTTCGGGACGCGTCCCCTCCCTCAGCGGGGCGCGTCCCGGTTTTCGTTTGCAGAATACCTTTCACGACTCACGCGACTTTGCCAAGGAAGTTTTCCGCCCCAAACCCACTAGTCGTGCCGGCCCGCTCTGCATCACAATACATGCAGCTTTTTTCCGTATCGAATCCCAGCGACTGCTACCCCGATGACCGAAAGCTTTAACCTCGACGCCCCCGCGATCGATCCCCCGATCGATGACCCCGTCCCACAACCGTTCGAGGTCAAGTTTGCCGAACGCTTCGGAAGGTTGCCCCCGTACATGTTCGGGCGGATCAACAACGCCCTCTATCAAAAACGCCGCGCCGGCAACGACGTCATCGACCTCGGGATGGGGAACCCCTCCGAGCCGCCGCAAGAGGTCGTCATCCAGAAGCTGATCGACGCCGCCTCGGACCCCCGCAACCACGGCTACAGCAAGTCGAACGGCCTGCTGAACCTCCGCCGCGAAGTCGCCTCGAAGTACTCGCGCAAATACGGCGTGGGACTCGACCCCGATCACGAACTCATCGCTTGCCTGGGGAGCAAAGAAGGGTTCTCGCACATGTGCCTGGCGCTGATGGGCCCCGGCGACACCGCGATCATCCCCGCACCGTTTTTCCCGATCCACATGTATGGCGTTATCCTCGCCTCGGGGAACGTCGTGTCGCTCGATGTCGCCGACCCGAACAAGTTCCTCCTGAACGTCGCCTACACCTGCGAAAACATGACGCCGCGGCCCAAGCTGCTGATCGTCAATTACCCGCACAACCCCTCCTCCGCGACGATCGAAAAAGACTTCTTCGTCGAAGTCGTTCGGCTGGCCAAGAAATACGGCTTCATGGTGATCCATGACTTCGCCTACGCCGATGTCGCTTTCGACGGCTACCAACCCCCGAGCTTCCTTGCCGCCAACGGCGCCAAAGACGTCGGCGTCGAATTCACGACGATGAGCAAGGGATACAACATGGCCGGCTGGCGCGTCGGCTTCTGCGCGGGTAACTCCGAAATGATCCGCGGCCTGGGGACCGTCAAAGGGTACTACGATTACGGCATGTTCCAGGCGATCCAGATCGCGGCCATTGTCGCACTTCGTCAAACCGAACAGGCCGTCCTCGACCAGTCGATGATCTATCAAGGTCGCCGCGACGCGCTCGTATCGGGCCTCCGCCGACTCGGCTGGAAAGTCAACCCGCCCCGCGCCGGGATGTTCGTTTGGGCCGAGGTCCCCGAGCCCTGGCGGAGCTCGATGAGCACCATGGACTTCGCCATGAAACTGCTCGAAGAAGGTGACGTCGCCGTCAGCCCCGGCAGCGGCTTCGGCCCCGCCGGCGAAGGGTTCCTCCGTCTGGCGCTCGTCGAAAACGAACAACGCCTCCGTCAAGCCGTCCGGCAAATCAAAGGTTGCCTAACCAAGGGCGCCACCGTCGCCGAAGGGGATCAGGTCGCCTGATCCGCCGAACGTCGGCCCACTCGCGCGAAGAATTTTCTCACCCGATCGGGGTCGATGAAGACGCCGTTGGCGACAATCATCATCACCCCGAACGTCACCATCCCCAGAAAGATCGCGATCCCAGCGTGCGCGGCAACCGCCAGCACCAGCGCGATCCTTCGCGTCAATCGCGACCAGACCAACCCACAATAAAAGACCTCCCAAAAGAGCGTCGCGTGGGTCAGCGCCGAAAAGATCACGGGGTACCGCCCCAACCAGGTCAAGTCGTTCGATTGGTACTCGTAATTCGACGCCGCGAACCACAGCGCCGTGCCGTCCCACCACGTCGTCCCACGGGCCTTCCATAACCCGCCAAAGAGGTAGATGACGCAGAGGTGGATCTGTGCCAAACGCGTCGCCACCCCCGCCATCACGCTCGGCGAATCATCCGGGAACAACCACCCCAACCACCCGCCACGATCCGCACCCCCGACGAAACGCTTCCGGAGCCACGCGTCGACCGAAAAGGCGGCACCACTGGGGGCGATCATCAGGTACATCGCGAGCATCGTCGTGATCTGATCCAACCCGAACAACACCCCCGTCAAGCGGTGCAACAACATCAATTGCAAGAACCACGCCAGCGGCGCCATGACCCGCGTCAAAAACCCGACCGCAAAACATCCCGAAACGAACATCGTTACCGCGTGATGCAAACGCAAACCCCCCGGCGATTCGATCCGCCACAAGTAACTCCGTGATGCCGACGGCGTCCCGAACTCGCCGCCAATCAGCGCCGCGATCGTCGCGTCGTCGATCCACGCCGACTTCCCCAGGAAATCGTCGAGCCGAAGCGCCAACACCCCTTGGCTGTACAGCAGCATCAACCCGGTGGCGATCCGAATCAACGACAAGACGTGCGGCCGCATCGGCGTGAACCAAAATCGGTCCCATGCCGTGACCCACGCATCCCACCAGGATTGCGAAGCCCCTTCGCGTGACGTTGCCGACGACGCATTCGCTTCGATCGCCGCTAAACGCTGACTCATGACCTCGCCTCCCATGTCGCAGCGATCCGACGCCAGCGGGCGATCGATAACGCGTTGTCGCTGCTGCGCGACGCGCGGGCGTTGGGCAAATTGGCGGCACCGGGCGCATTGAGCGGCGAATTGAGCGCCGGTTCGGACGGTTCGCCAGCCGCTTCTGCCGGAATACTTTCGGGCGAGACACTTTCGGGCGCATTCGTCTCGGCGGCGCTCGGTTCGGGCGAGACGTCTTCGAGGACGAGATACAACTGGGGCGCATCCAGCTTCACCCCGTCACGCATGAATTCGGGCAGCCCCGGTTGACGATGCTCGATCCGATCGACCGTCACCCCCATCCCCGGGTATTTCTTGTTCAAACAGCGGACGATCGAATCGCGAACCGCCTCATACCGGGCCCTCGACATCCGCCAATCACGCGAAGCCACCGCATCGTTTCGGATCTCGAGCGGCGGCTCACCCGGCGGGTGATAAACCGTGTTGAAAAATTCCGCCAACATGAAATGGCGGTGGTAGAGGAGCCGCGGCCATTGGTCCACCCGGTCGGGAAAAAATCGCACCACGCTCGCATCACCCTCGACGGGCGTGGCACCACCCTGCACGGCACCACCCTGCACGGCGACATACTGGGCGGCGACATCTCGCTTCGTCAGATCCTGCACGGGCGCATCTGGCGATTCACCTTTTTGGCTGGCACCTTGCTGCTCCGCGGCACCATTCTCCGAACGCTGCCCACCCGGCGGGACGATCGTCGCGCGGATCAAATGGCTCGGGCCGGGCTCCGGGGCGAAGAAGGCGTAGCCATGATCGAGGTACATGAATTCGCCGTAACCGCGCACGGGGCGGCGAAGGAGCGTCATCGAGGGGCTTGGCCCGAACGGCCCCTGAGTGGCGAATTCCAAGGGCCTGCCGATCACCCCCCATAGGTGGCCGATGATCAGAAAACTGAGCCCCAGCCGAACCGCCAGTGAAGGTAACGCCCGGGTTGACGTGCCGGCACCTGAAGACTGCCCAAAGGCCGCCTGAGGCGCCGACGGGTCACGCGGGTCCAGGGGATGCTGGTCGAGCGTGGCCCGCTGGAATTCGGTCGGAAGGTTGCGACGCGACACGGAGATACCGCCGGCACGGGGCCGGCTTCGCTGCGGGTTGACGATTGGCTAAACGGGGGTACCGAAGCTTACTCGCCAATTCCCGGCCGTGTCGGATCCTAACCGGCAAATCTTGCCCGTTTTCTCTGGCCCGACTCCCCCGAATCGCCTCACCCATCGCTATGACCGGATCGCTACGACCCGATCGATTGTCGTCGCCGCTGCGTCAGCACCTCGCGATCAGCACCTGACGCTTAGCCCCGTGCCGATGTGCGGCCCGATGCGGAAGCGCCACTGCGTCCGCCTCGCGACGAAGTTCCGGATCGCCGCGATGACGAAGATTGCTTCGGTCGACCGCCGGTCCCTGAACCGCTGGCCTTTGTCCCGCCGGAACGCGTCCTGCTGCCGCCGGAGCGGCCGCGCTGACCCGCTTGGCCCTGACGGCCCTGCGACCCCGAACGGTTCGGAGCAGGCTCCGGCCAATCACCTTCGGGTGGCGTGTTGATTGGGGGGATCCGTTTGCCAAGCAGCTTCTCGATCGCGGCCAACGTTTCGAACTCGTCACGGGTGCAGAACGACAGCGCGATGCCGTCGGCACCCGCCCTCCCGGTCCGGCCGATCCGATGGACGTAACTTTCCGCGTCGACGGGCAAGTCGAAGTTGATCACGTGCGAGATGCCGTCGACGTCGATGCCACGGGCGGCGATGTCGGTCGCGACCAACACCCGCACCCGCTTCGATCGGAACGATTCGAGCGCATCCTGGCGTGCACCTTGCGACTTGTCGCCGTGGATCACCGCCGCCTTGACGCCGGCCCGCAACAACCGCTGACCGACGGTGCTCGCCCCACGCTTGGTCCGCGTGAAGACGATCGCCCGTTCGACCTCTTCCAATTGCAACAACTGCCGCAAGATCTCATGCCGCTCGCCCCGTTCGACATAGAGCAATTGCTGCTCGACCCGCTGGGCGCTGACCGTCTTGGGGGTCACGTTCACCGTCACCGGATCGTTCAGCAGTTGCTGCGTTAGCGCCACGATCTCGTGCGGCATCGTGGCCGAAAAGAAGAGCGATTGGCGGCGGCGCGGCAAGGTCGCGATGATCCGCTTCAAGTCCGGCAGGAAACCCATGTCGAGCATCCGGTCGGCCTCGTCCAGGACAAAGACCTGCAATTGGTGCAAGGCGATGTAGCCTTGGTTCATCAGATCGAGCAACCGGCCGGGGGTCGCGATCAAAATCTCGACGCCATTTCTCAGCTTCTCGACCTGCGGCACTTGGCTGACGCCGCCATAAACGCAAGCCACTCGCAGGGGCAAGTGTCGGCCATAGGCTTTGAAGCTGTCGGCGATTTGAATCGCCAGCTCCCGCGTCGGGGCCAAGACCAAAGCCAACGGGCGACCCTTTTCGGCACGTGTCCCTTGGCGTTGCAAACGGTCCAAAATCGGGATCGCGAACGCCGCCGTTTTGCCGGTCCCCGTCTGTGCGATCCCTAAACAGTCTTGACCCGTGAGGGCCGAGGGAATGGTCTGTGCCTGGATCGGTGTCGGCGACAGGTAACCCTCGTGGGCGATCGCCCGCATCAGCGGCTCGATCAGGCCCAATTCATCAAAAGATTCCAAATTGTTTCCAGTGTATCCGTTGCGTCGCCGCGGGACGCCTTCTTCCAAGCCCTAGGCCGGATGGCTCTAGGACTCCCGTCCCCACGGCAAACCGTTTCATCGCGGCGAAAGATTCAATTCGCTCGCTTCCATTGGCTCCGGGTGAAAAAGATATCCCGAGCCTGCGGCTTCGTGTCTCCCTGGCCCTTCGCCACGGGATCGATCACCGCATTGTCTGTTCCGACCCCCGGCATCGCGATGATGCTCGGGTCGTCGTTGATCGAAGCGGCGTCACCAAGGGGCCACTGCCGCGAAGGCTGTGGCGAAACGACACGCTTTGTGTGACCTGTTTGGTCGCCGCTTAAGAGTCCCTTGACCTTGCCGGCGTCGTTCCAATTAGCACCCATCGACCAAGAATCTCCGTGAAGTCTAGCACTTAAAAAAGAATTGGCTAGGGATAATGACCCTGCTCGCAGGTGGATTGATAGCTTTCCAGGGCCATATCGATCGACTCGATCTGCTCGCTCGCCGGTTGGGACGCATCCAAAAACAGCCACCGCTTCCCGCCAAATTCGCACCACGAGGGGCGCGGACCGTCGAGCACTTCGTGCCGGATGTGAAAACCAAGCAATCTCGCTTCACGAACCCTTCGCCGCAACCGCTCTACCACGTTTTCGCCAAGAAAAAAAAGATCTTTTTCCGACGTCATCGTGGCAATCCTGCCAAAAAGGCTGAATCAGGCAATCCTGCGAATCCGGAGGGCGAAGGAACCTTTTGTCGATTCCCTGTCGCGGGGTGTAGCCCACGGGAGCTTTCGCCCGATAGATCGAATGGGGCGAAAAACGATCGACCCGATCAGCCCGATCGAACTGTCCCAGCCGACCTCACGCACCTTTGACGCAGGCCAAAAGAATACGCATGAATGCTATCGTGTCCAGGAGGTCGGGCAGTGAACCGACAGTCGAGATCCCCAAAGCCGAACTCGACCGCCTTCGAGCACTTGCGACACTTGGCGAGTTGACCGGCACGGCGACGCACGAGTTCAACAACATCCTGATGACGGTGATGAACTACGCGAAGCTCGCGATCCGCGACCGCGGCGAGGCCGGTCGGGATAAGGCCCTTGCCAAAATTCTGGAAGCGTCGCAACGTGCGGCGAGAATCACCAGCACGATTCTGGCCCAGGCCCGTAACCGCCAAGACGCGATCGCCCCGACCGATTTGGGGCAACTGATCACCGAGACGCTCGAACTGCTCAGCCGCGAATTGAGAAAGTACCGGATCCAGATCGAAACCCAGATCGACCCTGCGACCCCTCGGGCGCTGGCCAGTGGCAACCAGATCCAGAGCGTCCTGATCAATCTGCTCGTCAACGCCCGCCAAGCGATGCCGCAGGGGGGAACGATCACTGTCGCGCTCGCCCCCGACTCGACGACCTGCGAAGTCGTGTTGACGGTTCGTGATTCCGGTAGCGGCATCCCGCGTGACCAATTGCCGAAGATCTTCGACCCCTTTTATTCGACGAAGAGCGGCCCGGACGAAACGGGCAAGGGGGGGACGGGATTGGGCTTATCGTTCTGCAAGGAGATCATCGACGCCCACCATGGCCGGCTCCGTGTGGAGAGCACCGTCGGTCGAGGGACAGCCTTCATCATCCGGCTAAAATCCGCCTGACCTGGCCCTGCAGGCTGACCTCCGCGACGATTGGTACCAACCATAAAAGATCGCAATCCGATCGGTGACACCAAACGCGCGGCCCCGTCGTGGCACGGTGGTCCCCACCGTAATTCTATTGATCTCCGATCACGGCATCCCAACTCCGCTTCCCCTGCCGTACGTCGTTACGCTCGACGACCGACGAATCGCTACTGCGGTTGTGACTTCTTCTCGGGATTGGGATTGATCAGCTCGAGCAAGTCGCCGATCGTCCGGTGAGACTCGATCGGGTGCCGCAGCGGCTTGTCGGGAAGGATCCGATAGCGATTCTTGCGACCGATCTTTTCCCGCTGCACGATCCCCTCTTCTTCGAGCTCGCGGATGATCCGCTGCACCGCACGCTCGGTGATCCCGACGAGCATCGCGACTTCTCTCAAGACCAACGGCTGGTCGCGGGCCAGAAGGATCAAGACGTGAGCGTGATTGGTCAGGAATGTCCATCGCGCCGCCGTCTTCGCCACCCGCGGTGACAAGCCCCTCTCATCCTTTTCGGGAATCATGGCGACATGAGCTCGCATGGCTAGGGTTGTCTCGAAAAACGTCATCTTTTGTCCACGCACCAACCTGTTTGGCGATCCTCAAACCCGTCTCTAGAGGGGATGAGCGATCGATGTGAAACCGGACATGTAATTCGGGTTACAACCCTCAAGAGTCGTCAGCGGATCGCGAATGTCAAGATTTTTCGTGGCATTTTCGGCCAATCAAGCTCAAGCGACATCGAAAAACTCGACGAAAAATCATGCGAATTGCGATTGCCGACATGCGTGTCGCGGTTTACAGTGCTTGTGAATTCTTTTTCGCACCCAGCCAGGAGTCAATCGAATGACCGAGAGCATCGGCGTCTTGATCGCCTTCCCGCCACTCGCTTTGCTAGCCGCTAGGCTCATCCCCGGAGACGTCGCGGACCGCCAAGTCGAACTTCTGCGTCGGGTCTCGCTGGGCTTGTCGGCGCTCACGTTGGCGATGGCGATTGTCGCCGCGGCGGTGGTGGCGGCCTGGGGGCCGCAAGACGTGGCCTTGGTGAGTTGGCCTGGCATGCCGCTGTTGAACGTCGGCATTTATCTCGACTCCCTATCGGCGGTGATGCTGCTGCTGATCAGCTTCATCGGGCTGATCATCGTTCGTTACAGCGTGCGGTATCTCGACGGCGAGGCGACGCAAGGTCGGTTCCTGCGGTCGATCCTGTTCACGCTGGGGGCGGTGCTGGTGATGGTCCTCTCGCGCAACCTCCTGATGTTCACGGCGGCGTGGATGATGACGAGTTACGCCTTGCACCGACTGTTGCTCCATTACCCGGACCGGGCTTGGGCGGTGTGGGCTGCCCGCAAGAAGTTTTTGATCAGCCGGTTGGGCGACGCGATGTTGATCGCCGCCCTGGTGCTGACATTCCGCGCCTTCGGCAGTTTCGATTACCACGTGATCTTCGACGCGGTATCGGGGACCGGGCCGACGGCTTCGGCCCCGGGGTGGCTGGTCTCGTTGATCGGCGTCTGCTTCGTGATCGGCGCGATGACGAAGTCGGCCCAATTCCCGTTCCACAGTTGGTTGCCGGACACGATGGAGACCCCGACCCCGGTCTCGGCGTTGATGCATGCCGGGGTGATCAACGCGGGGGGCTTCTTGGTGATCCGGCTCAGCCCCTTGATCGCGCAGTCGCACGTGGCGCTCGACCTGCTGGCGGCGATCGGCGCGTTGACGGCGATCTTCGGGGGCGTGGTGATGATGACGCAAACGAGCATCAAGCGGTCGCTGGCATATTCGACGATCGCGCAGATGGGCTTCATGATGTTGCAGTGCGGGTTGGGGGCCTTTTCGGCGGCGCTGTTGCACATCGTCGCGCACTCGCTGTACAAGGCCCACGCCTTTCTCAGTTGCGGCAGCGTGCTCGAACGGGCCGCGCGGGTTCGCACGTCCCCAAGCCCCGAGCCGTCCGCGGCTTATCGCATCGCTTCGTGTGCGGTCGCCGCATTGATCGCGGTCGGGGCCAGCCTTTTGGCGGCGTCGTTCTGGGGGATCTCGTTGGGCTCGAAGCCCGGCGGTGCGGTGCTGGGGTTGGTCACGACGCTGGCGTTGACGCAGCTCATCTGGCAATCGCTCCTGACCGGGTCCAAGGGTTTAGCGGTGCGGGGGATCGGGCTGGCCGCGGTGATCGCGTGGGTCTATTTGGGCGGCTGGCTGGCGACCGATTATCTCCTGGGCCCTGCGGTCCCGCGGCAGATGCTTCCGATGACGCCGATCGACCGGGTCGTGATCGCGTTGGTGGCCGGTGGTTTCATCGGCGCCTTCATGCTTCAAGCCGCCGCCGCGGGGCTGGCGCACCTCCCCTGGGTCCGCGCGTTCTATATCCATGCGACCAACGGCTTTTACGCCGACATCCCGGCCCGGCGGATCACGGCCAAACTTTGGGGCGGCGTGGCCCCGACCCCTTAGCCCCGACCCCTTGATCATTCCTTCCGTCCACCGATCGAACCGACACCAATCATCCCTTTCGATTCCGGAGTATCAACATGAGGCGAACCGCGTTGCTCGACGAAGCCGATCCGATCGATCTGAACCTCCCTGGGGTAAGCGCCGTGGGGTCACGTGAGGCCGAATCGACCGAGACGTTGACCGAGACCTTAGAAGAAGTGAGGCGGTTGATCCCGCCCCTTTGGCCGCTTCGCGACTACGTCGCGGTCAACCCGTTCCTGGGGTTTGCGGGGCGGCGTTTCCTGTCGGCCCGCCAATCGCTTCGCGAGGTCCGCGATTGCGAATTGCTCCCGGGGATCGACCACTATCGGGCGGCCTTCGGAAGCGGCGAATTCGCACAAAACGATATCGAAGCGGCGGTGCGGTTGGGACGCGAAGAGTACCCCGAGCTCTGCGAAGCCGTTGACGTTGCCGCGGTGATCAGGCTGCTGGAAGGTGACCAAAGCCAGAGCCCCAGCCAGCGGCAGGACCGGCGTTGGTTCACGCTCGCCGAAGCCGTCGATCGCAAGCGGTCGGGGGCGTGGGCCAGCCACATCGTCAATGACATCACGCGGCACCTGTCGGCCCACTTTGACGAGGGCCAGGCGGCGTGGCCGAGCCCTTGGAAAGGCTTGCCGCTGTTCCAGGCGTGGCGCGAGGGGGCGAAGCTGAGCCGGCGGATGGACGCGCTCGGGATCGCGGGATTTCGGTCGCTCGTGACCCGGCTCCCTGCCGATGCCAGCGACGCGATCCGAGAGATGTTGGACGAACTGGGGATTCCGAAGGGCCATTTGCGGGGCTTCCTGCTGAGCCAGGCTTTTTCGGTCGGCGGTTGGGCATCGTTGGTGCGGTATCGGCTGTGGGAAGCGGAGATGTCGGGTGGCGAGGATCCGGATTTGATCGGTTTGATCGCGATCCGTTTGGCTTATGACGTGGCTCTGGCCCGGGCGAAAGCGAACGAAGCCGGGATGGACGTCGCCTCGTGGGTTGCCCAGTCGCTCGCGTTCGAAGGGGACGGTGAGGCCGAAGTGCGGCCGTCGTACGAAGCGACCGTTCGGTATGTGCTGCAATTGGCCGCCGAACATGCGCATCGCCGCCAAGTGTTGCGGCAACTGATCACCCATCGCCCGGAATCGGCCGACCGCACGGCCCCGACCCGCAAGGCGGTGCAGATGATCTTTTGCATCGACGTCCGGTCGGAGGTGATGCGGCGGCATTTGGAATCGCTGTCGGACTCGATCGAGACGTTCGGCTTTGCGGGCTTCTTCGGGATGGCGTTGCGGTACGTCCCGCTGGGGGAATCGCAAGGCCAGGCCCAGTGCCCGGTGCTGCTCAGCCCCGGGTTTCGGCTGCAAGAGACGGTCTGTGGCGGGCATGGGCCTTCAGAGGTCGAGGTCCTGTCGGCGCGGATCGAGCAGCGGACGGGGCGGAAGGTCTGGAAAGCGTTTCAAGGTTCGGCCGTCTCGACCTTTTCGTTCGTCGAATCGCTCGGGCTGTGCTACCTGGGGAAACTGCTGACCGATTCTTTCCGTTGGACACGGCCGGTGGCAAAGTGGGATCGGGACGGGTTACCTCAAGGGGCCGATGTCGAACTGGGACCGACGCTGCATGACGCGGGACCGACTCTGGATGACGCGGGAACCGGCGCGATCCCGTTTTCAAAACAGGTCGACTTGGCGGAAGGGATGCTTCGCAACCTCGGTTTGACCCACGGGTTCGCCCGGGTCGTCGCGATCTGCGGGCATGCTTCCGAAGTCGTCAACAACCCGTATCGGGCGGGGCTCGACTGCGGGGCTTGCGGTGGGCATTCGGGCGAGCCCAACGCGCGGCTGGCCGCCGCACTTTTGAATGACCCTCAAGTGCGACAAGGGTTGGCAGGTCGCGGGATTCGGGTCCCTGACGACACGCACTTTATCGCCGGTTTGCACAACACGACGACGGACGAGATCGGGCTGCTCGATACCGCCGCGATCCCGGCGACGCACGCGGATGACATCGCTTGCTTGCGGGGTTGGATCGAAGAGGCGGGGAGGCTGTGCAGGGCCGAACGCGGCCGGAGGCTGGGTGGCGAATCGGCCGAAGGGCTCCTTCGCCGCTGCCGCGATTGGTCCGAAGTGCGGCCCGAATGGGGGCTGGCCGGCAACGCCGCCTTCATCGTCGCGCCGCGGTCGCGGACGGCAGGGCTCGATCTGGGCGGGCGGGCCTTCATGCACAGTTATGACCAAACGGGCGATCCCGATGGAAAAGTCCTCGAACTGATCATGACCGCCCCGATGGTCGTCACGAGCTGGATCAACTTGCAATACTACGCTTCGGCGGTCGACAACCGGGCCTACGGCAGCGGGAACAAGGTGATCCACAACGTCGTCGGCCAATTCGGCGTTTTGGAAGGGAACGGCGGGGACCTGATGACGGGGCTCCCGTGGCAATCGGTCCACGACGGGAAGCGTTTCCAGCACCAACCGCTGCGGCTGATGGTCCTGATCGAGGCGACTCGCGAGGCGATCGGGAAAGTGATCGCGAAACACCCGTCGGTCCGCGATTTGGTCACCAACGGCTGGATCTCGCTAGTCGCGCTCGACGGCGATCGCTATTATCGCTGGACGGCTGGGGAAACCTGGCTCCCAATAGCGCTCGATGCCGGTGCCTTTTGACCGCGCGGCGGCCGCCGCCCAAAGGGTTTCACCGAGCCGTTAACGGCCCGCGATCGGGTCGTATCGAGCCGTACGAATCGGAAAGGAGTAGTTGGATGAGCCCTGTCGCGGATCTGGCCGCAGCGAATGAATCGGTTACCCGCCGGATGACTCACCTCCGTCAACTGGAGGCGGAGGGGATCCACATCATGCGCGAGGTCGCCGAGGTCTTCGAAAATCCGGTGCTCCTCTATTCGATCGGGAAGGATTCCAGCGTCATGCTGCACCTGGCCCGCAAGGCTTTTTACCCCGAAAAGCCCCCGTTCCCGTTGATGCACATCGATTCGACGTGGGAATTTCGCGAGATGATCGACTTCCGCGAACGTTATGTCCGCGAGGAATTGGGGCTGGACCTCATCGTCGAGATCAACGAGGAAGGTGTCCGCAGCGGCATCAACCCGTTCGATTACAGCAGCCGCGTTTACACCGACATCATGCGGACCCAGACGCTCAAGGCGGCCCTCGACAAACATCGCTTCGACGCCGCCCTGGGTGGCGGACGCCGCGACGAAGAACGCTCGCGGGCCAAAGAACGGATCTTTTCGTTCCGCGACCGCAATCACCGCTGGGACCCCAAGAACCAGCGTCCCGAGCTGTGGGACGTTTACAACACGTGGGTCCATCGCGGTGAGAGCATTCGCGTCTTCCCGCTATCGAATTGGACCGAGCTCGACGTGTGGCAATACATCCTGCTCGAAAAGATCCCGCTCGTCCCGCTCTACCTCGCCGCCCCGCGGCCGATCGTCGAACGCAACGGCGATTGGATCATGGTCGACGACGAACGCATGCGGCTGGAGCCCGGCGAAGTGCCGCAGATGCGAAAGGTCCGCTTCCGCACGCTCGGCTGTTATCCCGTCACCGGGGCCGTCGCTTCGGACGCCGATTCGGTGCTGGGGATCGTTCACGAATTGCTGACGACACGCTGGTCGGAACGACAGGGTCGCGCGATCGATCGCGACGAAGAAGCGGCGATGGAACGGAAGAAACGCGAAGGGTACTTCTAACCCGGTTCCGCTCGATGCGAAGGTTTCGGATCGGACCCGGTTTCGGACCGTTCCCCTGACGCTCGACGACCCGCGAAGCCCAATCGCCTCCGCCAGATCGCCCAGCCATTTATCGTATTCAACGACAGCCCAGGAAGCCCAGAGATGACGACCGAGTCCCTCCCCACGACACTCGCGGAGACGGCGGAGTTCCTCGCCCGACACGAAACGAAGGACATGCTGCGGTTCATCACCTGCGGCAGCGTCGATGACGGCAAGAGCACGCTGATCGGACGCCTGTTGCTCGAAACCGGCGCCGTTTACGACGACCAATTGGCGGCGCTCAAGCACGACTCGACCAAACACGGCACGACCGACCTCGACGTCGACCCCGCGCTGCTGCTCGATGGCCTCGAAGACGAACGCCAGCAAGGGATCACGATCGACGTCGCCTACCGTTATTTCCAGACGCCGCGCCGTAAGTTCATCATCGCCGACAGCCCGGGGCACGAGCAGTACACGCGGAACATGGTCACCGCGGCCTCCACGGCCAAGGCCGCGATCATCCTGATGGACGCCCGCAAAGGGATGTTGCCGCAAACCCGCCGACACAGCTTCATCGCCTCGTTGGTCGGCGTCCGGTCGCTGATCCTGGCCGTCAACAAGATGGACTTGGTCGATTACAGCGAAGAGGTCTTCAACCGCCTGAGCGACGAATTCCTCGCCTTCGCCAAACGGCTCGACGTCCGCGATATCCACCGCATGCCGCTCTCGGGGCTGCGGGGCGACAACGTGATCCGCAAGAGCCAACGGATGGCGTGGTACGAAGGCCCGCCGCTGCTGGAAGTCCTCGAAACGTTGCCCGTCGGTGACGATGACTTGAATGCCCCGTTGCGTTACCCCGTCCAAAGGGTCGTCCGCCCCACCGCCGATTTCCGCGGTTATGCCGGCACCGTCGCTTCGGGGACCGTCCGCGTCGGCGACCAAGTGATGGTACTTCCGGGGCGGCAACAGAGCCGCGTCAAGTCGATCGTCACCTTCGACGGCGACCTCCCCTCCGCCTCGGCCGGCAACGCCGTCACCCTGACCCTCGAAGACGAAATCGACATCACCCGTGGCGAGGTCCTGGCCCACCCCGACCGGTTGCCCCAAGTCGACAAGCACTTCGACGCGACCCTCGTCTGGATGTCCCAAACGCCGCTCGTTCCCGGCAAATCGTATTGGCTCAAGATCGGGCCCAAACATGTCGCCGCCGAAGTCCAACGGGTGACCTGCCGGATCGATGTCAACACGCTGAACCGCGTCGAAACGGCGAACCTCAAATTGAACGAAGTCGGTTACGGCCGAATCGAGGTGCATGCCCCGATCGCATTCGACCCGTACCGCCAAAATCACCACACCGGAAACTTTATCCTCGTCGATCGCGTGTCGCACGAAACCGTCGCCGCCGGGATGATCATCGACCCCCGAACCGATGCCCCTCCGGGCGAACACTTTGACGTCGGGCTCCCCAGCCGACAGCTGCAATTCACCCCCAGCCGCATCTCGGCCCAGCGCCGCCAAGCACGCTTCGGCCACCCCGGGCTAACGATCCTGATGAGCGGGCTCAGCGGTTCCGGAAAAACGACGCTCGCGTTCGCGCTCGAAGAAATCCTCTTCGATGCCGGCCACGCCGTGACCGTCCTCGACGGACAGAACATGCGGCACGGCATCAGCCGCGACCTCGGCTTCACCATCGAAGAACGCTCCGAAAACCTGCGACGCGCCTCCGAAATCTGCCGGCTCTTCAACGACGCCGGCCTGATCTGCGTCGCCGCGTTCGTCGCCCCCGATGAGGCGACCCGTGCCAAGGCCCGCGACGTCGTCGGACGCGACCGTTGGCTCCACATCCACCTCTCCGCCCCACCGGAGGTCTGTCGCCAACGGGACGCCTCAGGGCGCTACGAGGCGGCCGACCGCGGCGAAATCGCAAGCTTCCCCGGGGTCACCGTCCCCTTCGCCCCACCGACCGATGCCGACCTCGTCTTGCACACCGATCAGATGGATGCCCCGCAGTGCCTCGAAGCGATCCGTCGCCTCGTCAACGCGAAGCTGAACCCTAACCCCTGATCGGCCGCCGATCGTGACACGTTAGCACCAATGGGACCTCCGATCGCAGATTCCGGCGTTTCCCCGGCCTAGACTCGTGCTCGTGCTCAGCGCAGCGGTGCTCGTAATCGATCTTGGCACGATACCCTGCACTCAGCGCGACAACGTCATCGATGGACTTCAAGTCGTGTTAATGGTCGAAAGGATGCGCGGTCATCGAGGCTGGGTCCGATTACGAGCACGAGCACGAGCACGAGCACGAGCACGATTACGAGCGCGAGCACGATTACGAGCGCGAGCGCGATTACGAGCACGATGACTGAAGGCCAGAATAAACAATCACCCGATCGGCGTGACGTCCCCGAATATCAGCCGAGCGACCAACCCGAACGGTATTCGCGCCGGATCGACGGATCAGCCTCGGGGGCATTGGTCGCGCGCAGCGCCTGAGCATCCCACTCGAGCTTCTTGCCGACGCGATAGGCGACATTGCCCAGATGGTTCGCTTCGGTCAGCCACCCCGAGTATTCGAAATCGCACGTCGTCGGGCCACCGCTCTTCGCCGCCTGGATCCATTCTTCGTGATGCCCGATCGATGGCGCCAAGAAAGGTTCGGGCCGCTTGAAGTCGACGAAACGCTCTTCCGGAAGGAGCACGTGTTTGCCGTAATCGGAGAGCAACATCCCCTTCGATCCGACGAAGACAACGCCACTGTCCCAACCAGGAATCTTCCCTTCGGCGACCAGCGGCGGCCGGTTCTTCCCCTGGTACCACGTCAGCTTCACCGGCGGGAGTTCCCCCCTTTGCCCGTACTCGTAGGCCACCTGCATCGAGGCGGGTGCGAGCTCCGGGTGCGGCGGCGGGCCCGACGCTTCGATCGTCCGCGGGTAATCGAGCTTCAGCGCCCAGAACGGCAAGTCGATCCAATGGCTCCCCAGGTCCGACATCGTCCCGTTGCCGAAATCCCACCACCGATACCACTTCGGCCCAGGGAAATAGACGTTGTGATAAGGCCGCGCCGGTGCCGGACCAAGCCACAGGTCCCAATTCAAATGGGACGGCGGCGTCTCCGCTTCACGCGGCCGCTCTTGGACCGAGACGATGTCGCCGTTCGCCTTCGCCTCTTCCGGGGATTGTAACCCCCAAGCCCGACCGACCCAAACGTGCACTTCGCTGACCGGGCCGATCGCCCCCGTCTGGATCAGCTCGACGACGCGGCGGTAGTTTGCCCCCGCATGGATCTGAATCCCCATCTGCGTCGCCACCTTCGCCTTCGCCGCCGCCTCGCGGATCTTGCGGGCCTCCCAAACGTTGTGCGTCAGCGGCTTCTCGCAATAGACGTGTTTCCCAAGCTGCAAGGCCGGCAGCGTCGCGAAGGCATGCGTGTGTTCGCAGGTGCTGACGACGACCGCATCGAACTCGGACGCATGGTCATAGACCTTGCGAAAGTCGACTTCCTTGCGTGCCCCCGGATGACGCTGGGCCGCCGCATCCAACGCCTGCGAATTGACGTCACACACCGCGGTGATCTGTTCCGATGCCACCGATTGCAGGTTCGACCCGCCGCGCCCGCCACACCCGATCACCGCGATCCGCAGCTTCTCATTCAGATTTCGGCCGCTGACGATCGCCGGGGCCGCGAAACCACTCGCTGCCGCAGCCGCGGCCGTCCCTTGCAAAAAACGCCGCCGCGAAAAATCGTTGCTGCCACCTTGGCCAAGGCCGTTCGGTCGTGTCATCACAGAATCCTGCTTGGAGAAAAAAAGGGGGGGACGAAGAGTCATCCGGGGTAGGAAAAATGCCCGCGAAGTGCCTTCACGCGAGGCTGCCCGGTGCTAATCACCATCGGCGCGTCGCGAGGCGATCGAGCTGCCCCTTTGAGTATCGTGCAACCGCACCCCCGCCGCAATCACGGCGAGCTTCGCACGTTGACAGCTCCGCACCGCTTCCCTGACGAGACGACCTCGCGTTAAGAAGCGTGATGGGGGAGCAACAACGCCTTGTCGAGGATCTGACGCATCTGCGCGACCGCTTCACGCATCCCGACCATCACCGCGCGGCTGACGATCGAATGCCCGATGTTGACCTCGGCCAGCCCCGGGATCTGGGCCACAGGGATCGTGTTGACGTAATTCAGCCCGTGTCCGGCGTGCAACCGCATCCCCGCATCGATCACTTCGCGTCCCGCGACACGGAGCCGCTGCAACTCCTTGTGCTGGGCCGCCGGCAAAGCGCTGGGGACCGAAGCATGCGCATAAGGGCCGGTGTGCAATTCGACCGCGTCCACTTCCATCTTCGCCGCCGCCGCGATCTGCGTTGGGTCGGGATCGAGAAATAGACTCACCAAGATCCCCACTTCTTGCAACCTGCAAACCGCTTGCGCGATCCGGCCGTTGTCGTTCAGCACGTCCAATCCCCCTTCGGTCGTCACCTCCTGACGGCTTTCGGGGACCAGCAGCGCCCACGTCGGCTTGATGCGACAGGCGATCGAGACGACCTCGCTCGTCGCCGCGATTTCGAAATTCGTCTTCACCGTCACCGTGCGGACCAACAGCTCGACATCCCGCTCCTGGATGTGTCGCCGGTCCTCACGAAGATGGAAGGTGATCCCATCCGCCCCACCCTGTTCGGCAAGCCCCGCGGCGATCACCGGGTCGGGTTCGTAGGTTCGCCGCGCCTGCCGGATCGTCGCGACATGGTCAATGTTGATGCCCAATTCGATCATCGTGTTTCAGCTCCCCTTGGGGGCGGTAAGGTTGCAACAATCCATTCGTTATCGATGCGTGACGTTCTCAAGGAGATCGGCCTTGCGACTCGGTCGTCGGGTCGATCGAACTTGTTCCATGCGAAACCGGATCGGCCGCGCCCGCGGATATCGTCGCGTTCACCACCTCCGGACGCAGCGTCGGGAGCTCGGTCGGCCGCAGGTCGATCGGCGAAACGGGAATGTCTTCGATCTCCTGATCATTGGCGGCCTGTCG